>DDIS01000096.1 GCA_002338615.1 Proteobacteria bacterium UBA1844 | reverse complement strand
AGCGTTCGCAGGCGTAAGCGGCACGCAGGTCATGAATCTTCTTCAGACCGTAGTCGTCTCTGACCGAGGCCCAGACATGATGGATGTGCGAGTACCACTGTTTCCAGGTGAGGTGGGACGGAATAAGATTACGTCCCGATCCCTGAGCCCTGGCCGCTCGCACCAGGCATCCAATCGCGGCTCCCGAGACCGGGACCCAGCGATCCACACGATGACCGCGGCCGCCTTTGGTACCGGCCGTGATATTGACCGCACCGTGTTTCGTCACCTGACCCAGTGCGACTCGTGCGTTGAGCAGGGAGGCTTCCTTAAGGCGTAGACCCAGCGCTCTGGCCACTTCCACGGTCGCCGCAACCCGCTCATGTCCCTCCCTGCGTAGTTGATCGCCACACTGGCGCACGGCTCTTTGGTCGAGACCTGCCGGTGGGTCGGTTCGTATTCGTGATCGTTGGCCGACAAACTCGACTGGCGCAACGCGAATCTGCCGATCGCTCCGCATCGCCTGCATCACGACGTTAACCGATGACAGCAGGTTCTGTGCGTAGGCCGGGGACATGCCGGCATCGACCTTGTCTCCGAGTGATTTTCCGTAGTCCTGCACGACCTCCTTATCGATTAATCGTGCATCGCGTAGATTGCGCTCGTCGCGACACCAGGTAACGAACCGTCGCCAACGCTCGGCATGGCCGGTGACGGTCCCATAGTGTCCATTGCCGTACTGATCTCGCAGAGCCTGTTTGCCAGCCCATGTCATCTGTTTGCCGTAACCAAAGTTACGATGACCACCTGCTTTCTTCATGACGTTCTCCCAAATCCAAATTCGTGTTCTCGTTTCGGTTTCTCACAGCGATTCCTGGTCTCTGGTGAGTGATAAACCGCGAATCAGCTGGCGGTCACAGCGTGAGTGCCCCATTGCAGGACTTAAGCAGCGCGAGGCGCTGTGTGTTCAATCCCCTGGTCGTCACACCCCAGAACGACCCAAAGGGCCGCGGAATCGGGTATGGGCTGCGCCAGTCAGTCCGTCGACTGGCCGCCGGGCAGGGAGTTTCGACGGCTATGACACCGCGCCTTGGCACGGTCAAAGCCTGTTGGGACGCAGACTTGCGCCAGTTTCAAGAGGCCCGTCTCTGTGCGGCGCCTGGGCGCTCACAAAGACGGGCTGTGTTGCAACAGGGGTTCGATACTCGACATCGCTGGGTCACGCATCCAGCATGACGGCAGCAAGGACGGTGTCGCGTTGTTGCGGTCTATTGAAGTGTTGCACCAGGAACTGGCGCAATAGAGTTGACGGGCTGACGCAGGAGCGCCGCCGACTGGGTCAGGCTGCCGGTCGAATAGCGGCACGAACAGCTGTCTGTCATTAAGAGGGATCGGCGGTTTTCACCGCTGCGCCAATCGCACGACCCTTTGAGGCGCTTGGGTGCTCCGACAACAGATCAGAGCGGGTGTCGTTGGTATACCGCAACGACGACGGTGTTAATGCAAGAACTGAATCAACGGTTTTTCGCGTTGATGCAGAAGACTCTATCGGCTGTCAGCCGGACAGGCTAGCGGAAACGGGGGCAAAGTTTCTGCCCCCGTTTCTGCGGAATTTCCCAAGACTTGCCGCTGGGCCGTCGGTACCGACTACATGCAAGTGGTTAAAAACGGCCAATACTCGCCGCTCATGACCACCTGAGTTCTGTGCGAAAACTTGCCACTCGTCTCGCACGTCTGCTTTTCACTGTGGCCGCTAAGGCCGCGATCTTCACGACTTCTGGACATTTGCTAACGGCTGCGGTTTTGCAAAGAAGTTTGTTGCCCAAAACTCAAGTAACTTCGATGTCTGCTTCCATCTATGGGCAGACGGTCATTTCCCGCAATTGCCATTCGGAGAACTGGTTTTTCATCTACGGCCCCGAGAGACGAATAAATCTGGGAACATGAGCCTTGTAATTCACATACTGCCGTCCGAATTGCTTTTCCAGCCACGGCTCTTCCACGAACGTCGCAAAAACATAGCAAAGGCCCCAGGCAACCAATAGCGAACTCACCATCCACGATCCGACGATGAGCCCCCATCCGAGCATACCGACTATGGAGACCACATAAATCGGGTTCCGACTCCACCGATAGATACCCTCAGTTTTCAGCCCCAGTGCTTCACCAAACGCGTTTCGCCAGCCGAGAAAGTTTGTCCAGTAGAGCGCCAAACCGAAGCCTACAAGCAGCAAAGGAATGCCGACGACGTACTGCCAGCCAAAGGATTGGGCTCCACCGAATTCCACAAACGAGATCGTGACCAAGCTGACGAAAAACACACGGAACAGCATTCGGAAGGTCCGATGTTGCCAGCAATCAGCACTCGGCGGCGGCCAAAACTCAAAGCCTCGCCGCAAGAACGCGAACAATGACAGGGTCGCGATACCGAGCAACGCGGCTGCACTGAGGATGTAGACAGCAATGCTCAACATGAGAGGTACTCGTCAAAACCACTACAGAAAGTTTGACCGAAGGCCCTTTATGTGTCAACATATGAATATATATTCATATGTAAGTTGCTAATGAAAGCACAACCTAACCAGCTGGTACGCTTGGATTCCGAAGATACCGTCGTGCAATTGGCAGATCTTTTTCGGCTGATGGGCGATCCCACGCGATTGCGGATCATCCTCATTTGTCTGACAGAACCGATCAGCGTCGGCGATATCGCCGAACGGCTAACGCTGTCACCGTCGTTGGTGAGTCATCACCTTAGACTACTCAAAGCAGCGCGTGTGCTGCGCGGCGAACGTCGTGGCAAGCAGATTTTTTACTCGGCCTTGGACGACCATATTCGCTGCGTCATTGATGACATGGTGGCGCACGTGGGTGAACCCCTCGACATCGAGGGGGATTGATTGATGCCTGGCTGCACCGATTGCTCTGCTGATGCCACCGACCGCGCATCGTCCGACCCGCTATTTCAACGCGTGTTGTGGATTGCCTTGATTGCGAATCTTGCGATGTTTTTCGTTGAGATCGTTGCGAGCCACGTGGGCGATTCCATGTCCTTACAAGCTGATGCCCTCGATTTCTTTAGCGACTCCGCAAACTACGCTATCAGCTTGTTTGTGGTAGGGATGGCCATTACCGCGCGTGCCAAAGCGTCCTTGTTTAAAGGCGCGACCATGGCGTTGTTCGGAACCTGGGTCATTGGTAGCGCTGTGTACCGCGCGATGACCGGCAGTGCGCCGGATCCGTCCATGATGGGCTCGATCGCACTCCTGGCCTTGGTCGTGAATGTGGCCGTTGCGTTCCTGCTCTACCGCTACCGGGCCGGCGACAGTAACAAGCAATCGATATGGTTGTGCAGTCGAAACGATGCAATCGGCAACGTCGCCGTAATGCTGGCGGCGGCCGGCGTATTTGCGAGTGCGTCTCGCTGGCCCGACCTACTGGTCGCTGGCGTCATCGCTGCGCTGAACATCAGCGCAGCACTGCACGTCATCCGGTTGGCGCGGACAGAACTAGACCTCGGCGCGAACAAATGTGACCCAAATCCGCCCCTGGACGTGCAAACCGATGTACCATAGCCGCGCTATGAGGTCCTTTTGGTGCATATCCGTCATGATTTCCGTGCTCTTTATGAGCGTGGACGGCGCCGCTGACGTTGCAACAACTGGCCATCCGCATGGCGGAGACTCAGCGCATCTCGTCGATAAGCACACTGTTTCGTCGATGGACACTGGTTCAGAATCCATCCCCGACGTTGATCATTGCGAACACTGCTGTCACGGACATACCTCCAGCATCACCGGCTGCGCGAGCATCGCGGTGCCGACGTTAGTCGCCGGCGATCAGCGACTCCGACGCGGGCCTCACCTGCGTAACTTCGCCCAAGCACCCCCCACACCCCCTCCTAACGCCTAAATCATTTTTTCCTAAAAGTTCGTGCGTACCGAATCGTCTTCGGTGTGCGCGCCGACTATCTGTATTCGGAAGATGATTTATGCAAAAGCCACTTTGTGGGCTAACCCTGTTATTGGGTGGCCTGATATTCAATCCTTGTGCGGCGTTGGCCGACGAGGCAACACCTGCGGCCACGCGTGCCGATCCCGCGCTCATCCGATTTGTGCAATCGGTGGTCGACACCAACCCGCGGGTACAAGCCGCGCAGGCAGCACTTGACGCCAGTGGGGCCTATCGAGACGCGGCATCGCGGCCCTTGTACAACCCGCAACTGAGTCTAGATGCCGAGAATGGTGATGTTGATACGCGTGCGATTGGTATCAGCCAAACCATCGATTGGAGCGGCAAGCGCAAAGCCCGCACGGCGGTCGCGACATCGGACCGCCTGGTGGTGGAGGCCGAGTACCTCGCCGCGCGATGGGCGGTCACAGTCGATCTCCTTGACGGTTTGGCACAGCATCAGACGGGTATGGAGCGCGAAAGTCTAGCCGAGGCGCGCCGCGCTTTGATGGACGATTTCGCGACGCTGGCAAAACGGCGCTTCGAAGCCGGAGATCTCAACCAGGTCGAATTCGCGCTGGCATCGCTGGCCTCTACGGATGCGCGCATTCAAAAAGCGACTGCCGGAGCCGCCCTTGCCGAAGCCCGGCAAGCGGTGCGCAATCTCACACCACGCTCATCGCCCGAACAGTGGCCGACCTTGCCTGCGCAAATGCCGGAGCTTCCAAAGAGTGCAGCCGATCCGCAATCGCTGGTGCTGGCCTTACCGGACGTGTTGGCGGCACGCCGCCAAGTCGAAACCGCCAACGCGACGGTGACCTTGCGGGAACGCGAACGTCGGCCCGATCCCACCATCAGTTTGGCGGGCGGTCGCGAAGGCGGTGAGAATTTAGTTGGCGTCAACGTAACGATACCGCTCTTCGTGCGCAATCGATTCAACTATGAAGTTACCGCGGCGATGGCAGAACGCAGTCAGGCGCAACAAATCTCTGACGATGTGATGCAGCGTGCTTACGCACGACTCACGAGCGCGGCCGAACGTTATGAATTGTCGCGTGGTGCTTGGGGCGATTGGGAATTGACCGGGCAGTCGAGTCTGACCAGCCAAACCGAGCAACTGCAAAAACTGTGGCAAGCCGGCGAACTCAGCACCACAGACTACCTAGTGCAATTGACGGCGACCCTCAATGTGCAAGAGAGCGCCCTTGATTTGCGCCAAGCGCTGTGGCGCGCCTGGTTTGAGTGGCTTTGGGCATCCGGTCAGGTCGATGCCTGGCTCGGCCAGGGAGCGTACCAATGAACCGCAAGAATCCGAACAGACGCAATAACTTTACGGAGAAATCCCCAATGAACACCCTGAAACTTTGGGCGCTGTGTCTGTGTTTGACGCTCGTGACCCCGATTTATGCACAAGAAGACGATCATGATGATCACGACGAACAAGAAACGGCCGGCCAACACGAGGGTGAAGCCGACGATCACGATGAGGGCGACGAAGAGGAAGAAGAAGGCGGTGCGGTTGATATCAGCGTCGAGCAACAACGCATGGCCGGTATTGTCGTTGAACTGCTTAAGGCACGCAGTTTGGCCGCTGAGATCAGCGCGCCGGGCGAGGTCAAACTGAACGCCTATCTGACGCGGAAAGTCTCGCCTCGCATCACGGCACAGATCATGCAGCGTCACGTGCGACTGGGCGAACAAGTCACCGCTGGACAGCCCATGGTCACTTTGTCGAGTGTCGAAATGGCCGAAGCGCAGGGCGCACTGCAAGTGGCCGAGCGCGAATGGCGTCGGGTTGAATCACTCGGTAAATCTACCGTCTCCGAACGACGCTATACCGAAGCGCAAGTCGCGCAACAGCAAGCACGCTCGCGCGTCAGCGCGTACGGCATGACCGCTGGTCAGATCACGGCGTTGTTGGCTGGGAATAAGGGCAGCGCGGATGGCACCTTCCAACTGCTGGCACCGCAAGCCGGCACGGTCATTCGCGACGAGTTTGTCGAGGGTGAATACGTCGAACCCGGCCGCGAACTGTTTGAGATCAGTGACGAGTCGAAAATCTGGGTCGAAGCGAATCTGACCCCCGAGGAGGCGCTCGGCGTGAAGACGGACAGCCGCGCGCGCGTGCGTGTCGGCGAGACCTGGTTCGAAGGGCGCGTAATTCAAGCGCACCATGTGTTGGATGAAACCACCCGTACTTTGGCCATTCGCATCGAAGTTGCCAACCCGGATGAACAACTGCATCCGGGCTTGTTTGTGGATACTCGCATCGTTGGCAGTGACTTGGCGGACGTAATCGCCGTGCCGGAGGATGCGGTGTTGCGCAGCGCCGATGGTGACTGGGCAGTCTTCATCGAAGAAGCACCCGGCAAGTTCGAATCGTTGGAGGTCGAGGTAATCCGAACCCTGAACGGCCTGGCCGTCATCGAAGGTGTCCCTGTAGGTACGCGTGTCGTGACTCAAGGTGCGTTCTTTGTGCAGTCGGAAATCGCGAAAAGCGGTTTCGACATCCACGGCCACTAAGGGAGATGACTCGTGTTAAATAAACTCATCGACCTTGGTGTCGAAAACCGACTACTGGTGGTGCTCGCCTTATTGGCAACCATTGTCGCCGGTGCGTTAATCCTACCGAAATTGAATCTCGACGCATTCCCGGATGTGACCAACGTGCAGGTTCAGGTCAATACCGAGGCGCGCGGACTCGCCGCCGAGGAAGTCGAACAGTTGATCACGTTTCCAATCGAGGCGGTCATGTACGCGCTGCCCGATGTGCAGGAAGTGCGCTCCATCTCCAAAACGGGACTGTCGGTGATCACGGTTGTGTTCAATGAAGGCACGGACATCTACTTTGCCCGCGCGCTGGTGTTTGAACGTTTGCAGGCGGCCCGTGAACAGATACCGGAAGGTGTGGGCGTACCCGAAATGGGGCCGAATACATCGGGGCTGGGCCAGGTTTACCAGTACATCCTGCGCACGGATGATCCCGAGCGCTACGACATTCTGGCACTGCGCAGCCTCAATGACTGGGTCGTCAAGCTGTTATTGATGCCGGTCGATGGCGTCACGGACGTGCTCTCCTATGGCGGCGAAGTGCGCCAATATCAGGTGCAACTCAATCCCGAACGCTTACTCGCCTACGGTCTTCGGGTAGACGAGATTTCAGAAGCGATCGAGGCCAACAATCGCAATGCCGGTGGCTGGTACCTGGACCGCGGCGCGGAACAATTGGTGATCCGGGGTGTGGGTTGGGTACGCAGCGGTGAAGACGGCTTACGCGACATCGGCAACATCCCCTTGAAAGATGCCGACGGCGTGGTGGTGCGCGTGAAAGACACGGCGATCGTTGCCTTCGGTCCGGAAATTCGCCAAGGCGCGGTCACCATTACGCGCCGTGACGCCAACGGCAAACCCGAAGCGCTCGGTGAGGTAGTCGCAGGTATTGTCCTCAAACGCATGGGCGCCAATACCAAGGCGACGATCGATGCCGTCAAAGATCGCCTACCGGCCATCCAAACCGCATTGCCCGACGGCGTGACCCTTGAACCGTTCTACGATCAAGCGGATCTGGTCGATAAGGCCGTGACAACCGTGAGTAAGGCGCTGCTCGAAGCCTTTGTGCTGATCGTGATCGTACTGATGTTGTTCCTGATGAATTTGCGCGCCACGCTATTGGTACTGATTTCGGTACCGATCTCCAGCGGCTTGGCGTTGATGGCGATGGCCTATTGGGGCGTGTCTGCCAACCTTATGTCCTTAGGGGGGCTCGCCATTGCCATCGGCATGATGGTGGACGGTTCGGTGGTGATGATGGAGCACATTTTCAGTCACCTCACCTCACCGGATGAACGTCACGAAGAACATGCCAAACAGGAGACCGGTTCACCGAGCCCGTACGACGCCGAGCACGACACGGGTGGTATCGCGCTGCGCATTCAAGAAGCGGCCCGCGAAGTGGGACGGCCGGTGTTCTTCGCCGTGCTGATCATCATGATCGTTTTTGCGCCCCTGTTCAGTCTCGAAGGTGTCGAGGGCAAATTGTTTCAGCCCATGGCGATCTCGATTGTGCTCGCGATGATGGCCTCGCTGCTGGTCGCCCTGGTGGTCGTACCGGCACTGGCGACGTACGCGTTCAAAACCGGCGTAAAAGAGAAAGTCAGCCCGGTAATGCGGCCATTGGAAGCACTCTATCGACGGACACTCGGTGGCGCACTGGAGCGTCGTCGCCTGGTCGTGGGTACCGCGTTGGGTTTGTTTGCCGCCTCATTGGCGTTGGTTCCGTTCCTCGGTACTGAATTCGTGCCGGAATTGGAGGAGGGTACCGTGAACGTGCGCGTCACCCTCGCCCCTTCCTCGAGTTTAGACACGGCGCTCGGCGTCGCAGAGAAGCTGGAAGCGGTGGTGATGACGTTCCCCGAAGCACTCTACGTCTCCAGCCGCGTTGGCCGACCGGAGTTGGGCGGCGATCCGGAGCCGGTCTCCAATGTCGAACTCTATATCGGATTAAAACCGGTCTCGGAGTGGTCCAGTGCATCGGATCGCAAGGCCTTGCAGGCATTACTTGAAGAGAAGATGTCCGTTCATCCGGGCTTGCTGTTTTCCTTTTCACAGCCGATCGCAACCCGCGTGGACGAGTTGCTCTCCGGCGTAAAAGCGCAGTTGGCCATCAAGTTGTTTGGCCCCGACCTGGACGGGCTGGCCGAAATAGGCCGCGAGATTGAAACGCTGGTGAAGAGTGTCGAAGGCACACGTGGCGTGGCGATGGAACAGATCGCCGGTGAAGCGCAGTTGGCGGTTCGGCCGGATCGTGATGCGTTGGCCCGTTACGGTATTCCGGTCGACCAGGTGATGAAGTTGGTCTCCGATGCCGTCGGCGGTGTCAGCGCCGGTCAAGTGATTCGGGGTAATGAACGTTACGACATCTATGTGCGGTTAGAGAAACAACACCGTGACAGTGTCGATGCGATTCGAGCGCTGATTCTGCAAGCGCCCAATGGGGCCTGGGTGCGGCTTGGCGATGTGGCCGAAGTGGGGATCGAGTCTGGGCCACCGCAGATCCGTCGTGACGACGTTCAACGCCGCGTGGTCATTCAGTCCAACGTCGAAGGACGTGACATGGGCGGGCTGGTCGCTGAACTGCAGCAACGCATCAACGACGAGATCGATCTGCCGACGGGATACACCGTGGTATTTGGTGGTCAGTTCGAGAACCAACAACGCGCGCAAGCCCGATTGATGATTGTCGTGCCTTTGTCGCTGGGGTTGATCTTTCTGTTGCTGTACTTCGCGTTTAGTTCGGTGGGGCAAGCGTTGCTGATCATGCTCAACGTACCACTGGCGCTCATTGGCGGTATTGCCGCGTTGTTTTTCTCGGGTCAGTACCTGTCCGTGCCGGGGTCGATCGGCTTTATCGCCTTGTTTGGTGTGGCTGTGCTCAATGGCGTGGTGATGGTGAACGCCATCAATCGGCGTATGGAGGATGGCGGTGACGCGAAAATGGCGGTGTTCGACGGGGCGCTGTCACGATTGCGTCCGGTGTTAATGACGGCATCCATCGCGGCACTCGGACTCATTCCTATGCTGCTGGCGAGCGGCGTGGGCTCCGAGGTTCAGCGGCCGCTGGCCACCGTTGTTGTTGGCGGGCTGTTCTCATCGACACTCCTGACATTGTTCGTGGTGCCGGTGTTGTATAGCAGGTTTTCGCGAGCCAAGTTGAGCGAGGCAGCGTGATGGGCCTCGGCATCCACAGCCAACGGGAGAATACCTCGATGAAAACGTTATCGCTTTTCATGTTGTGTCTCGGTCTGATGTTGAGTGCGGTGTCCTACGCCCAGGACACCGACGATCATGATGACGCCGCCGAACACCAAGATGAAGCGGCCGGCGCTGTTGAACTCACCGCTGATGAGCAACGCTCGGCAGGTGTCATCGTCGATTCTGTTTTGCCGCGATCACTCAACGAAACCCTGCGCGTCCCCGGCGAAGTGGTTATCAACGCCTATCGGTCCGCACGCGTCACACCGCGCATTACGGCACAAGTCGTATCTCGTCATGTGCGACTCGGTGAGCAGGTGGAAACTGGCCAGCCACTGGTGACATTGTCCAGCGTTGAGATGGCGGGCGCACAAGGTGCGCTGATTGTCGCCGACCGAGAATGGCAACGCGTTAAGTCGCTGGGCCGATCGACCGTCTCCGAGCGGCGCTATACGGAAGCGCAAGTTGCGCAGCAACAGGCGCTGGCCAAAGTGCAAGCCTATGGCATGACGGCAGCCGAAGCCACGGTGTTGATGCAATCGGGTAACGCCAGCAAAGCCACCGGCGCATTCGATTTACTCGCCCCGCAAGCCGGAACCGTGTTGCAAGACGACTTCATCGTCGGTGAATTGATTGAACCGGGTCGCGTGCTTATCGACATCAGCGACGAGTCGGTGATGTGGGTGGAAGCGCAAACGGCCGCCAACAGCTTGATGGAGATTGACCCGCGCTCAACCGCCCGCGTTAGCCTCGATGGCATCCACTGGATCGAAGGTACGGTCATTCAACGCCATCATCGGCTGGACGAGACCACACGCACTCAAGGGCTACGCATCGAGGTCGACAACGCCGACGATCGATTACACCCCGGTCAATTTGTTGAGGCCGAAATTGTGACGGGTGTCAGTGCGCCTGTGATGGCGGTGCCCAGTAGCGCCATAACCATGATCGAGGGCGAGCCGAAGGTTTTTAAGTTCGAAAACGGACACGAATTTCATGCCGAGGAAATTGAGGTAGGACCCACGATTGGCGACTGGGTGGTGATTCTCGCCGGTCTCTCCGAAGGTGATCAGATCGCCACCACCGGCGTGTTTCATCTCAAGTCACTTTTGCTTAAGTCTTCGCTCGGCGAAGGCCATGCGCACTAGGGGCATCTCATGTTAGAAAAACTCGTCGAAGCCTCACTGCGCTACAAGTTTTTGGTGCTCATCATTTTCGGGGTCGTTGCCGCCGTGGGTTGGCGTGCGGTCGTGACGATACCTATCGATGCGTTTCCTGACGTGACACCGGTGCAGGTAAACATCTACACCGAGTCGCCAGGACTTGCCGCCGAGGACGTGGAGCAACTGCTCACCTTTCCGGTTGAATCCAGCATGGCGGGCTTGCCCAAAGTGCAGCAGATTCGTTCCGTCAGTCTCTTTGGTTTGTCCTACGTTGCGGTCTATTTCGAAGACGACATGGACATTTACTTTGCGCGACGCTTAGTTGGCGAACGCTTGCAGGAGGTCGGTGATCGCATTCCGGAAGGCTACGGCACACCGGAGATGGGACCCAATACGTCCGGATTGGGCCAGGTGTTTTGGTACACGCTCGAACGCGCCGATGAAAAACTCAATGCAGATATCACCGACATGGATCTGCGCACGTTGCACGATTGGAATGTGCGCCTGATTCTGCGCACCGCGCCAGGTGTTGATGACGTGACCTCTTGGGGTGGCCAGGAGCGCCAATTTCAAGTCGTCATTGATCCCTTAAACCTTATCAAATACGACCTCACCTTCACCGATGTAATGCAGGTGATCGAAGCCAATAACCGACAAGTCGGTGGGCAATACATCGATGTCGGTTCCGAGCAATATCTCGTTCGAGGGTTGGGGTTGGTAGAGAACGAGCACGACATCGGCGACATGGTCTTGAAGGTTGAGGACGGCACACCGGTGTATCTGCGCGACATTGCCGTCATTGAGCAAGCGGGCTCCTTGCGCTTCGGTGCGGTGACACGCGACGGTAAAGAGGTCGTGCTGGGTATGGCCTTGTCGCGGCTCGGCGAAAACGCGGCTGCCGTTGTTGATTCGGTGAAGGAGAAAATTGAGATTCTCAATGAATCTCTACCCGACGGAGTCACGTTGCGACCGGTCTACGATCGCACCGATCTTGTTGACAAAGCCGTTGGCACCGCCGTCAGTGCATTGGTCGAGGGCTCCATCCTGGTCGCGATCGTATTGTTCTTATTTCTCGGGGAGCTCCGCTCTGCGGTCATTGTGATCAGCGCGCTGCCTCTGGCCATGTTGATTGCGTTCATTTTCATGAACGAAGCGGGACTGTCCGCGAATCTTATGTCGCTGGCGGGCCTTGCCGTCGGTATCGGCATGATGGTTGATGGTGCTGTCGTCATGGTCGAAAACGCGTTTCGAATTATGGCCGAGCGCCTGTACTCCGGTAAGCCGGTCGATCGAACGAGCGCGGTGCTGCAGGCTGCGCGCGAGGTCGCCAATCCGATCGCGTTTGCAATCCTGATTATTATCGTTGTGTTTCTGCCGCTGTTTGCTCTTGAGGGTCTTGAGGGCAAACTCTTCAAGCCCATGGCATTCAACATTAGCTTCGCCATGGCGGGATCACTGGTATTGACACTGACACTCATCCCGGTACTGGCCGCGTTGATCCTAAAACCAAAGCCTGAGCGAGACACCTGGCTGGTGCGTGTCATCAAGGCGCGTTATTTGCCGCTGCTGTCCTGGTCGTTAACGAACAAGAAAGTGGTGGTCGGTAGCGCCGTCGGTATGCTGGTGTTGAGCCTCGCGCTGTTTCCGTTTCTTGGCAAAGAGTTCATGCCGCAGCTACAGGAAGGTTCCATCATGTGGCGCGTTACATCGATTCCTTCGGCATCGCTCGATCAGTCCATTAAGATCTCAAAGGACATCGAGAACGCGTTGTCTGAGTTTCCCGAAGTCAAAACGACCGTTGCCATGATCGGCCGCGCCGAGAAAGGTGAGACCGCTGACGTCAACTACATGGAGATCTACACCGAGCTCTACCCCGAGTCCGAATGGTCCGGCGATCGCGATATTACCGAGCTCGCCGAGGCGATGCGCGAAGAGCTCGAGGTCGTTGTACCGACAGCGGTGGTTGCGTTCACGCAGCCTATTCAAATGCGCGTCGAGGAATTGATTTCGGGTGTGCGCGCAACGCTCGCCGCCAAACTCTACGGTGAGGATCTCGCCGAACTGGATCGGCTGAGCGAAGAGGTTAAGGACGTTATTGCTGGCGTTGGTGGAGTAGCTGACCTTTCGCTCGAAGCGAACGTTGGCAAACCACAAATCCGCATCAAAGTGAAACGCGACCAATTAGCGCGCTTTGGATTAAACGCCGATGACGTGTTGTCGGTGGTACGCACGGGCATTGGCAATGAGCCGGTATCGACATTGATCGATGGCGTACGCCGCTTCGATATTACCGCGCGCCTCAACGACGCCTCTAAGGCCTCGGTGCAATCGATTGAGCGTATACCGCTTAAAACCAGCGGTGGCGCGATCGTGCCGTTGTCCGCGGTCGCCGAGGTGACAGTGGCCGAGGGCTACTCGTTCGTTCGTCGTGAGCAGTTGCAACGCTACGCGGTAATTCAGATGGACGTGCGCGGTCGCGACGTCGATGGCTTCGTCAACGATGCGAATGCGGCCATTGACCGTCAAATCGATTTACCACCCGGCTATTGGATCGAATGGGGTGGCGCGTTCGAGAATCAGCAACGCGCACTCGCACGGTTGTCGGTGATCGTTCCGTTGACGATCTTCTTCATCTTCGTGTTGCTATACACCGCCTTTAACTCGGTGAAGTTTGCCACGCTGATTATTGCCAACGTGCCGTTCGCCACCATTGGCGGTCTGGTTGCGCTGTTCATTAGTGGCCAGTACGTGTCGGTGCCTTCAGCCATCGGCTTTATTGCCGTGTTTGGTGTCGCGATGCTCAATGGCATTGTGCTCGTCAGTTTCATCAACGAACTCCGCGAGAAAGGACTGAGTGTGGCTGAGGCAGTGCGGCAAGGCGCTGAACTTCGCCTTCGGCCCGTGTTGATGACGGCCAGTGTGGCCATCCTTGGTCTGGTGCCGATGTTGCTGTCCTCCGGAGTCGGTGCAGAAACGCAACGACCGTTGGCTTCCGTTGTGGTCGGCGGTCTCATCACATCAACCCTGCTGACCTTGATCCTTCTGCCGGTGATCTACGAGTGGATGGAAACGCGCGGCGCGAGCCCACTTGAAACGGAGGCCGAGCATGCGTGACGCCCTCAATCGCGCCACGAAGGAAAGCGATTGGCAACTCGACCGGGTGCCCAATAGCACTTGGGTCATCTTTGAATAGGTAGGAGACGAGACATGTATGCGAAAGAGGTCAAGGCATTTATTCACAGGAACCGAGTGGCGGATGTTGTGACTGCGTTAAACGCCGCGGGATTTCGGAATATCACCGTGGTTGATGTGCAAGGAATACTCCAAGCGCTCAGCGGCAAGGAGCAGAACTACTCGGTAGAGATCGGCCAAAAGGTCGTCAACGAGGTCAAGCTGGAACTGGTGTGTGATAACGAATCGAGGCTCGCCGAGGCTGTTCAAGCAATTCGCCAGAACGCCAAGACCGGCCAACCCTCTGCGGGCTGGATTTATATCACTGAAATCCAATCGGTGATTGAGATTACTAACTAACCGGAGCGAATGATGAATCGGCGACATGCAGTACGGCAATTTGCAGTCATCGCAGCCGCGTTCCTGGTCTCGTCGTGCGCCTGGGTACCGAGCTACGTCAGTGAGCCGGGGGTGACGATAGAGCGAATGACAACGTCTAGCGGGCGTGTTTCGTCAGCGAACTTTTGGGAAGACCGGAAGGGCTTTGCGTTGCGCGGTGAAATTACGCCACAGCCAATCACTAAAGGGCCCATGGGCGGCCACGTCGACATTGCGATCACCGCGCCGGATGGCGAGAGCACCGAGTGCAGGACAACACGCCAACGAATAGGTGTTCGTGATGTTCGAAAGCAATTTTCGATTCGATTTGATGTGTTACCAACGCCCGGAAGCGTTGTACAGATTAAACATCACGACAGCGCCAATCATGACGGCTGTGAAGTTTAGATTTATGTCGCGCTCACGACCAAAAAGGGAACCGATGGGCAGTGGCTGCCGCTAAACGGCAATGCCAATGCGCAAATTTACGAGTGCTGTTTTCGGAAGCACCAGAGGAGCCAATGATGAGGACAAGAAACAGAGCGACAACTTACCTATTCGTGCTGATCGGGGTGCTGACAACATCTGCTTGCAGCAATATCCCGACGCGAATTCATAACTCAGGTGTTCGAATAGAGCCTATATCCAACGACACCGCCAACATCCGTTCAGCGGCATTCTGGAGAGATCGAGACGGCCTAAGTTTGCGCGGTGAGTTCTCCGCAACACCGATGAACGCGAACAGTTTGATTGGTCACGTCGATATTTCAATCACCGTGCCCGACGGATCAAATACGGTGTGCACAACAGCACAACAGGACAAAGACTCGAAGCAGGCATTCAAGCCGTTTACGCATCGGTTCGAAGCGCTGCCTCCACGCGGCAGTTTGCTTCGGATTTGGCACCATTCAGTCCCGGCGCTCCACGATGATTGTGTCACTTAAACAAGCCCTCATCGGGCCTTTAATGACAGCGAGCAAACGGTTTGCTTGGCTATTGACTGTGCTGGCGGTGCCGTTAACGGCCCTCGCCGACCACGTGGTCGTGTACCGCTGGTCAGATCCAATGGATGGCGATGTGCACTACTCAGCAACGGCGCCTGAGGATCAGTCGTTCGACAGGATCGCGATCGAACATGCGCCCCCTACCGATACTGAACTGCAGCAACGACTTGCGGAAATGGATGAACAGACCGATCGTCGTATCGATGCCCGCAAACAACGACGTGAGGCGGCACGACTCGATGCCGCACTGGCCGCCGCGCGCCAGCAAGACTGCACGCGCCTTCAAGAGCGGCAAACGACGCTCGAAAGTCGACCAGGGCGACGTTTCCTCATCGTCGACGCCGAGGGAAACCCACGTCGTATGACCGAGGATGAGCGACAGGAGAAGCTGACTGCGCTGCGCCAACAGATTGCAGAGCGCTGTACGAGCAAATCAAGTCCGCGACCATGAGCCGTAAACCACAATACAAACCTCTTGGATAATATGATGTTAAAAAAAATCAAACTGGATCTAGACCTGCTCTTACCTGAAGTTCAGCAAGACAGCGATGCCTGTTATCAGAAACTTCGCGATCAGATCGAAGCGAAAACGGGCGTGGATGCGGCCCATCTTCTTGAACGCCCGGCTGGAAAGCCCGTTCGGCTGTGCGTTCATGTCGATCCATCCACGTTTTCGGTGCAGGACCTTCGCCAGTTTGCGTATCGAGGCGGCGCCGAACTGCAAGCCAAGTACGGCCACCTTGTGTTTGATATAGCGCCAATGCCGGCGGGCCGCGCGAGACGCCTCAAAACTCGGTTGTCGGAAATGCCAGGCGTTTTGGAGGCCGGTGTCGCGCCCAACGGTAGCGTTCGGATCGAATTCGATCGCGAACACACAAATGAAGCACAAGTTCGAAGCTCGCTGGACAAGCTGGCCGGCGTAGTCACCGAGCCTGAAGAGTCACCGCATGCGCACGGTGGGGTGTTTGGTGAGAATACCGAACTCGTATTTGTTGGCCTGTGCGGAATAACACTCCTCAGCGGTTGGTGGTTCCAGACCTTCTCCGATGCACCGAGTTGGTTGGCGCAATCTTTGCTCGTGGCGGCCTATTTATTCGGTGGCTGGTTCACGTTTCGCGAAGCGATCGAACACTTGCGCGCACGGCGCTTCGAGATCGATACGCTGATGCTGGTGGCGGCGATCGGCGCCGCGATCCTTGGCGAGTGGGCGGAGGGCGCGTTGTTACTGTTTCTGTTCGGCCTTGGGCACGCGTTGGAGGCCTATGCGATGGGACGCGCTAAGCGCGCCATTGAGGCTTTGGCGGAACTTGCGCCAGAAACCGCCAGTGTGATTCGTGACGGTAACGTCAGTGAAGTAGCGGTCGATGCGTTAGCGATTGGCGATACCATTTTGGTGCGCCCCAACGAGCGCCTGCCGGCCGACGGTTTTGTCATCAAGGGTGAAAGCAGCATCAACCAAGCGCCCATTACCGGTGAAAGCGTACCGGTGGACAAACACCCCGTCGCCGATTTCGACAAAGCCGCGAATAATGCGGAGATCGTTGATGCCTCGAGTCGTGTGTTTGCGGGATCGGTCAACGGCAGTGGTGCGCTGCAGATCTACGTGGCCCGACTGAGCAGCGAATCGACGCTGGCACGCGTTGCCAGCATGGTGCGCGAGGCGGAAACCAATCAATCGCCCACGCAACAGTTTACCGACCGCTTCGAGCGTCTCTTTGTCCCCACCACTTTATTCGGTGCGGTGCTGGTCCTCTTGTTCGGTTTTCTCTTCGATGCCGAGATGAGCACAAGTTTCTACCGTATGTTCGCTTTGTTGGTTGCGGCAAGTCCTTGTGCGCTGGCGATTGCCACACCAAGCGCGGTACTCAGCGGTATTGCTCGAGCTGCGCGCGGCGGTGTGCTGATCAAGGGGGGAGCGCCACTTGAGAACTTGGGCCGCCTGCGCGTCATTGCGTTTGATAAGACCGGTACCTTGACCGAGGGAAAGCCCCGCCTGACCGACATTGTGCCCTTTGGCAATACTGACGAAAACGAGTTGCTCGGGGTCGCAATAGCGGTTGAGTCCTTGAGTGACCATCCGCTCGCCGCTGCCGTGGTGCGCGACGGTACCGAACGCCTTGCGGATTCGTCGCTTCCTGAAGCCACCGATCTTCGCAGTATCACGGGCCGTGGTGTGCAGGCACAGGTTGATGGGCAGGTGACTTACATTGGCAAGGATGATTTGTTCAGCGAAATAGACGGACCGGCGCTGCCAGACGATCTTCGTGCCCGCGTTGAGGAACTCGAACTCAACGGACGCACGACCATGATAGTTCGCCAGGGAGAACGCTATCTTGGCGTCATTGGGCTGATGGATACACCGCGACCCGCTGCCGCCGCCGTGATCGAACAACTTCGAACGCTGGGTATTCGGCGCATGCTCATGATGTCCGGCGACAATCAAAAGGTCGCGGACGCGGTCGCCCAAGAGGTCGGGTTGGATGAAGCCCGCGGTGATCTGATGCCCGACGACAAAGTGGCCACGATCAAGCAACTGCGAAATGAGGCGCACGTGGCGATGGTCGGGGACGGTGTTAACGACGCGCCAGCGATGGCCAACGCCACGGTGGGCATTGCGATGGGTGCCGCCGGGTCCGATGTGGCGCTCGAAACCGCCGACGTCGCGTTAATGGCGGATGACTTGCGCCATTTACCGTTTGCGGTGGGCTTGAGTCGTGCCAGTAGTCGCATCATTCGACAAAACTTATGGCTCAGTCTTGGCATGGTCGCCATCCTGGTGCCCTCTACGCTGTTCGGTCTCAGCATCGGCGCCGCGGTGCTGATGCACGAGGGCTCAACCGTTGTTGTGGTTTTTAACGCCCTGCGACTCTTGGCCTACAATCGTCGGGCAAACCCATGAACTTCGTCGCAGGAAAACGGGTACTCGCTCGAAATTGTCACAGGTCGTTAATGCGATTAGTGGGTGGGCACGGTGGCTGATCGATCGAATACATCTCGCCTTGAAAAGGCCCTGTCGTCACCGAAGAGTGCCGGATTGGCGATGTTTGGCGCCATGTTACTGGCCTTTGCCTGGGTTAACTCGCCCTATGCAAACTATTACGAACTCATTCATCACGCACCGATGTCAATTCAAGTAGGCCAATGGGTGCTTGCCAAGCCGATGATCGCGTGGATCAACGAGGGGTTAATGGTCTTTTTCTTCTTCCTCATTGGCCTGGAGATCAAGCGCGAGGTGTTCGAGGGTCAGCTTTCGTCCCTCCGTCAAGTGACATTGCCGGCCGTCGCAGCCATCGGTGGCATGCTCGTCCCAGCGGCAGTTTACCTGGCATTCAACGCGGATGATGCGGTCGCCGCACGTGGCTGGGCGATTCCCGCTGCCACGGATATCGTGATGGCGCTAGCTTTTCTCGCGCTGTTAGGCGATCGGGTACCTACCGCACTCAAAATTTTCTTGACGGCGCTGGCGATCTTTGACGACTTCGGCACACTCATCGTGATCGCCGCTTTCTATACGGAAACCCTCAGCGCGGTCTCGTTGGGTTTGGCAGCCCTGGGTGTCGTGAGCGCATTCATACTGAATCGTCTGCGAGTATCGCACATCGCCGCCTACGTGCTGCTCGGCGCGTTCCTCTGGGTGGCCGTCCTGAAATCCGGTGTTCACGCAACTCTTGCCGGCGTCGTACTCGCGTTCGCAATTCCAATGAGAGTCGATGGGAGGGAGATCCTCAAGGAACTCGAGCACAGCTTGAATCCGTGGGTCGCGTTCGCCGTCGTACCGATCTTCGCATTCTTCAACGCCGGCATCGATCTCGCTGGCGTTACCCGCGACTCGCTGTTCGGGTCGGTGTCGCTCGGCGTAGTGGCAGGCCTGTTCGTGGGTAAGCAGTTGGGCGTGTTCGTATCGGCACGGGTGGCTGTGTGGCTTGGAATCGCTAGCCTGCCGCCTGGCGTCAATTGGCTGCAAATATACGGGGTCTCGTTGTTGGCGGGCGTCGGTTTCACCATGAGTCTGTTTATTGCAGCGCTCGCCTTTGATGAACCCGGTGCAATATTGGCAACCAACCTCAGTATCGTCGTCGGCTCACTGCTCTCTGCCATATCGGGCATGCTGGTGTTGAACGTCGCCTGTCGCCATCGAACACCGAACGTAGTTTTGCCACAAGTGCCCGAGCAGTCGCGCGGGAAACCACATGTCGACGAGTAAACAGGCTATGAAGCGCTACCTACGACATCACTACTTTTCAGTCGCTCAAGTAGCGGTCGGCGCGCTGCTGGGCATTCTGCTCTTGCATCCATTGACTACGGTCGTCTTTTACGCGGAATTCAATGATCTCCTGTCCACGCCAGCGAATTCCCTTTGGGCCTTCGTCGGGAGTCGGCTGCGCAGCGCAGCATGGCATGAGTTGGTCCCGATGAGCCTGGTATTCGCGCTTATCGGGGTCACGTTTGGGCTTATTTTCGGAGCCTACTCCAAAGCGCTGAAGGCGGAACAGCGGAATGTGCGTTGGCTAGAGCGTGAACTCAATGCGAACTTGCCAGCTCTGGTGGCTTCAGGCGAGAGCGAGCGAGTGGAATTCAAATCGACATTGCGCTGGGACCTCAGAGAGAAGCGCTCAAACAAAGCGTTGGAAAAGGTTATCGCAAAGTCCATAGCCGGCCTAATGAACCATCGCGGCGGTAGTTTGGTAATTGGCGTAGACGACACAGGCACCGCACTCGGGATCGAGTCGGACTGTCAGACACTGAAGCATAAAAACACGGACGGATTTGAACGCGCCTTAATGGATTTGGTGCGCAGCACTCTGGGTGCACATGCATGCACGCTGATTCACTGCCAATTTCCGCGCTTGGCGGATAAGCAAGTCTGCTGGCTGGTCATCGAACAATCCGCTACGCCTATATTCATCCAGGATGGCAAGGTGGCACGCTACTTCGTCCGAACCGGTAACTCGACTCGAGAGTTGGATGCGCGCGAAGCCCATGCCCACGCCGCACAGAGGGCCGCCAATGTATGACCGTGAACCACTCGATAAATTAGTGCTCGCCAAGATTGGCGTCAAAGGACCAGATCGGCGAGCCGGGAATGCTGCGGGACAGTTCCACGCAAAGAGGTGAAAAATGGACTGGGAATTGGAGTTGATCTTGGCGATGCGTACCGTGATAGCGACGGTGCTCGGCGGACTCGTCGGTTTGGAGCGCATGATTCATCAGCGCGAAGCAAGCATCCGCACGTACGCCGCTGTATCGATGGGGGCGTGCGTGTTCGCCCTGATTTCACAACACATCCCAGGCGCTGAGCCGTCACGAATAGCAGCCAACATTGTTGTAGGAATTGGTTTTTTAGGCGCTGGAATCATCATGCAAGACAGCGGCAAGACGATCGGGTTGACAACAGCAGCGACCGTTTGGGCAACGGCCGCGATTGGAACGGCCGTCGGGTTCGGAATGTACGTTCTGGCCACCCTTTCTGCGGCGATAGTATTTCTCATCTTGGCCTCGCACCACCTACCGGGATTCAGTCGCAAGATCGGGTTGGACGGCGATCGGAACGAAAAGCCATGAAGGACTCAAGTAAGTCCAGGGACGGAGACACCATCGGCGTGGTCGCATCTGTCGCAACGAGGCAAGGTTGGAATCGCATTCGCATTAGACCGAGTTATCGACAATCTCAGGAGTTAACAAAATGATCGCCCATTCGCACAGAGCAGTAACAATAGGCATCAGCGCCGTATTGATGACCTCCTTCTCGCTGCAGGCAGCCGCGAACCCACTATGCGCCACACCAGCACAACGCCAGTTGGTTGTATCGGCGTTAAAGGAATCACCGAAGTTTTCGCCGGCGAAGGTCGCGAGTGCGACCGGCATTCCGGAAGCCGCCGTCGTGCACGCCATGCCGATGGAGGCCCGAATACCTGTGACCATGCTCAAGTTTGATAGCGTGTGGCAGGCCTTGACCGAGTGGCAGGATGCCTTGGTCATTGTGTTGTCGTCGGACAGCGTCTTCGAACTCATGGGTCCGTTACCAAAGGGCGAAGCGGCACGCGGCTTCTTCAATTTTGACAACCCTGACAGTGGGTACAGAGGCCACCTCAAGGTGGATCGCCTGGCCGCCATCTATTTGTTGTCGACCGACGGCGATAACGGCGAAACCCATCAAGTGGCCTTTTACGATAACGACGGTCGTCGCGTATTTAGTGTGTATGTGCCGCGCAATAAGGAGGGGGCACTGCAAACGCGGCCGCACGGGCGCTTTCTGCGAATGCGACAGGACTATGGGGTTCTCGCCGAACGCTCATTGCTGACTGACTCGAGTTGCCTGTGGGAATTGAACGCAAGACAGGATACGGAGCATTCGGAGGGTCGAAACTAGTGCTGACGCATCGAACATCGCTGGACGTCAGTTCGCTTATCGCCAGCGTTGTGATGTGGACGGGCGCGCCAGTGTGCGTAGCGCAGTGAATCGCAATAATGAGCCGTAAACGAAATCGCCGGAAGCCGCCCAAACAAAACAAGAGTGTACTCGCATGGATGCGAGTCGAGAGTAGAAAAACCGTACGGCTCATCCTCTCGCTTACAGCGATTTGGTTGTTGATGATGGTTTGGCACATTATCCCGGACGAGGCGCCTACGGCACCGCGCGATGCTGATGCTGATGCTGATGTGATTGTGTATGTCTCAGCGTCTTGCTCCTGCTACCGGCCATGGATTAGCGATCTGCGGCGCGACGGCCTCGCCGTGAACGTTGTGCAAACGCGGGACATCGTTAAGGCACAACAGGCCCTCGGCGTACCGCGAGAATTCTCCGCGTGTCACACGGCAGACGCGAAGAACTATTGGATTGAAGGGCACGTGCCGGCTGAGTCAATCATGAGCCTGCTCAATGGCGCGCCAGAGAACGTCGCGGGTCTTGCTCACCTCAGAGCAGACCTCCGTCCCCGGGATGAAATAGCCTGGGAGGTGGTCACCTACGATGCCAAAGGAGAACCGATATCGAGCGTCCCGCAGCTTGATAGTTCCACCGAGAACGCTAAGGGGGCGACCCATGAACAGTGACGATCAGCGCAAGCACGGTACGAACGCGCGCTTGCAATATTTTTCACCCAGATCGGGATCGGCGGTCTATTAGCGACGACTGGAGACATACCCCTTCCAGCCAATTGCGAACGATCGTCGATCCCACCACCATCGCTTACGAGTGGTGCATGCGCGATCGTAAGCATTTTGACTCTCTGCGGAACGGGAGATAGTTGGATGAATAGAAATTCGATTGCCCAGACATCAGCCTTACTAGTTGCGTTTATTGCGGCGGGCACGATTGCCACCGCGTTTGCACAGCGACCTGGACACAACCCCATGACCCTCATGGATCGGGATAAAAACGGATCAGTCTCACTCAAAGAACTCAGGGATTTTCGATCCGAGATAACGGATGAAATTTTTGCACGCTGGGACGTGGACGGCAGCGGTGAGCTTGAGCAGGAAGAGTTGATGTCGGCCGTCAGGGAAATCCTGGCAAAGCAAGCGAAAAAGGATGATCCGTAAGATCGCTAGGCTTGCGCGGCCCGAACCTTATGAGGTGAATACGGTCCAATATTTTACTATGTACCGCGTCACTCGACTGCGCGGTCACCCGGTTGGCGACGCCAGTCCTGTATCGCGGTTTGCGAGGTAGGATGCTTATGACCATCGCCCAACCAGCGCCAAGACCAACTGTACCGTTGGCGGGTCTATTGCATCTTGAGACCAGCGCCGCATTAACGGCGCACTTGATGATCACGTCCGGTGAGCAAACTTCCGAGCTGTATCACGCCTCAACAACCACTGCGTCGGAGGACGTGTCATGAAACGAGTCATCGTATTAACGTTCTGTATCGCTCTAAGCGCCTGCAGCACATTTGGACCGGCCCCTGGATCTTCGCTGGGTTATCGTTCCGCAACAGTGTCGGGACAGTACGGAGTCGGCTATTCCTCTTATTCGAATCGCACGCGGTTTCGCGGCTCTCTCGGTACCCAGTACGGTGTATATGATCCGTATTATTTCGACACCAGTCGTTCCACACGCTTTGGCTATCCCCCCCACTACTATCAAAGCCGTGGGCTTGGTCTAGGTTATGATCGATTTCACGGTTCTAGCCTCTTTGGCGGGCATCGAAAAAACCTTGGGTACGGCATTCATTACAGCAGCCACAGTTTCGGGCACAGTGTCGGCCACAGACGTAGACATTGAGACTGAAGCTACTCGCTGGCGATAGCGGCAACTGCTGATGTAATGAAATGGATTGGGTTAGTGACCCGGTTGCTGCCATATGCTACGTGCTGCATCGTGCCATTGGTATTGATTACGTTGGGCGCGAGTGGTGCGTGGATTGGCAGCCTCACGGCGCTGAAAGATTATTAGCCGTTTCTTGTCGTGCTGACTTTGTCGTTTCTCGCCGCCGGATTCTGGCAGGTCTATTGGAAGCCGGATAAATCATGCGATGACGATTCAGATTGCGCCTCACCCCGGTCTGAGGCGATCGTAAAAGGCGTGCTTTGGGTAGCAATGATGCTCGTAGCTCTCTTGTTAACCGTTGATCTATGGGCGCCAATTTTTTATTGAGGAGAAAGTCATGAGATACATTTTTTCAATAGTTGCGCTACTGAGTATCATTTGTTTGTCGGCAAGGACTCTAGGAGCAGCAGAAAGCGATGAAATAACGGCCCAGTTTTCCGTAGAGAAAATGACATGTGCAACATGCCCAATATCCGTTCGCAAAGCGATGGAGCGTGTGGACGGCGTCAAGAATGTCGAAGTCGACCTCGAAACCAAAATGGCGACGGTCATTTTTGACGCAAGCGTGACAACAGCTTCGGACATTAGCAACGCCGCAACTGACGTGGGATTTCCCGCAACGGAAGTGATTAAAGAATGAGCCAGCCCAAACAGGCTTTTGAGCCTTACTCAACGCTGACCTGCCCCGAGTGTGGGCACCGGTCAAAGGACCTTATGCCGACTAATGCATGTCAATTTTTCTACGACTGTCTAAACTGCAAGGCAATTCTCAAGCCAAACGCTGGTGACTGTTGCGTCTATTGCTCGTATGGCGATGTGAAGTGCCCGCCAATCCAGGAAGGCAGTTCGTGTTGTGAATAATTGAATGGCGACCACAGACCTAAAACTTGAAGAGACGGGTTCATCGCCCAAGTCCGACACCGGTGTACGAGCCGCCGTTGTCTGTAATCGCGCTATCCAAACCGAACAATAGGGAAGCGACAGTTGACACTATTCTCGCGTGGCGCTTAGTAGAGTCTCCATTTCTGATCCATTCTCGTAAATGAAATTCTCGAACCCACATGAATCAGCCAGGCTTTCAATTTCCTCGATTGAGCGAAACGTATAGACGGAGGCGGGGAAATCAGACGTTGCCGGATCGCTACTGGATCGGAACGCCAACACAAACTTTCCGCCGGGACGAAGGACTCGCGCGATTTCCTTCAGGTGCGGCTCAGCTGGATTCCAGAAATAAATCGTGTGCACACTCATCGCCGCGTCAAAGTACCCGGTCTCGAATGGCAAGTCGTCGCTTCCGGTACATTTGACCTCCACGCGACCGTCCACTATTAGCGTCTTGTTGTTCCTCTCAGCACGGCCGCACATCACCGGTGAATGATCTACGCCCACGACGATTCCTTCCCCAACGCGAGCGGCGAGATGCCGGAGTGATATGCCGTTTCCTGTGCCAACATCCAGCACAGCGTCACCTTCTTTCGGATCGAGCCGAGCGATCGCATCGTAATTGATCGCTGTGGTTTCCCTTTCCATGATGGAGGCAACGAATCGGCCCAACCAGCCACGCGGCATCCCACCTTGTTTTGCAATATATTCAGGCCGTCTCATCAGATTTTCTGGCTTGCCGCGACCGGATTCAGCTCTATTGCGTCGATCCGAAAATCGACTAGATCTCCCATACCGGCGATCAGGCAGGATGTCTTGTATTTTCGGGTGACTAGATCGCCGTTTTCAGCGTAGATAGTCGTTTCGATGTGGATTTCAGTCTCGAGAAGGTTCTTCTGGGTGAGTTTTTCGACCCAATGGACCGCTCGAGATGCGTCGTCGTAATCGGCATGCTTTGCGATTTCGGAGACGCAGTAACGAACTTGTTTGATCGTCCGTCGCTTGTCCCGATTGGCATCGGCATATGCGTCACATGTCATCGTCAAGCCGAGCAACGCTAGCGTAGACAACGATAGTATAGTTTTTCCATGATTATTCATTGAAGTTCTCCTTTGCAGGGAGTTTGAGCGGGCAAGTCGATCTCGTGACTGCCATGAAGCGACTCGCATACTCAGGATGCTCGGTCTTCATCCACCTGTCCCACCAAGTGAAATAGAGCCCGAAGTTGTAACCTCCGTGTGAGTGATGCAGGTCATGATGAGTGGTGGTTGTAATCCACCGCAGTAGCGGAACTCTCAACCACCAACTCGGAAACAGTTCGACGCCCGCGTGTCCAATAACGTTTCGCACGATCATGTGCGTCACGAACAGGAGCACAGTGAATTCGTGTAAAGGCAATAGCAGTGCTGCGAGCGGCAAGATGCTCGCTTCCAGGATCGCCTCGGGCGGGGCGAAGGCATAAGCCGCCCAAGGTGTGGGGGTCCGCGATTTGTGGTGAATGCGGTGCACCCGCCGAAAGAGCCACCGGGTGTGCATGACCCGGTGTGCCCAGTAGAAGTAGGCATCGTGGAGCAGGACCATGGCGGCAAATTCGGCCAGCATGTGCCCAACGCTCGGCATGTCGCCGCCATAAACTCTGAAAACGCCTGCCTGACTACCGAGATAGACGGAGAAACCGACTAACGAAAACAGTACGACGGTGCTTAGCGAGAAGCTAATTTCGCGCCGCACATCTTTGCCGCTTGCCCGCCTCGACTGAATTCGGCGACTTGCAAGAGGACCTGCGAACACGGCCAACACAGCGGCGAGAAGGCTCGCGAAGAGCACGTAGCGAGATAAGTCTAACGCGAAAATTGTCGGCCAAACCGCGGCGAATACGTCGGATACGGATCCCGGCTGCATCGTTTTGTACTCCAAGCATCAGAAAGTGAAGTACAAAGTAGCCGTCGGGCGGGCTTCAGTCTCGCCGAAACTGACAAATGCTGGCTGTTTTCGAATTCGGCGAAGATTACTCGGTTTTGATGTCTTTCGAACGGTGGGCCGCCTGCCGATACTCGGTCGGCGTCATGTTCGTGGCAGCCTTGAATGCGCGATTGAAGGGACCAAGTGAGCCGTAGCCCAAGTCCAACGCGATATTTAGGATAGGCTTTCGAACCTGCCCGGCGTCGGCAAGAACCTTCTTCGCTTCGGGAATTCGATAGCTGCTGAGAAATGCAGAAAAATTTCTAAACCCGAGGCGCCCGTTTATGAGTTTCCGCAACCGGTGCTCGGTATGGCCTAGCTGCTCAGCTAACATCCGAATGTTCAGACCCGACTGTTGGTACACGCCCTCGCTCATGGCCGACAGCAATGCCTGCTTCAGAACCGATTCCGATGGACTCAAATCCTCGGCTTCCCGGCCGGTCGTAGTCCTGCCATGCGCCAGCGCAGGCGCAAAGAACTCCGGATTGAGTCGTAAGAGCGGAATTGCGAGCCCGAGTGTCAAGATCGCAATCACAGCAACATTGAGAAATACGAGCCAAGCCGGTTCCGCTCCGCGCAGAAGCAGCTCGACGACCAGAACAACCCCAACCTGTGCAGCAACAATCACGATGAAAAATACGCGAAATCGACGCCGCTGCTCGATGAGATCATCGGGCCGACCTTTGGCTGCGATCCAGAGTGAATGCGCAACCGCAGCCAGTGAGGCGATATGAGTAACGATGCTTGCGACATTGACCCAATCGGATCCGTAATCTTCGCCGCCGACAAAGATCGCCCAGACGCAGATGGCGACTAATGCAAAACCGGCCAAGATCCACCACCGCGGCCAAGCCGCCTCGAAAACGGCTCGCGCGAACAACCACAAGCAGTAAGGCACGATGATCGCGAGCAGCATCAGCACAGGCAAAAGAAAAGCGGCAGCCTCACTTAGCAATCGGTCCGAAACGATGAGATAGGCTGACACGCTGACCAAGAAAAGAGCGCCGCTAAGCCGAGCACCCCGGCTGCCCCGGCCGAAGAGCAATACTGCGGCAACCAGAATTTCCTGACCGATAATAGCGACACGGAGTGCGGTTTCGAACGATGACATGGAGTCATATTGGCCGCCGAATGTCGAACAGGCAAGTCCTTACCGCGACATCTACCTGGCCCAGCCGCGACTATAGTGCTCGCCGATCGGAGTATATGGGACCCCGAAGATAAGGTGCTCATTTCGATCGAAGGCGCAAGCGGAGTAACAGAAAGCGAATTTCAGGGCGGCATGAAAGGGTGCAACACAGAGCACTGCCGGCCAGTATTTGCCTCTCGACCTTTCAGGGTGATCCCAAAATTTGCCGCTCGCGAACGGCTGCTTCCGGTCGGCTCTCAGTGGTCGCAACGCACCCAACACCAGACGCTCAAATACCGAACTCCTGGCCCATATTGACTAGGCCTCACACGGGTTCGCGTGATGGAAATTTCATTGAATTGTGCATTCTGGCACTCGTCCGGTATAGTCGAGCCGATGAAATTCGCGTCCTTGCCCATCGTCGTCCTTGCCGTCGTTGCACTACTTTTGATGCAATTTAGCGGACTACATCTACACGCTGGCGATCTTGGCGATGGCGCTGCATTGCACGGCACGCATGTACACGACGTGGGGTCGGACGGGCACGACCACACTGCAGATGTCGATGTGTCACTGATTGATTTTGGCATCGTGTGGTCGAAGATCATGCCGGTCCTTATGGCGATCTTGCCCGTCGCACTGGCCATTGTCTGGGTACTTCACACACTGTGGCCACCTCCGACTACTCTAATTCCCTTACGCCGACGATCACGCTGGCGACCGCCACTGCGCGCACCTCCCCTCACTCCCTAAACAATATTGCATGAGGCATTCTCGGGCAGCTTTGGTTGTTCTGGTGTCTTATTTCTTTGATGAGTGCGTTCAACAGAACGCGTAGGGAGAAGTTTTTATGTGGCTATCACTCACGTGTCGAGTCACTCTTCTGTGCTTGCTGGCGATAGGCAGCACAGCCAGTTGCGCTCAGTCGGCATCTGCGAGCGAGCAGATCGCTTTGAAATTGGATGCGGCCGTTGCGAGAACGCTCGAGAGCAATCCTCGCTTGATTGCCTATGGTTATCAGCTACGCGCCCAACAGGGCCGCCTTCAACAAGCGGAATTGAAACCCAATCCAGAATTAGGACTGCTCGTTGAAAACGCAGCCGGTTCCGGTGACTTTCAGGGTATCGACGGCGCTGAGACGACGCTAAGTCTTGCCTGGGTATTGGAGCGCGGTAAACGCGAACGCCGCGTCGATGCAGCGCGTGCCGGCATCTCGCTACTCGAAACCGAGGCAGAGATTCAACGTCTGGATGCGGCAGCCGAAACCGCTCGCGTGTTCCTCGATACGCTTGCACTTCAGGAGCGTCTTATTCAAACCGACGATGCGGTTGCGCTCGCGGAGCAAACGGCAGCGGCAGTAAAGAAGCGTGTACAAGCAGGACGCACGCCGGCGGCTGATCTGGCGCGGGCGGAAGCCGAGCTCGCTCGCATGCGCCTCGACCGGGAGGAAATCGAACACGAATTACGGACATCCCACCGGCGATTGTCTGCACAGTGGGGCGATACACGGCCCGATTTTGCTCGTGTGAGTGGTGACGTGCATCAGCTACCTACTCCGGATAGCTATGCCAGTCTTCTCGATCGGCTGGAGCAAAACCCGGACCTGTCCCGCTATCTGAATGAAAAACGTTTGCGTGAGGCGGAGCTGAGACTGGCCGAGACTCAGGCGAAACCGAACTGGCAGTTGACCGCGGGCGTCCGTCGCCTGGAGCGAAGTGATGACCAGGCCTTCATCGCGGGTATCACAATTCCTTTAGCTACAAGGAACCGCAATCAGGGCCGGATATCGGAAGCCCGTGCCCAACTTGCGATGACCGATGCGGATCGAGCCGCTACCCGTGTGCAGATCGAAACGCAATTATTCGCCTTGTATCAAGAGTTGGAGCACAGCTTGCATCGAGCGGCCGCGCTACGCGAAGAAATTCTTCCACGCATCGAGCGGGCGCTGAATGAAACTGAGCGCGCTTACGCCGCAGGACGCTACGGCTATTTCGAACTACGGGTCGTGCAAGCCGAACTGTTGGACACTCGGACAGCGCTGGTGGAGTCGAGCATCGATGCCCACCGTCACGTAATAGAGATCGAACGATTGACCGGGACCCCTGCAGCGTCGGCGGTCTCCTACCCATGAGGTTTACGATGAAAAAGATACAGATGATGATCGGGCTCGTTGCCTTGTTGGTTGGGGTTAGCGGTTGTAGCGGCGCCGGCTCTGATAGTGAGAGCTCAGCACAGGGCGGTCACGGCGAGACGGCCGAAGCTGAACCCGCCAAAGGCCCGCACAACGGCCGGCTGTTGGTGGACGGTGATTTTGTACTCGAACTTGCGATCTTTGAGACTGGCGTACCGCCGGAGTTTCGCGTTTGGGTGACCGACGCCGGTGCACCTGTCGCACCCAGAGACGTCGACTTGCATGTAACCCTGACTCGGCTGGGCGATGTGAAAGATGAAATCGGCTTTGCCCGCCAGGACGACTTTTTACGTGGCGACACTGTCATCTACGAACCGCATTCCTTTATCGTTTCGATCGAGGCCAAGTATCGCGGGCGGACCCACATCTGGTCGTACGACAATTTTGAGGGCCGCACGTTAATCGGGGCGGAAATTGCCAAGGCGTTTGGACTTGAAACCGAGCTAGCGGGCGAGGCTGTGATCAAAGAAACCATCACGGTCTATGGTCGCGTCGAACCCAATCGCGAGCAGCATCGGTCGGTTAGCGCACGCTTCAATGGCACGATTCAGTCTGTACAAGTATCCGCAGGCGATACAGTTCGAAAAGGACAAGCGCTCGCTACGATCGAAAGTAACGAAAGCTTGAACACCTACACGTTAACGGCACCGATTGGCGGAATCCTGACGGAGCGAGCGGCCAACCCCGGCGAACAAACCGACGGCAGGGAACTATTCACGATAGTTGACAGCAGCACAGTGTGGGCGGAGTTAGCGGTCTTTCCGTCGAATCGCGCTCGGGTTCGTGAAGGTGCGCGGGTCACCGTGCACGGCGCGGCCGGCGAAATGGAATGGGACGGCGTCGTTTCACGTATAAGCACAATCGCCCAACCCAACCAGTCGGTGCTAGCGCGCGTGGTACTCGAAAACCCGGACGGGGCGTTGGTACCCGGCACGAACATAACGGCGGAAATCGAAATTGCCGAGCACAACGTACCGCTCGCCGTGAAACGCACAGGCCTGCAAAGCTTCCGTGATTTTACTGTCGTCTATGCGCAAATTGGTGACGAGTACGAGGTGCGAATGCTCGAACTTGGCCGGCAGGACGGCGAGTGGATAGAGGTGTTGGGCGGACTTGATGCCGGTACGCGCTATGTCACCACCAATAGTTATCTCGTTAAAGCCGACATCGAAAAGTCCGGCGCTTCCCACGACCACTGAGGGCGAATGATGCTTGAGTTTATTATAAAGCTGTCCCTATCGCGCCGAGGCCTGGTCTTCTTTGCGGTGTTGTTGCTGATCTCTCTCGGCGCCTGGAATTTCACGCGCTTACCGATCGATGCCGTTCCCGATATCACCAATGTACAAGTTGTGGTGAACACCGAGGCCCCGGGCTATACGCCGCTTGAGGTGGAACAACGCGTAACCTTTACATTAGAGAACGCAATGGCGGGCATACCGCAACTCGTCTACACGCGCTCAGCATCGCGCTACGGTTTGTCGCAGATCACAGCTGTTTTCGAGGAAGGCACCGACATCTACTTTGCCCGGCAACAGGTGGGCGAACGAATGAACGCGGCCAAATCCTCACTACCGGCGGACCTCGAGCCCGCGTTAGGACCGATTGCAACCGGCCTCGGCGAGATATTCATGTTCACGGTCGATGCCGAACCGGGTGCACTTAACGCCGATGGCTCGGCCGTAACACCGACCGATCTTCGCTCGGTCCACGACTGGATTATTCGACCGCAACTCCTGCGGGTGCCGGGCGTTGTTGAGGTGAATCCGATAGGTGGCTTCAAAAAAGAAATCCTGGTTGCACCGGAGCCAGAAAAACTACTCGCCTACGGTCTGACCTATACCGATATTACCCTCGCGTTGGAGCGTAACAACGCCAATCGCGGTGCTGGCTTTATCGAACACAACGGCGCGCAATGGCTCATGCGCGTGCCGGGCCAGGTGAACAACATCGAGGAGCTGGAAGCCATCGTCGTCAGTGACACTGGTGGTGTGCCTATCCGAGTCCGCGATGTCGCAAGCGTTGGTCTGGGCCGCGAACTACGCTCTGGCGCGGCGACCCAGGACGGCCACGAAGTAGTCATGAGCACGGTCTTTATGTTGGTTGGCGAAAACAGTCGCGAAGTAGCCAATGCAGTTGCGTTGCGACTTGAGGACGTCAAAGCAAGTCTCCCACCCGGGATCACAGCAACGGCGGTGTACGACCGTACCGGTTTGGTGGACAAGACACTCGCGACAGTGCAAACCAATCTGGTTGAAGGTGCGTTGCTGGTGATAGTGGTGCTGTTCGTGTTCCTCGGTAACGTGCGGGCAGCCATATTGACCGCAGCGGTCATACCGATCGCGATGCTGATGACCATCACAGGCATGGTGCAAAGCAAAGTGAGTGCGAACCTCATGAGTTTGGGCGCACTAGATTTCGGTTTGATCGTTGACGGCGCTGTAATCATCGTGGAGAACTGTCTGCGCCGTCTTAGTCAGGCCGGTACGACCACCTTGCCGCTCAACGAACGACTGGCCTTGGTCTTCGATGCTACCCGGGAAGTCATTCGACCGGCGCTATTTGGTGTGTTCATCATCACGGCCGTGTATATCCCGATCTTTGCGCTCACTGGCGTAGAGGGCAAGATGTTTCACCCGATGGCAATCACAGTAGTTATCGCCTTGATCAGCGCGATGATCCTTTCGGTGACGTTTGTGCCCGCGGGCGTGGCACTGCTGTTTCGCAAACCCATTGAAGAAAAAGAAAACTTCATCGTTCGCGGCGCCCGTTCAATCTACCGCCCGGTATTGCTCGCGGCTTTGCGTTTTCGTTGGGGAGTGATGGGGTCCGCTGTTGTTTTAGTAATCGTCTGCGGTTGGATGGCCACGCGCCTGGGCTCGGAGTTTATACCAAACCTTGATGAGGGCGATATCGCGATGCACGCGTTACGTATTCCCGGCACCTCCTTACAACAAGCGGTCGAGTTACAGGAGCAATTGGAGGCCGAAATCAAGAAGATGCCGGAAGTAAAGTTGGTGTTCGCCAAGATCGGCACGGCCGAAGTCGCGACCGACGCGGTACCGCCGAGCGTTGCGGACAACTTCATTATCCTGAAACCGCGTGACGAGTGGCCGGATCCAAACAAATCCAAGGTGCAAATCGTTCGGGATCTCGAAGAGCTGGTAACCCCGATACCGGGCAATCGCTACGAGTTTTTGCAGCCGATCCAAATGCGCTTTAATGAACTCATCGCCGGTGTTCGTTCCGAATTGGCTATAAAGGTATTCGGCGATGACTTTGAGACCTTGGTCGCGCTCGGAGACGCCATTGAGGGCGCGGTTGGACAGGTTCCCGGCGCAGCAGACATTGTCGTTGAACAGACGACCGGCCTGCCAGTGTTAACTATCGTGCCAGATCGAGAGGCATTGGCCCGTTATTCACTCAATCTTGAAGACCTTCAGGATCTGGTGGCAACGGCACTCGGCGGCACTAAAGCCGGTCAACTTTATGAGGGCGATCGCCGCGTCGACATTGTGGTGCGCCTGCCTGAGCGTTTGCGGGGCAACCCCGACAGTTTACTGAGTCTGCCCGTGCCCTTGGCGGGCGGCGACTTCGTGCCACTCAGCGAACTTGCCCGAACGGACCTTGCCGTTGGCCTCAACCAGGTCAACCGGGAGAACGGCAAGCGTCGTGTCGTTGTGACCGCCAACGTTCGCGGTCGTGATCTGGGTTCGTTCGTCAACGAAGTACAACAAACTGTTGCCGCGCAAGTCGACGTACCGGCAGGCTACTGGGTGGAATATGGCGGTACCTATCAAAACCTGCAATCGGCCGCCCGACGCTTATCTGTCGTCGTTCCGGTGACACTCGTATTGATTATCGGCTTGCTGGTGATGGCGCTCGGTTCGTTTCGGGATGCCATCGTGATTTTTACCGGTGTGCCGTTGGCCCTGACCGGTGGGATCATCGCATTGCTGTTGCGTGGCATTCCATTCTCCATCTCGGCAGCAGTCGGATTCATCGCCTTGTCGGGCATCGCGGTGTTGAACGGTTTAGTCATGGTGGCATTCATTCGTGACCTTCGATCGCACGGCAGCTCTCTTGACGACAGCATCATTGACGGTGCAATAACCCGACTTCGGCCAGTGCTGATGACCGCGTTGGTCGCCTCGCTGGGTTTTGTACCGATGGCCTTGAATACCGGCATCGGTTCAGAAGTGCAAAGACCGCTGGCGACAGTCGTGATCGGTGGCATTGTGTCTTCGACCCTGTTGACGCTTGTCGTGTTGCCCGCGCTATATCGACTGGTGCACGCGAGTGAATCGCATTGTAAGTAGAAGGAAACGATAAATGCACACGCATAATCAGGGCGCCTGGCGCCACGAGCACGTTTTCGGGCAGGATCAACAAAAGCCCGGCGAACAACGAACGTTGATGGTTGTATTGCTAACCGCCGTCATGATGGTGGTCGAGATCACAGCCGGTGTGATTTACGGCTCCATGGCTTTGCTCGCCGATGGTCTACATATGGCATCACATGCCACGGCGCTCGGCATTGCGGTGTTTGCCTATGTAATCGCGCGACGTCTCGCGGCCGATCAGCGGTTTAGCTTTGGTGTTGGCAAGATTAATAGTCTAGCGGGATTCGCGAGCGCCGTCCTGTTGCTCGGCTTTGCGGTGGTCATGGCCACAGAGAGCGTGGATCGACTGATCAGCCCGGTCGATATCTCCTTCGACCAGGCGCTGATTGTTGCCGTTGTTGGCCTAGTAGTGAATGGCTTCAGCGCCTGGCTCCTCTCTTCGACGCCTCACAGCCACGGCGACGACCATGACCAAGATCATGACCACCATCATGATCACAACCTGCGGGGGGCCTATCTGCACGTGCTCGCTGACGCGCTGACGTCGATACTCGCAATCGTCGCGCTGCTTGCCGGGAAGTTCTGGGGGGCAAACTGGCTCGATCCGGCCATGGGCATCGTCGGAGCGGCGCTGGTCGCGAGTTGGTCCATCGGACTAATTCGACAGTCTTCGCGCGTGCTGCTCGACTGGCAAGCCGACAAGAACAACGTCAAGGCACTGCAAGACAGCATTGAGCAAGGGACGAATGATCGCGTTACCGACTTGCACCTCTGGAGCATTGGCCACGGCATCTTCTCGGCGCAGATAACCGTTGTCAGCGACCAGCCGAAACCTCCCTCGCACTACAAAGCATTGCTGCCAACCAATATCAATGTTGTTCATGCAATTGTTGAGGTCCACCAATGTGAAAACCACGAGGCAGATTCAACAGGAAGGACGTGAAATGACCATCCAACATATTGTTAGTCGCATATTATTTGTTGTCGTTGCATCCATTACCGCGTCGTGCAGCTGGATACCAACCTACATTCCCGACTCCGGCGTCGAGATTGAGCTCGAACCGACATCTTATGGCCGCGTTGCATCAGCAAATTTCTGGTCTGACGATAAAGATGTGGTATTGCGCGGCGAGATTGTCCCAAGGCCGGTGACCAGATCCCCTCTCTTTGGTCACGTCCATGCTTTCATAAACCAACCGGAAAGGATAGCAAGGGATTGATTCACAACGCGACAGCGCATGGCAGCTCGTCATACTCGCAAACCGTACTCGTTTCACTTCCAACAAATACCTCCACCCGGCAGCGTCGTGCGAGTGTTCTATCACGAACATTCCCGCGATCATGTTTGTGTTGCCGCGCCGGCCGCTGGGGAAGTGTCGTAACTTTGTATTCAGTCGTGTCCAAATTCTACCCGCTCGCACCCAGAACGATTAATCCCCTTGCAAAAGTCGAGGACAGCTTCCAAGAGTCACAACCGCCATGTCCGCTTGTGGCCGTAAGGCCACAGTCGGCTGGTTCGCGTTATAATTTCTGCTACTACTCAAAGCGGACATTCGCCGAAAACGCTTCGTAGCGTTTTTCTGTCAGGCCTGACCGTTGTTAAACCAATGACCTGTCCGATTGACCATGGCGACAAGCGACAGCATCACAGGAACTTCGACAAGGACACCCACCACAGTAGCCAGCGCCGCCCCTGAATTTAGACCGAATAGCGAAATAGCGACAGCGACTGCCAGCTCAAAGAAGTTTGAAGTACCGATGAGACATGCCGGAGCTGCAATATTATGGGGCAGCTTCATAGCTTTTGCTGCGCCATAGGCAATGGCAAAGATGCCATAGGTCTGGATTAGCAGCGGTATCGCAATCAGCACGATCACCACAGGTTCATTGATAATCTTCTCGGCTTGAAATCCGAATAGCAGAACCACGGTGGCAAGTAACCCAATCACCGACCACGGCTTCAACTTACCGACAAATACCTCGACGCGACCATTGTCCCCATTTCTTTCAAGTCGACGGCGAGTTAGTGCGCCTGCAATCAGTGGAAGGAGCACATACAGAACCACCGAAAGCAGCAACGTCTCCCAGGGCACTGCAATGTCAGTTACGCCCAGAAGCAGAGCGGCGAGCGGTGCAAAAGCGAACACCATAATGATGTCGTTCACCGAAACTTGCACCAGCGTGTAGTTCGGATCGCCGTCGGTTAGTTGACTCCATACGAATACCATCGCCGTGCAAGGCGCAACTCCCAGCAATATCATCCCAGCGATATATTCCGTCGCGGACTGAGGATCAACCCAGCCCACAAAAAGCACCTTGAAAAAGAGCCAGCCTAGCGCCGCCATGGTGAATGGCTTGATTAACCAATTCACAACAAGTGTCAGAAAAAGCCCCTTCGGCTTCTTGCCAACGTCCTTGATTGCCGAAAAATCGATCTGCACCATCATTGGATAGATCATGATCCAGATGAGAACAGCGACCACCAAATTTACATGAGCGTACTCAAGCTGTGCGATGGCTTGAAACCCGCCAGGCAACAAGTTTCCCAACAAAACCCCCGCGACAATACAGAGCCCTACCCAGACCGACAGATAACGCTCAAACAATCCCATGATTGTCCTCCCCAATACGCTTCAATAATCCGTGCAATTTAGGGTTCGGCAAGTTCAGATCCGGCTCGGTCAGTAGCTGTTTGATACGCCGTTCAATCGTGAGGATCACCTCGCCAAACATCTGATGCATCTTCGTCGCCGATGACTGGCGCGTGGGATCTGGCAGGCCCCAGTGCGCTTTGATCGCTGAGCCAAGCCATACGGGGCAAGGCTCTTTGGCCGCCCGATCGCACACGGTAATCACCGCGTCGGGCTTGAAGTCGGCCACATCATCAAAACCCTTGCTGTGTAAGTTGGCCGTTGGGTAGCTCCTCTTTTCGAGGTGGCGTAGGGTTTGTCGATGTACCGCTCCTGACGGCTCGCTGCCCGCACTGGCCACTTCAATTTGGCCATTCGCAAGATCACGGGTGATCGCCTCGCAAAGGATGCTCCGACACGCGTTGTGAGTGCACAAGAATAGGATCTTCATTTCGGCGTCCTGTTTTTTGTTTTGAAACCCTTCGCCGTCTCGGCTAGGATATATTCTATATTCCATAAATAGTATATTCCACATAGTGCATATAGAAAAGACGAAAGTGTTCGCGGCGCTGAGCAACCCAGTTCGATTGCGTTGCCTGTACTTGCTGGCAACGAACGAGGAAATCTGTGTTTGCGAGTTGGCCGAAGCGCTCCAAATTAGTCAGCCTTCTGCATCCAAAGCCCTCGCCAATTTAAAGAGCATAGAATTGCTCAGTGATCGTAGGGAAGCGAACTGGATCTACTACCAGCTTCGAAACGACTTGCCGTCATGGACTAATGTGATGATCAACGCCGTTGTCGGAGATTTGGCGGGGGATAAAGTCTGCACCGCAGACGAGAAGCGTTTTCGGCGCTTAGCCTTAAGGCCGAGGGAACTTGCGTGTCCCTGACGGTCCGCAGCCGATTGCAGCCCGTCATCAATTCCGTATAGCAGACGTTTGAGCGGCAGGTATCGAGAAAAGCAGCCGCTCGAGCTCAGTGCAAAGAAAGGGTCAGAACTTACCGTTGACTTAACGCCTTCCCTCGGGTTTGCCGGCCTCACGAAATCATTCAAAAATCGGCAATCTGTTCAATTTCGTGCCGTGAATTTGGCATCAAATTCGAGTCGGGAGTCGTCGTATTCGCATGCCGCAACGATGCAGATTCCACTTGAAGCTGCTAATGTGCAAGAATAGCCTGCGATGGAGGCTCATATCTTGGCAAATAACGAAATAAAATTTAAAAAGCCACCTCTTAATGAAATCGTCTTCCAAGTCATTTTCCCAGAGCTAGTTGGATTTGGTGGGGCACATATCGGCCTGTTCTGGTCCGAGTTCAGGGACAGATTCCCAACGATCCAATCGGCTCCTAGAGTAGAGCTCGCGAAGTCTTTTAATTTGGCGAATGGTGTATTGCCTGAAAATCGAATCTGGTTGATTCACAAAGACAACAGCCAAGTTATTCAGATCCAAGATGATCGATTCATGTTCAATTGGCGTGATGTTGGTGAGGAAACCACCTATCCGGGTTTTGATGCTCTGTATCCGATATTCAAAGAATATTTTTCGGCGTTTATTGACTTCCTTGAAAGTGAGGAAAAAGCTCCCAAATTCGTAACAGGGTTTGAACTAAATTACGTCAACCACATCTACCCGGATGTTTGGGAAGACTGGAGCGATATCGGCGAAATATTCCCCGCCTTCAATTGGCGAAGCAACCCCTCTCCGATGCCAGACATAAAGGGCTTCAGGTACTTTATGCAGAGTACCCTAGATGATGACATCGGTGAACTTACCGTCACAATAGACAGTCGAACACATAAGAAGACGAGCAGCCCCTTAGTCAACTTTGAGATCAAGGTCACAGGCGGCAAACGCGAGTTAGAGGTAGAATCACTGGACGCTGTATTTCTCCCTGCCCACGACGGACTGGTAGACACTCTGGTTTCTATGGTGTCGGAAAAGGTTAGAGCCTCTTGGAATTCTGATGGCAGCACTTAACGAACAAGTCTCCGATCAAGTTTTTATTGCTCCTGGAGTAACAGATGTCAGTACGCTCACCGGGCTGTTGGCCGTTCCGGATGTCGAAGATAAAGTCGATTTGGCCATTAATCCGCGTGTGCGAATAAGTGTTGATCGATCTGGGCACCTCTACGTTCATACCGGTGAGATCCAAGATAATGACTCCATGATGTGGGCGGGCGCTGTTGCGACTTGGCACCGAAACCTACCTGCGGGGACTGTGATTCAAAGCCGCCAAGATCAGCCTTTCGGACACAACCTAAATCGGAGCCTTATTGCGGGCTCGTCCGATCAAGTCTATGGTTACGGAAAATATTCGCCAAATGTTTGGATTACTGAACGCCCTAATTGCATATCTTTCTACGATGACGATGTCATACATGGCGATGCCGCCGCCTACAGCCCGTTTGACTACTTAGATTCTGAGAACGTTAGGAATGCTGGTGATCAAATTGAGTCAGTTCTGAATCTACCTCGAAATGATGTGCAGTCAATTTACAGCCGATTGCTAGATAAGCTTGAGATTTCTATTGAAGACCCTGAACTCCGCGTAATGTCGTGGGAGTCGGTTCGGTTTTTTGTTGAGTTCTTGAGGGAGTATTCGAGCATTCGAACTCCATTAATTTTTCTACTTAGTTCCGGAGAGGTCAAGGCTACCTGGAGGGTGTCGGAAAGGGAGATACTGTCTATTGAATTTGCTGCGGATGGAACTGTGGAGTACATTGCGTTTGCTCCGAATAGCAGGAGACAATCGGTGACGCAGATTAGCTCTGCGGACGGAACGTCATGGCGTGACGTGATTCCGACACTTTCTCAAGGTTCAAACTTGGATTGGCTTTGGGATAGCAATGGCTGATATTCCCAATGAGCATCATATAGCCAGACATTGCAGAGGCAGGAACGTCGACGGAGACGATGTTGACGGCGAGGAATTTCGCCTGCGGCTAGAGACAGACCCGCCAGAGGAGTATCTGTCTGTCCACTGTTTTGAGTTAACAAACAAAAGTATTCTGGACGAGCAGTTAGTAGATATTCGAACGGCGATTCCAAGAACCCTGAAACCGAAGGATAGGATTGCAAGGTTGAATGTAGGCGTAGCCCGACAACGGGTTTTTCAAAACGTTGGGCGGTTAGTAATTTGCGTGAGTAAGATTGTGCCGGGGTCTGCTACATATTGCGGGGTCTACGACATACCTCAAATTGACCGAATTAATAAGGCGGTTGGGGAGCAACTAGCGTTTGCAGCCAGCGGAAATCTTCACGCTGCCGTAATATGACAACGTGTTGATTTGCACGCGGGATGGCCGGTTTTAGCTCAAATTTCGGTACAAATCGTCAAACCGAAGCTATATCCGGCGGTTGACCATATTCGACCTGACTATCACCGTAGCGTGTGCGGCGCGCATTCGATCTACTACCGTATCGAGGCGCAGGGCGTGGAGATAATGCGTATCTTGAAAATTCAGGGCGCAAGCAAAGCATTCTAGGGAACACTATCGCTCCTTTTCTTTCTAAGAATATCCATGCATACCGCATGGCTGCAAGGCTAAATCTCGGCGAAATTCTAAAGAAACGGGGCTGGAGACCGCATTATTCCTTGATTGCAGAATTGATTTGTAATCAGTAGGTCCCGAGTTCGACTCTTGGTGCCGGCACCATTTTTTTAAGACACTAGCGGGTCAGAACTAACAGGTTCTGCCCCCCTTTTGCATGACTGCGTTTCCGGGGCTCTTGCGATAGCGTTAAAAACACGTGTCCACAATTGACATCCGTCCAAAATACGTAGACAGCTCGCATAAGTGGACAAACACTACAAAAATTGAGGCTATTCGTGCCGCATTGATTGAAGGCGAGCAGAGCGGTTTTAGCGATCGCAGCGTCGATGAGATATGGGAGGATGCGCGGCAACGCCATAGGGCGAAGCATGGGTGAGTGTCCCCCAATAGACGAACGCTTTCGAAACGTTCGATACTGGCTTGGCTAACTCAATCAATTCCGGGCCGAATCACCCTATGCAAACGCCCCACGTTGTGGCAGCGCATCTTTTAGCCAGGCAATCAGCGCGCGCTGGCGAGATGACACGAGCCGGCCGCCGGGGTAAACGAGATTAACCGGCCAGAGCGAGGGTTCATAGCCCTGCAAAACAATCTGCAACGCGCCTTGCTCGACGAGTTCCTGTGTCTGGTACGAAAGGAACTGTCCAAAACCCATACCGTTAACGCAGGCGGACACCGCAGCCGCAATCTGGTTACAACCAAAGCGGCCGTCGACCGGTACGACAAGGTCTTTCGAGTCTTCGCGAAACAGCCAGTCCGTCTCTGGTCGGGGCATATTCTGCTGCCGGATACACGGGAGCCTCGACAGTGCCTTCGGGTGCTGCGGGATTCCCGTGCGCTGTAGCAGCGCCGGGCTCGCGACCGTGACGTGCCGTACTTCGCCGACACGAACGGCGATCAATGACGAATCCGGCAATGCACCGATGCGCAGCGCCAGGTCGATGCCCTCGTTAACAAGGTCTACGTTACGGTCGAGCAACAACAGATCGAGGCGAACCCGATCATAGCGCCACAAGAATGAAGTCAGTGCCGGTGCCACATGCATCCGGCCGAATTCAAGCGGGGCAGTCATCCGGATTTCACCGCGTGGCTCGGTATCGTCCTGGCCGACGGCACGTTCCGCGTCGTCAATATCCGCAAGAATCTGCCGGGATCGTTCGAGAAATTCCCGTCCCTCAGGCGTGAGTGACATCCGCCGCGTCGTGCGCCGCAACAACAATGCGCCGAGGTGTTTCTCAAGAGCGGCCAGTTTCCTGACGACCGCAGGTTGTGACAGGCCGAGGGTCTCCGCGGCCGCAGTCAGGCTGCCGCGATCGACAATCTCGACAAATGTGCGCATTGCGGCGATTCGGTCCATCCGAATAGATTACTACGGAAAACGCAGTAATATTATAAAAATGCCACCATTTATTCGAATCCTGCGCCATGGCACACTCAATCTTCGACTAGTCCCCACCCGAGGAGAAAGACCAATGAGTGACCAGCGATCAAAAACCAGCGGCGTACACCACGTGGGCCTGACCGTCCCCGACCTTTCCAGGGCACGCAATTTCTTCATCGATGCGCTCCGCTTCAACCAGGTCGGCGAGGTGCCGGATTACCCGGCGGTATTCCTGAGCGATGGCTCCATCCTGATCACGCTGTGGCAAGCAGAAGACCCGGCCACCGCGGTGCCGTTCGACCGTCGTGCCAACATCGGCCTGCATCACCTTGCGCTGCGTGCGAACGATCTCACTGGCCTGGCCGCGGAGCTTGCTGCGCGCGACGATGTCGAGATCGAGTTCGAACCCGAGGGACTCGGCGATACCGGCATCAGTCACATGATGTGCCGCATTCCGGGCAACATTCGACTGGAACTGATCGCGGCATGATCGAATCGCCGTTCCACGTTGGCGAGCAACAGGTGCAAACGCGCGTCGGTGTACGCGACGCGATAGAGCCCTGGGCGCGTCGGGTGGTCCGGCCGTTCATGCCGGACCAGCACCGTGAATTCTATGCGCAGCTGCCGTTCGTAGTTGCGGCCGCGCGGGACCGGACCGGGCGCCCCTGGGCAAGCTTGCTGGCCGGTCAGCCCGGTTTCATCAAGTCACCGGACGATCGCAACTTGCTAATCGAGGCGCGGCCGTTGCAAGGCGACGCGCTCGAATCCTCGCTGGTGGCCGGCAGCAAACTCGGTTTGCTCGGGATCGAACCCACGACCCGGCGGCGCAATCGTGCGAACGGAACGATCACCGAAACCGGCGCGAATGAGCTTGGAGTGAGCGTCGACCAGACATTTGGTAACTGTCCCCAATACATTACCGAACGAAAATGGCACGCGGTCGATGTCGACCCGGCCCGGTCGAGTGCATCGCGGCACGAGCGGCTGGACGCTGAGATGCAGGCCTGGATCCGTTCGGCCGATACGTTCTTTATCGCAAGCGGCTACAGCGGCGAGGGCGGCAACCGTGCTGCCAACGGCATGGACGCGTCGCATCGCGGCGGGGCACCGGGCTTTGTCAAAGTACTCAGCGACACGCGGCTGGTCTTTCCCGATTACGCGGGCAACAGGCATTTCAACACGATTGGCAACCTCGTGATGGACCCTCGTGTTGGATTGCTGTTTGTCGATTTTAGAAAGGGCGACCTGTTACAGATTACTGGCACGGCAACGATCGACTGGGCATCTGGCGAGCTTGCAGCACATCCCGGGGCGCAACGGCTGGTGACGATCGACGTTGCGGCTATCGTACGATTGAGTGGCGTGTTGCCGCTTCGTTGGGGCGAACCGGGTGGCGCTATACGCGCACTTCAAGTCCTGCGAAAAACCCGGGAAAGCGACGACGTCTTCTCGTTCGAACTCATCGCGCGAGATGGCGGCCCACTGCCGGATTTCGAGGCTGGCCAGTATTTGCCGATTGAGCTGAGAATCACGGGCCAGACCTTACCCGTTAATCGTACCTACACCTTGTCCATTGGGCCTGGTCTTGGTCACTACCGGATCAGCGTCAAGCGCGAATCGCAGGGCATGGTATCGCGATTTCTGCATGACGTCGTAGCCGAGGGCGACATCATCAATGCCAGATGGCCTGCCGGCGATTTCGTGGTGACGCCTTCTGGCAGATCCGCGGTACTTGTGAGTGCCGGCATCGGTGTGACACCGATGGTCAGCATGCTGCATCAGTTGAGTGCAGCGGCCGACAACCGGGCAATCGTGTTTATTCACGGCGCTCGCGACGGCGCCCATCACCCATTGGCCCGTGAAGTTCGTACGCTGGCGGCCGCGAGGCCGAACGTCACCGTCGATGTCGCGTACAGCCAGCCGCGGGCAGAGGATGTTCAGAACCTGGATTACCATCGCGTAGGACGCGTAACCGGCGATGTCATTGAGGAACTCGTCTCGGGGCTCGATGCAGACTTCTATATTTGCGGCCCCATCAGTTTCCTGTCGGACATATCAACCGCACTCAATGCGCGTGGAGTCGAGCCCGATCGCATTCGCACCGAGACTTTCGGGCCGGCTGGTGGCACGGCCGGACCAGGTTAGCATCGTCTTGCGCTGGCAGACGACGTGGACGGGATTCGCCGTCGCTTGCTGCGTTTGCGGCGCGGCTACGAGTATTCGTCGCGCATTTTCGGTCGTGACAATCCGACGGTAAGTTTTTCACCCAGTACTTCTCGACGAAAGCGGAACAGTTCAGCAGGCCGGCCGCGACCGACGGCGGTCGTTCGGCCTATGGGTTCGACCAGGTCCGCGTTAGCAACGAGCCGTCGAAAGTTTTGCTTGTGAATCTTGGCGCCACTCAACGCTTCCGAAACTCTTTGCAATTGCAGGAGCGTAAACTCGCCGGGCAGTAACTCGAATACGACGGGTCGATAGGCGAGCTTTCCGCGCAGTCGTCCGAGGGCAGTGGCGAGCACGCGGCGATGATCGGAGGCCATGGGTGTTCCCAGGTCTTCTTCGAGGGCGCGATTTTCGGCGGTCACCTCCGGCGGATCGCCGAGCGCCTGTTTGTCTCTTCGGGCTTCGTCGACGATGCCCGCCTCGTACAGCAGTTCGAAACGCTCAAGTACCAGGACAGCGTCCATCTCGGCGGAACGACGCTCCCCGAACGTGACTTGCAATCGTTCCCGGCGGTTTTTTTGACGCCGGGATTGTTGCGCTTGCCGCACCCAGCTGTGCAGTGCGGGTTCTATAGTTTCTTCGATGACTTTTGGCCGCCCACCACGCCAGTCCTCCCACGGCAGAAATCCGTACCAGTTGGCCCATCGGACGTTCTCGCCGGGGAGCGTATCTTCACGCGTTAATGCGATGTAGGCGATGGACACAACTCTCGGTCCTCCCGCAATTTCCGTCGGGTCGCGGTAGCGATTGCCAAAGGTATACAGTTGTTCGACATAGAACAGGTCGAGACCGGTTTGCGCTTCGACCAGGTGTCGCAAGCCATTTTCAAGACTGTCGTGCTGCGAAGGCCTGAACAGACCGTTCGGTAGCGCCGTTTGCTCCCCCTGATCGACAACCAGCACTCTCGGTACCTCATCGGTCACGGCGACGATGACGCCGATCAAGTTAATCACGGTGTCAGCGGTTTGTATGGTCATGTGAGCTTCCCTGGAGGGCATGCACGAAAATTGAGCTTGACACAGCATATGCTCTTTGCGAGTATAATTAATATGCTCGATCAGAGCATATTAGTGAGTACAGAGGCCCCGTTTCAAGGACTGAAACAATCAAACAGGCAGGTGTCATGGTAAGCAACCCCCGATACGCTGCGGATCTGGCGAAAGTCGCTCCGCTGTACGACCGCGTCAAGACGGTCATTCCGGAATTCGAATGGCCGATACACGCTCCGTACGTGGCGGCGATCAATGAGCTGAAGAAGGAACGCAACGCGGTCATTCTCGCTCACAACTACCAGACGCCGGAGATCTTTCATTGCGTGGCGGATATAACGGGCGACTCGCTCGCACTGGCAAGACGGGCCGTTGAAACCAGTGCCGATGTCATCGTGCTGGCCGGCGTGCACTTCATGGCGGAGACCGCCAAGCTGCTGAATCCCGATAAGATCGTATTGATCCCGGATGTACGGGCAGGGTGCTCGTTGGCGGAATCCATCACGGCCGAGGATGTCCGCGAGTTGCGCCGGAAACACCCTGGCGTGCCCGTCGTCACCTACGTAAATACGTCAGCGGAGGTCAAAGCCGAGTCGGATATTTGCTGCACCTCCGGAAATGCCGTTGAGGTGGTCGAGTCGCTGGGCACACGGCAGGTCATATTCATACCCGATGAGTACCTCGCGTCCTACGTTGCCGAGCAGACCGACGTCGAGATCATCCCGTGGCAGGGTCATTGCGAAGTGCACGAACGCTTTACCGCGCAAGAACTCAATGAGTTTCGCAGCGGCCATGAAGGCCTAACCATTATCGCGCACCCGGAATGCCCGCCGGAGGTCTTGCGCGCAGCTGACTTCGTCGGCTCGACGGCGCAGATGCAAAGCTATGTCGAGACCAGAAGGCCCCCGAAAGTGTTGATGGTTACGGAGTGTTCGATGAGCGACAACATTGCCGCAAACGTCAGCGACGTCGAGTTCATTCGTCCGTGTAACCTGTGCCCGCACATGAAGCGCATCACACTGGAAAATATCCAGCGCTCCCTTGAGACGCTTGAACCGCGCGTTGAAATCGATCCGATCGTTGCGGTCAACGCACGCGCCGCCGTTGAGAGAATGTTGGCCGTCGGACGGTAACGCATCGTGCGCGACCCGGCGAACATGATCGTGCGTGCCCACGATGTTGTCATTGTTGGTTCCGGCATCGCCGGGCTCGTTTGCGCACTGGCGCTGGCGCCGCGACCCGTAACGCTAATCACCAAGACATCGACGTTAGCCGGTGGCTCAAGTTTCCTGGCGAAAGGCGGCATCGCCGCGGCACTCGGTGCCGGGGACTCGCCCGAAGAACACGCAAAGGACACCGTGGCAGCTGGCGCCGGCCTGAGCAATGCCGAACGCGCGCTGGACCTGGCGGTGGACGGGATCACCGGTTTGCAGCTGTTGGTCGATGCGGGTGTGCCCTTCGATCGCGCACTCGATGGCACGCTGCACCTGGCGCGCGAAGCCGCGCATCGGCACGCCAGGGTGGTGCATGCGGGTGGTGACTCCACCGGTGAGGTTCTCGTCTCGTCGCTTATCCAGAGAGTGCGTCAAACACCGTCAATTTGCGTCCTTGAGAATACCTTCGCCTATGACCTGCACGTGTGCGGCGGACGGGTCGATGGCCTGATCGCGATCGACCCGAACGAAGGCTGGGTTTTTCATCGCGCTTCGCGCGTCGTCCTCGCGACCGGCGGTATCGGCATGGCCTGGTGGCGGACGACGAACCCGGTCGAGGCGACCGGCGATGGACTTGCCATGGCGGCCCGGGCTGGCGCACGGC
>DDIS01000168.1 GCA_002338615.1 Proteobacteria bacterium UBA1844 | reverse complement strand
TGACCTGCCGCGACCCGGACCGGCGCCCGTGTTCCTGGCAGCGGGCAGCGCCATGTTGCTGCTCGCCGGCTTCGCCTTGCCCTCACTGCTGCAACTGAAAAATACGCCGCCGCTACGGGTACTGCGGCACGATGCCATGCCGCCTGCCCCGTCGCGCGTGCTGGTTGCCGGTGCGTCGCTCGCGGCGGTGACACTCATATTGCACCAGTCGATCGGCGACGCCAGGATGTTGCTGATCGTCCTTGGCGGGTTGTTTGTCATTGCCGCCCTTCTGTACCTGCTCGGCCGGGCACTCGTAGCCCTGCTCGGCCGGCTCCGCGGCGGCGTTGGCGTGGCCTGGCGCTATGGACTTGCGAACGTGGCACGGCGCGGCCGGGTCAGTGCGGTACAGGTTGTCGCTTTCGGCCTTGGCCTGACGGTGCTGCTGTTGCTGACGCTGGTGCGCACGGACCTCCTCGAAGGCTGGCGCCAGACCCTGGACGATGAGGCACCGAACCGCTTCCTGATCAATATTCAGCCGGCCGAGACCGCCGCCGTGGCGCAGATATTCGCGCGCAGCGGGCTTCCAGCACCCGAGTTTTCGCCGCTGGTGCGGGCGCGCATGACGCGCATCAACGGCATTTCTGTAAAAGACAGGGACTACCCGGAACAAGGCGGGGAGTGGTTTGCGAATCGCGAACAGAACCTGTCTTTTGCGGCCTATTTAAGTGACAGCAATGAACTGCTCGCCGGCTCCTGGTGGCCGGCCGACTATGGCGGTGAGCCGCTGGTTTCGATCGAGGAAGACCAGGCCAAAGAGGCAGGCCTCGGCATTGGCGATAAACTTGAATTCGAAATAGCGGGGCAGCAACTGGCGGCTCGAATTACGAGCATCCGAAAAGTAAACTGGGATTCCTTCCAGCCCAACTTCTTTCTCGTCGTCTCACCCGGCGCGCTCGATGAATTCCCGATGACCTATATTGCAAGTACGCGCATCGAGGCCGACGAAAGACCGGTACTCCTCGAACTCGTGCGGGCGCACCCCACAATCTCGGTCATCGATCTCGAGTCGATTCTGCGGCAGGTGCGCGGCATCATCGAGAAAGCGAGTCTCGCCGTGCAGGCAGTATTCATTTTCACCCTGGCGGCCGGCATTGCGGTGCTGTTTGCCGCCGTGCAGTCCACCATTGATGAGCGCAAATTCGAAAGCGCGATGCTGCGGGCACTGGGCGCGAGAAAACGCGTGGTGTTCCAGGGTGTCATGGCGGAGTTCGCGGCGCTCGGTGCAGCCGCCGGCTTGCTCGCATCGCTCGGTGCTTCAGTCCTGTCGGCAATCGTTGCAGTTGAGTTGTTTGACCTTCCGTACACCTTTAACCCGATGATCTGGATTGCGGGCCTGCTGGCGGGCGTGCTGATCGTGTCCTTGAGTGGCTTTTTCGCGGCGCGGAGCGCGATCAACTCGGCGCCCGTTGATGTGCTGCGAAAAGCGGCATCGTGACCAGGGCCACTGGCCCGGGCCAGCACACGAGTGGTGAAAAGCTGTCCTGTGGCATCGTGTTGGTGCGCGCGCACGACAACGAACAGTACACGCTGATGTTGCGCGCTTTCCAACACTGGGATTTTCCGAAGGGTATATGCGAACCCGGCGAGGACGCCATGCAGGCAGCCATTCGGGAACTCGGGGAAGAGACCGGTATCCGCGCTGCGAGTTTTGACTGGGGCGAGCGCTATCTTGAAACCGGGCCGTACAGCCGCGGCAAGACCGCGCGCTACTATCTTGCAGCGACTATCGAGGCGGCCGTCGTGATGGCACCCTCACCCGAAACCGGCAAGCCGGAGCACCATGAATGGCGCTGGGTGAGCTTCGATGAGGCATATGATCTCGCCGCGCCGCGCGTACGAGAGGTGGTGAGGTGGGCGCGGCAAATCATCGGCGCCTGAGCGGTCTGTAACACCACTGGCGGCGCCGATGTCTTGAGCTGTCTTACTTCTTGTCTTTCGTCACTGGAGTACCGCTGCCAGCCTTGAACGGGAACTTCGCGAAATACTGTGGCACAGCTTTCTTGACGGCGGCTTCAATATTATCGAGCTGCTTGTCGGTAACCCGACCGACACCGACAGTCTCCCAGACCAGGCGCTTGTGCCTGGCATCGACGATGTCGATATTGAAAGTGCCCTCGGTGTATTGCGACACGTTGGTTTCCTGCGCGTAACCGTAGCCCATCCACGGGTCATAGAAGCCGCGGCGGTAACCGTAGTACCCCATGCCACCGTAACCATAAGCACCCATCGGTACCGGGCTGGTGGTTACCTTGGTCTTGTCCTGCAAGACGGCATTAAAATTGACCAGCAAGTCCGGGTTATCCGACTTTTCGTAGCCCCGTGTCTGCATTTCTGTGTCAATTGCTTCCTTCACGTATTTCGTAAACAAGGTCTGGTACTGGCCATTGTTGGGGCCCGCATTTGGCAGGAAGTTGTAAGTCTTGTACTGGCTGAAGTCCGCAGTCTTGTCGTAATCGGTGCGCAGGTCCGGCCCGGAGGCGCAGCCCGCCGCGAGTGACACAACAGTCAACGCGAAAGCAATCTTTATTATTCTGGAAATACTCTGCACTGTAACTCTCCTAAGTAATTTGGTTTCGGTTTTCGCCGGCAATGAAAGCACTGGTGTTACGCGCCAGCTCATCGATTGCATTTTGTCGTGCCGCATCGCTGGACCATGCGATGTGCGGAGTAACAACCAGGTTGTGCCCAGTGTAGTCGAGCAGGGGATCGCCGTCGACAGGCGGCTCCGTGGGCAATACGTCCACGGCTGCAGCGGCGATCGTGCGGTCCGTGAGCGCAGCGGCCAGTGCCGCCGAGTCAACCAATCCACCACGCGCCGTGTTGATCAACATCGCGGTGCTTTTCATCGCCGCCAATTCGGTAGCGCCGATCAGATTTCGGGTGTCATTTGTTAACGGGCAGTGCAGTGAAATAACATCCGCGCTTGCCAACAGCTCGTCAAATACCACGCGACCCTCGGGTGCCGGCGACTGGCCGCGTCGCGCCGAGACGAGGATCTGCATGCCGAGCGCACGAGCAATATTTGCAACGCCCTTGCCAAGCGCGCCATAACCGACGATGCCGAGCGTCTTACCATGCAGCTCGACAACGGGGTGCGCCAGCAGGAAAGGAATATCGGATTTCTGCCAGTCACCGGCGCGCACCGATGCATGGTAGTGGGACAGGCTGTGTGCAAGCATCAGCATGACGCCGATGACATGCTCGGCCACGGAATTGGTGCAATAGTTGCGCACGTTCGTGACTACGATGCCGTGCGCCCTGGCCGCCTTGAGATCGATATTGTCGCTGCCGGTCGCGGTCAGCCCGATAAACCGGAGCTGTGGCACCTTGCGCAGCAGTTCCTCAGTCAACCGGATCTTGTTGGTGAACACGCACTCGATACCCTGCAGGCGCTCCGCGAGCTCTGCGTCGCTGGTGTTGTCCCAGACCTGCAGCGAGCTGACCACGGCGCGCAGGCCGTCCAGCTTGAGCCCCGGGCCCATGGTTTCGTAGTCTAAAAATGCAGCTTTCATGGTGTTTTAGTTTACTCTCACGGCACCCAAGCCAGGAAATGAAGCGAACGATGGCCGATCAATTCTGGAAACGCAAATCATTGGGCGAGATGAACCAGGTCGAGTGGGAGTCCCTTTGTGATGGCTGCGGGCTGTGCTGCATGCACAAGGTCGAGGACGAAGACACCGGCGACCTCTTCTACACCAATCTTGCCTGCCGCTTGCTGGACACGAGCACCTGCCGCTGCACGGACTACAAGAATCGCTCGAAGCTGGTCGCCGATTGCCTGCGCCTGACACCCAACACCACCGACGCCTTCGAGTGGCTGCCGGCAACCTGTGCCTACCGCCTGCTGGCTTTCGGCGAAGAACTACGCGACTGGCACCCCCTGATCAGCGGCGACCCGGAGTCCGTGCACGAAGCCGGCATCTCGGTACGCGGCAAGGTCGTCTCCGAAAACGACACCGACGAATGGACCGTGCTCTGGAAAGTCGACGAACCGGACTAAAAATGGGGTCAAAAATGGGGTCCAAAAATGGGGTCAGACACCTTT
>DDIS01000196.1:14848-19056 GCA_002338615.1 Proteobacteria bacterium UBA1844 | reverse complement strand
TCGGTTTTGAAAGATTGCACATAATCGCGGCCAACGTCAGCGATATTCGTGAAGTCGTTACCTTTACCTGAGAACAGAAGATGAGCGATAAGACATGAACAACGTAGATTTCAATCTCCTGGACCAGCAGTTGCGCGCCTTGCTCGATGATCAAAGCGACGCACTGGCGGACACCGCAAATTTTGTCGCGCTCCTTTACCAGGCACTGGATGATGTCAATTGGCTTGGTGTTTACGTGTTGCGTGGCAAGGACCTTGTCCTCGGACCGTTTCAGGGCTTGCCCGCCTGCGTGCGGATTCCACTGGGAAAGGGCGTGTGCGGCGATGCTGCTGCACGCCGCGAAACTCTGCGCGTTGCCGATGTACACGCCTACCCCGGTCACATTGCCTGCGACCCCGCGTCTCGATCCGAAATCGTAGTGCCGCTGCTGGTCCGCTCCGAATTGCTGGGGCTACTGGATATTGACAGCCCTTCGCTGGATCGCTTCAGCCAGCGCGACCAGGACGGCCTGGAATTATTGTGCCGCAGCTTTTCTGAGTTGCTCGCACGGCATGACGGCTTTATTTAATGCGTGACACGTACTCTTTTGAACGCGTATCCACCTTGATGACTTCGCCCTGTTCCACGAACAGGGGCACGCGCACCACGGCTCCGGTTGACAAGGTAGCCGGTTTGCCGCCTCCACTGGCTGTATCACCTTTGACGCCCGGATCCGTTGCAACGATTTCAAGCTCGACAAAATTCGGGGCCGCAACAATCAACGGCGTATTGTTCCACAGCGTTACCTGACAGATGTCACCGTCGGTAATCCAGCTGGCCGCATCCCCCATGGCTTTAGCATCGGCCGCAAACTGCTCAAAGGTGTCGGGTTTCATAAAGTGCCAGAACTCGCTGTCTGCGTACAAATACTGCATTTCGGTATCGACGACATCGGCCGCCTCTACCGACTCGCCGGAGCGAAATGTCTTGTCGATTGTTTTCCCGGTGCTCAGGTTGCGAATCCGAACCCGGTTAAACGCCTGGCCCTTGCCGGGCTTGACGAACTCGTTCTCGACAATTACGCAGGGATAGTTATCCATAATGATCCGCAATCCGGATCGAAATTCACTGGTGCTGTAACTGGCCATTTTGTCATCCGGCACAAGGCCGGTCGCTCCCATTAATGGTTATCATCATAAACGCCTGGTCGCGAGCTGGATCATAACTGCATTGATCCAGCTGGCGAACGGCGCCCATGATACCGGAGTCCTATCCGCGCGCCAGCAAATTGCGGCCGGGGTCAGCTCGATTTGCCCCGAAAACCGGAGCCCCGTCACGGTTTTAGAGTTCCGCTGACGACTCTGCGCAGCGGCAGGGCTAAACTCAACGGACACCCCAGGGACAGGTTTGCTGCAAGGGAGCGGCATCTATGCGGCACAAGGAAGGCAATTGAACGGCATCCCCAGTATCTCGATTGCCGTATTGACGGAACAACAAAACGACGTGGAGCTGATCAACAGCACACTCCGCGGCGCGGGCCACTTTGCGCACTGCCATTGGGTCAATAGCCAAAAGCAGTTTGCCGAGACGATGGCCGCAGAACGGGTCGAGCTGATTATCCTGAACTGCGACGCCTATCCGCAATCGATCCGCCAGGTGGTCAAGGAAAAGGACTACTACAACCCGGAGGTACCCATTATTGCGCTGCGCGACGAGGTGAACGAAGTCGCGATGCACGATGCCATGCGCGGTGGTGCCGTCGACCTCGTGTCAGTTGGCATGAAAAAGCGCCTGACTGCGGTGATTACGCGTGAACTGCGCGCCTTGCGCGCGGAACGAGCGCTGAACTCGACCATCATGTCGGCCTCGAGTTACAAGCAACAGGTGCGAAACCTGATGCAGGCGTCCAATGCCGCCATTGCGCTCGTCCAGGAAGGCATTGTCGTTGAGGCCAACTCATCGTGGCTCAAGCTGTTCAAACTTGCGAAGCTCGACGAGATTGCGGGCATGCCATTGATGGACAGTTTCGATGCAGAGCACCAGGCTGCGTTAAAGGGTGCCCTCATCGCGACAATCCAGGACAAGTGGCAGCCACACGAGAAACTGAGCGTCAAACCGAGCATCGGCGCGGGTGATGCCGAAACACTCGAGCTCCAGTTCGCAAAAATTGACTACGATGGCGCACCCTGTGTCCAGATTTGTATCGTACCGCCGGATAAGGCCGCCGCCGAACCGACCAAGCTGGTGCACGACGCCCTGCAACGCGATCCGACAAGCCTGTTTTTTCACCGCGCCGAGTTCCTGGAGCGTCTCGGCAAGCGCCTGAAAAAGAAACCGAAGTCCGGATTGCATGTGCTCGCTTACGTTCGCATTGACAACTTCGGCGCATTGCGCGACAAGGTCGGGCATATAGATTCGGAAGAACTGATCGCACAGTTTTCGGAGATTGTGCGAAAACGTATGCATCCGCGCGACCTTGCCGGTCGATTCGAGGGAACCTCGCTGCTGGTCTTATTGGAACGAGGCAGTGCCCGGGATGGACAGGTCTGGGGCCAGCAACTGGTAAAACAGGTGCAACAGCGCACCTTCGACGTCGACAACAAGTCCACACCGATGACCTGCACGGTGGCCGTGTGCGGTATGAGCGATATTTTCAACTCGCTGGAAAGCTTCGTCGCAGCCACCATCGAAGCCTATCGTCTCGGCAAAGAAGCCGGCGGCAATATGTCCGTACTCAGCGAAGTAGCTGACAAAGACACCAAGCAGCGCGAATTCGATGCAATCTGGGTGAAACACCTGCGCTCGGCGCTCATGGACAATCGCTTCCGGCTCGCTCAACTGCCTATCGCCGGTCTGCGCAGCGATTCTATCCAGATGTTTGACCTGCTGGTACGCATGGTCGACGAACAGGGCAATTCGGTGTTGCCTTCCGAGTTTTTGCCGGCTGCCGAACGCAGCAACATGATGAAGAACATCGACCGCTGGATGATCAAATCCGCCATGGAGTTTTGCGAAGAGCACGAAGCGGACCGTGTGTTCGTACGCCTGTCACGACAATCCGTACTGGATGCGTCCACCGCGCCGTGGATGGAACAGGAGTTCGAAAAATTCGGCTTCGACTGTTCGCGACTCGTCGCCCAGATTCCGGAGAAGGATGCCGCCAAACACATCAAGCAAACCCAGGCGCTGGTTGCCGGGCTCAGACGTATCGGTGTTGGCTTTGCGCTGGAACACTACGGGATTGACCAGAAGCGCTTTCAGATTCTTGATTTGCTGAAACCGGACTACATCAAAATAGACGGCGAGTTGATGCACTCGCTGATGACGGATTCGGAAATGCAGGGCAGTGTTGCGCGAATAGTCGAAGCTGCCCGCACACGCAATGTGAAGACGATTGCGGAACGGGTAGAGAATGCGAATGCTATGGCGGTGCTGTTTCAACTGGGGCTGGATTTCATGCAGGGACATTATGTTCATGAGCCTGAGGTGGTACTCGAGGATCTTGACAGTGGCGAATACCAGAGCCTTGCAGAGCTGCAAGCCACAAGTTGACTACGCGTGTGCACCAAATGTGATGCAGGTCACACTTCGTTTGCGGAACCACCCGTTAGCTTGAGTTTGCTGACAAAACATAGAATGGAGTCCTCGAAACAGAAACCGCGCGCCGTTATTCTGTCGTGCGCTATCAATGGGGTCGACTGAGTTGAGTAATTCAAAAGGAAGTGACGCACGAAGAATTCTTGTACCCGCGCTGATCGCCGCAGGAAGCGGCTTCGCGGTTACTCCAGCACATGCGCTCGAACTTGGCGACATCCAGGTCCGCTCAACTTTAGGTCAGCCGTTGCGCGCCAGTATCGCCTACGCGCTGGGCCCAAATGAGGAACTCGCGGCGTATTGTATTTCCACGCTGCCGCCGGCGAACAACAGCGGAATTCCATCGATCCACAATGCAGACGTTAGCGTTGCGAACGGCGTTATTGCATTGTCGGGATACGCGGCCGTTCGGGAACCGATTGTCAGTGTTCGACTCAACGTCCGTTGCCCCTACTCGCCGAAGCTCACGCGTGAATACACACTCTTCATCGATCCTCCGCTGTCGGTGCAGGCAAACGCATCCACCTCACCCGCGGCAACTGAGAGCGGCGCAATGACCGCGTCGCGGCCGGCGATCACCACCGCGGCGGTTGCGCCGGCCAGTTCCCCGGTACGGACGGCTGGAGCGAAACCGG
>DDIS01000196.1:0-14731 GCA_002338615.1 Proteobacteria bacterium UBA1844 | reverse complement strand
GCAGCTGCATCCGCTGTCGCGTCGAACTCGCGATATCGCGTTCAGCCTGGTGACTCGTTGTCACAGATAGCGCAACGTATTGCCAACCGTCCGATCGGCCTGTGGGCGGCGGTCGCCGAGATACACGCGTTAAACCCCGACGCATTTATCGACAACGATCCGAACAAGCTCAAGGCAGGAAGCTGGCTCACCATCCCTGGCTTCGAGGCTGAAGCTGGTGTCGTAGCGCGATTTTCCACGGTGCCGGAAATCGAGGACACAGCGGTGTCCGCAAACACGGAGCCGGCCGCTGTCGCCGCTTCGCCGGCAACAGCTGGCAACGCATACAAAGTTGGCAGCGATACGTCGGTTTCTTATTCAGCCGCCGCGCAATTGCCGGCGCTGGAGCCCGGCGACATCGTGCAAGATGACAGCGCGCTGCCGTCCTCCGCCGAGGCCTTGCCTGTGCCCGCAAGTTCCGGCCTGACAGATGGCCTCAAGGAAACGAAACTGGAAGCAACAATCAGGTCGGAATCGCCGAACGTGCCCGTCGCCAGAATCGTCGCGCCGGACCGGACGCAGACGGAACATGGTACGGGCCTCTGGTGGCTGATAGGTGGCGGAATCGCATTACTCGGCGGCTTACTGGTATTCGGCCGTCGCCGCGATAACTACTACGCGTCCGCGCCCGATGCGCCCACCATGAACCAGCCGATGCGCCGCGCCAGTGATACGGGCATCTTGCCGACGCTGGTGGACGACGGGTTCGATATTCCCGACGACGCCCCAACCTCGGAGAATCCGGCCTTGAGTGCCGAACTCAAGGTCGAGCCGGCCCTGGGACGAGGTACCGACATCATTGTCGATGAAGACTTCAGCTACGCGGCAAATTCGCCGCTGGACCTCGAGCTGCCGGACGAATCAGACACGCAATCAAACACGCCCGATACCGACATCATTGCGCCACCGAAGATCGATACCAGCTCCATTCTCGAGCGCGAGGTATTGCCGCAGGATGATGATTACGATATGTCGGTATTGATGGACGTCACCAAGGCAGCGGCTACCGACGATGTAACGGAAAAAGACCTTAAAGCGATCGCAATCGAGAACGACGAAACCGAGATTACCGACGCCTACACGGTCAGCCAGGAAATCGACTACCAGGTACTGGAACAGGACTACGAAGAAGAGCTCAGCGCCACCCAGGCCCTCAACCTCGAAATCGAGAAAGCGGCTGCCTACCTCGTGGAACACAGAGACGAATACGCTGGCGATATCGAGACCAGCGAAACCGAAGTATCCGAGGCGACCACGCGCTTGCCGCTTGCAAGCGTTACCGCCCTGGATACCATTGCCCGCACGGCGGACGATATTGATGACACAGAAGACACCGGTGTGCTGGATGAACTCGATCTCGAAGACACGCTGAACGACGAGTTGACCGCGGAGCTCAAGCCATCAAACGATGATGCAACAGTGGAAATGACGATTGACACTGACAGCACCACCGCCAGGATCAGCAGAATCGGAAAAGTCTGAGTCCGCCTGCGAACATCTACCCCGGCGGCAGGCCGATCAAGCGTTCAACCTTGCGCCAGCCCTGCGGCAGCAGGCGACCGCGTAACGCACGCTCACCGTAATAGTCGTCGGTATCATCCCATTTGATGGTCATGGTGCGCTTGCCGCATTGCACCTGGAGGTCACAACCCTCGGCGACCACGGCCACCGCGAGCAGCTTCTCCTCGCCACTTTTGTATTTTTTTGACGGGATGTTGATCAGCTTGTTGCCCTTGCCTTTCGCGAGCTCGGGCAACTCGTCCATTTCAAACAACAGCAGCCGGCCTATCGAGCTTACGGCAGCGATCAGGCATTCGACGCCATCCGGGACCGGCGCCGGAACGACAGCCTTGCCGTCGGCCGGGATACGCAATACCGACTTGCCGGCCTTGTTGCGCGTCACGAGCTCCCCTAGTCTCGATATGAAACCGTAGCCGGCGTCGCTGGCCAGCACGTATCGTCGCGACTCATCGCCGATCATGGTGCCGCAAAACTCGGCGCCGTCCGGTTGTTTGAAACGCGCGGACAAGGGGTCGCCCTGGCCGCGCGCCGAAGGCAGCGTATGTGCATACGTGCTGTACACGCGACCCGTGCTGTCGATAAACATCGCCAGCTGGTTGCTGCGGCCCGTCGCCGCGGCGAGGAAGCCGTCCCCGGACTTGTAGCTCAGAACTGCCGGGTCAATATCGTGCCCCCGCGCCGCACGCGCATAGCCCCGTTGCGACAGCACCACTGTCACCGGTTCGCTCGTGATGAGCTGTGTTTCGTCGATCGCCTGCGCTGGTTCTCGTTCGACGACGACCGTGCGCCGTTCGTCGCCATAGGACTCGGCGTCCGCCAGAATTTCATTTTTTATCAGGGTTTTCATCCGCGCGGCGCTGCCGAGCGTCTTTTCGAGCGTTGTCCGTTCCTCATTCAATGCGTCCTGCTCGCCACGAATCTTCATTTCCTCAAGCCGAGCCAGGTTGCGCAGCCTGATATTCAGGATCGCTTCGGCCTGCAAGTCGGAAAGACGGAATTTTTTCATCAGCACCGGCTTCGGCTCGTCCTCCCGCCGGATGATCGCAATCACTTCGTCAATGTTGAGATAGGCGGCCAGCAGACCGTCCAGAATATGCAGGCGCTCATGCACAATCTCGAGGCGATGCTGCAGTCTTCGAGTAACAGTCTGCTTGCGAAACTGTATCCATTCAGTCAGGAAGCTCACGAGATTGAACAATCGCGGTCGCCCGTTCAGTCCAATCACGTTCATGTTCACGCGCAGAGTCCGCTCCAGCGAGGTGGTCGAAAACAGATGCGACATGAGTTGCTCCACATCGACTCCACGCTTTTTGCTGATCACGAGGCGGGTCGGATCGAGATGATCGGACTCATCGCGCAAGTCATCCACCTGCGGCAGTTTCTTGTTACGCATCTGCAGCGCGATCTGCTCGAGAATTTTCGCACCGGAGATCTGGTGTGGCAGAGCTGTGATTATGATGTCGTTGCCTTCGCTCCGGTACGCAGCGCGCAAGCGCAAGGTGCCGGCACCGGTCGTATAAATCTCGTTGATATCGGCACGCGGCGAAACAATCTCGCCACCGGTCGGGAAATCAGGCGCCTTGATGTGTTTCATCAGGTCCGCAACACTGGCTTTCGGATTGTCGATAAGGTGTACCAGCGCGCTCGCCACTTCCCGCAGGTTGTGCGGCGGCACGTCCGTCGACATGCCAACCGCGATGCCGGTCGTACCATTGAGCAGCAAATTTGGAAGCCGTGCAGGCAGCACTATGGGTTCGTCCATCGTGCCGTCGAAATTTGGTACCCAGTCAACGGTGCCGTGCGCGAGCTCCTGCAACAGGTTTTTCGCGTACGGCGTGAGCCGCGATTCCGTGTAGCGCATGGCCGCGAAGGACTTCGGATCGTCCGTCGAGCCCCAGTTCCCTTGCCCATCTATAATGGGATAGCGATAGGAAAAACTCTGCGCCATCAGCACCATGGCTTCGTAGCAGGCTGAATCGCCGTGTGGATGAAACTTGCCGATCACGTCGCCGACTGTGCGGGCGGACTTTTTGGGTTTCGAACCGGCTGACAAGCCGAGTTCGCTCATGGCATAAATGATGCGCCGCTGCACGGGCTTCAATCCATCGCCGATCGACGGCAGTGCACGATCGAGAATCACGTACATCGAATAATCGAGATAGGCTTTCTCGGTATAGTCCTTCAGCGATTGCCGTTCAACGCCTTCAAGATTCAAGCTGTTTTGCATGTGAAATTCCTTCTGCTGCCAGCGCAACGCTGCAGGAGCGGCGTCCAGCCGCGGTTCAAAACGGGTATCGCGGCGGAACGCAGCGTCTACACTTCCGCAAGGTCGCCTTTGGCTTCCAGCCATTCCCGGCGATCTTTCGAGCGCTTCTTGGCAAGTAACATATCCATTAGCTGATCAACTTTGTCGTTGCCACCAACTGTAAGCTGCACGAGGCGCCGCGTATCGCGATTCATTGTCGTTTCCCGCAGCTGAGACGGGTTCATCTCGCCGAGACCCTTGAAGCGCGTGACGGAGACCTTGCCACGCTTTTTTTCGGCGTCGATGCGATCAAGGATACCCTTGCGCTCGCCCTCATCGAGTGCGTAGAAAACCTCTTTGCCAACATCGACACGGTACAACGGCGGCATCGCGACATAAATATGCCCAGCCAGCACGAGTTCCCGGTAGTGACGCAAGAACAACGCGCACAGTAGTGTTGCAATATGCAAGCCATCCGAGTCCGCGTCAGCCAGGATGCAAACCTTGTGATAGCGCAAGCCACTGATGTCGTTGCTGCCCGGATCAACACCCAGCGCAACACTGATATCGTGTACTTCCTGTGACGCGAGAATCTCGCCCGAGTCCACTTCCCAGGTGTTAAGAATCTTGCCACGCAAGGGCATGATGGCCTGCGTGTTGCGATCGCGTGCCTGCTTTGCAGAACCACCAGCCGAGTCGCCTTCAACGAGAAAGATCTCGCAAAGCTCCGGCTCCTGGGCCGTGCAATCAGCCAGTTTGCCGGGTAAGGCGGGCCCACTGACAATCTTCTTGCGCACAATCTGTTTCGCAGCCTTCAGCCGCTTTTGCGCTTTGGATATAACCTGCTGCGCGATCGCATCGCCGGTCTCGGGATGCTGGTTGAGCCAGATCGAGAACGTGTCCTTGATGACACCCGTCACGAAGGCCGCCGATTCGCGCGAGGAGAGGCGCTCCTTGGTCTGGCCCGAGAATTGCGGGTCTTCGAGTTTGGTGCTCAGGACGAAATTCAAGCCGTCCCATACATCTTCGGGTACCAGGGTAATACCGCGCGGCAGCAGGTTCCGGAAATCACAAAACTCACGCAATGCGTTTGTAAGGCCGGTGCGCAAACCGTTGACGTGCGTCCCACCCTGCACCGTCGGTATCAGGTTCACGTAGCTCTCGGTCACGGGCTGACCGCCTTCGACTGCCCACGCCAGTGCCCAGTCCACTGCCTCGCTCTTGCCTTCCATTTTCCCCGAAAACGGTTCCGCCGGGAGAGTACCGGTACCGCCGAGTGACTCGAGCAAGTATTCCTCGAGCCCGCCCGAGTAGCACCATTCGAACTTCTCCGCCGGTTTTTCTATTTTCAGCGTGACGGTGAGGCCCGGACACAGCACCGCTTTTGCGCGCAATGCGTGTTTAAGCCGCGATACCGAGAATTTTGCCGAATCGAAGTATTTGGGGTCAGGCCAGAACCGAATCGTCGTACCCGTATTGGCTTTACCGACCGTGCCCACCGTTTCGAGTTTGCCGCGCTTTTCGCCGCCCGCAAAGCTCATGTTGTATTCCTTGCCGCCGCGCCGAATCCATACTTCAAGGTTTTTCGACAGGGCATTGACCACCGAAACACCGACACCGTGCAAGCCGCCCGCATACTGGTAATTCGCATTGGAAAATTTTCCACCCGCGTGCAGGCGTGTGAGGATGAGCTCGACGCCGGGAATTTTTTCCTTCGGATGCTTGTCAACGGGCATACCGCGCCCATCGTCGGACACTTCGAGCGAACCGTCCTTGTAAATAGTGATGTCAATTTTCTTGCAATAGCCGGCCAGCGCTTCGTCCACGCTGTTGTCGACGACTTCGTGAGCAAGATGATTTGGCCGGGTTGTATCCGTGTACATGCCGGGCCGGCGCCGCACAGGCTCCAGACCGCTCAGGACCTCGATGTCCGCGGCGTCGTATCGTTTATTCATTAAGGATGCAGGAAGGGTAGCGAAAGCACGCGGCGATTCTAGCTTGAATGAGATGAATCTGCACAGCCATTGCCGGCACGATGCCGGTGTTCCGATCGCGGCAGGATGCCGCTCCTACGGTTAGGGAAATCCCCAACGTACGAACGCCGTCCCGGCGCGATGCCGGCGATTAGCGAAGTCCCGATCGCAGGAGCGCCGTCCCGGCGCGATAGGCGTGTTCGGACGCGAATCGCCGCTCAGTCCAGATCCGCGATCAGCGCGCTGACAATGTTCGCAGCCACCGGCGACACATTCACGCGATAGTTCGGGTGGTCGATGCCGGCGCTGAGGGCTGCACCGGATCGCAATGCAGCAACCATCTTATCGTCGAGCTCGAAACGCAGGAAGTGAACCGCCGACGTTTTGTCGTCGTCTGAGCGAGCGAGGTCTTCATCGGCAATGGCGGTGACCGCTGCGTGCCCGTCTACCTGCACAAATACTTTGTCTTCGATACCAACGAGTTGCGCGAGCATCTGCCGTCGCTCCTCGACCTCGGGGAATTCAACCATGAAGGTCGCCTTCCAGTTACTCCCGTCCGGTATCAGGGGATTGTAGGCATCAAGTTCATCAGCAATGCCGGCAGCTTCAAAAATTCGCTCGATACGCAGCATCTCCTGCACCTGGTATTGCATGGTCAGGCGATCCTCAAAATACAGCGAGGCGTTCGTACCGAGAGCAATACGCCGATTACGTTTGTGCTCAATCACTTGCGCCTTGAATGCGTCGCGCTGCAGCGCGTACTGCTCCAGGCTCATAAGGTCATCGCGCGTCAGTTTCCGCATTTCTACCTCACAGTCCATACGCCTTGCGCAGCAAATTCATCGGATGTCCGGCGTCGAAGTCGTCCAGGTCCCGCGCAATCTGTTCCGCAGCCATCGGGCAATCGCTTGCGAAATACTGTGCCTGGCTGTCGTTAACCCTGTTCACAACCGGCCGCGCGATCTTCCTCGCAATGTCATGAAATTCCTTTTTCACCGCATAGGTGCCGTCGTGGCCCGAACAGCGTTCAATGAGCTCAACGCTGGTGCCGGGAATCAGCTGCAGCAGATCGCGCGTCTTGAACCCGATATTCTGCACCCGCAGGTGACAAGCGACCTGGTACGATACCTTGCCAAGTGACGTGCTGAACTCGGTCTTCAGCTTGCCGTCGCGATGCCTCAGCATCAGGTATTCGAACGGATCGTAGATCGCATCGCGCACCTTCAATACATTGGCGTCGTGGGGAAACATCAACGGCAGCTCCTGCTTGTACATGAGCGTACAGGACGGAATCGGTGCAACGATGTCCCAGCCTTTGTCCACCCAGGCTGCCAGTACTGGTACGTTAATATTCTTCGCTTTCTCGACCGATTCCAGGTCGCCAAGCTCGAGCTTTGGCATGCCACAACAGGTTTCCTTTTGCGCGAGCGCGACCGGGATACCGTTGTGCTCGAAAACGGTGACGAGGTCTTCGTTCAACGCAGGCCGGTTGCGGTTGCCATAACAGGTCGTGTACAGAACGACCTTGCCGCGGGTGTTGGCAGTTGGCTCCGCATTTTCGCCTGTGTTGTTGTTGAGTCGCCGGAGTCGCTTCCGCGCCGTAGTCGAATGATACTCCGGGACCGGCGCATGACGATGGACGCCCAGCGTACTCTCGAGCACCTTGCGCGCCGACGATGATCGGTTGGCTGCATTCACCACTCCGGCGACGACGGGTATGCCCGCGATTTTTCCTACCGTATCCGTGGCGCTTAATATTTTGTCGCGCAACGGCGCACCGTCCTGCTTGAACCGTTTCGCTTTCGCTCGCAGCATGAGGTGCGGGAAATCCACGTTCCATTCATGCGGCGGTACGTAGGGACATTTTGACATGTAGCACATGTCGCAGAGATAGCAATTGTCGACGACTTCCCAGTAGACCTTTTTCGGCACACTGTCGACTTCCATCGTTTCGGATGCATCAACAGCATCGAACAAGGTCGGGAACGAGTTGCACAGGTTGAAGCAGCGACGGCAGCCATGGCAGATATCGAATACCCGCTCCATTTCCTTGAACAATGCGGCGTCGTCATAAAACTCGTCGCTTTGCCAGGCAATCGGATGGCGCACGGGCGCATCAAGACTGCCCTCGCGTTTATCGCCGGAGGTCGTCATCGTAAAGGCGCCGGGCGCAATCGCCCGGCACTACCCGGTGGACAATTTGTTCGCAATTGCGCTTAGTCGTCAAGCGTGTCGAGTGCTTTCTGAAAACGATTGGCGTGCGAGCGCTCTGCCTTCGCAAGCGTTTCAAACCAGTCCGCGATTTCGTCGAATTTCTCGTCGCGAGCGGTTTTCGCCATACCCGGATACATATCCGTGTATTCGTGCGTCTCGCCAGCGATCGCCGCTTTGAGATTCGCACTGGTGGAGCCAATTGGCAATCCGGTGGCCGGGTCACCGACGGCTTCCAGATATTCAAGGTGGCCGTGCGCGTGGCCGGTCTCGCCTTCGGCGGTGGAGCGGAATACAGCAGCCACGTCGTTGTAGCCTTCAACGTCTGCTTTTGCTGCGAAATACAGGTAACGGCGGTTCGCTTGCGACTCGCCGGAAAAAGCGTCTTTTAAATTAGTTTCGGTCTTGCTGCCTTTAAGCGACATTCCTTGATCCTCACGGTGATTTTTCTGAAATTATCAAGCCAGGTAAAACAGGATGAAATTATTAGACTAAGTCTAATAAAACAACTCTAGTCCCACGAACAGGCACTGTCAACGCGGCGGGGGCATGAGCTTAGCAATCGTCGAAACCATTGACCATAGCGATTATGGGCGGTAGCGTAGCAGCCGGGTTTTGGGGCCACGGAACTGACATGAGCAACAAGAAAAAGCTGAATCTCGAAAAATCACTCGCCGATCTCGAAACACTGGTCGAGGAACTCGAGTCCGGCGACCTCCCGCTTGAAAAAGCCATGCAGAAATTTGAAGAGGGCATCAAACTCACCCGCGGCTGCCAGGCAGCCCTGAAAGACGCCGAGCAAAAAGTTGAAATTCTGCTGAAAAGTGCTGGCGGCGACGAACTCGTCGAAGATTTCGTTGGTGACGATTAAAACGCAGGGTTTGGATCGGCTAAGGCTTCATCAATTCCTGCAACGCGACCACCGTCGACTCGACCCCGGCAGTAACGGAAGGCTCCGGAGAGATTTTGAATAACGGTGAGTGATGGCTTGGCACCGGCTCACCACCCTCTGCTTCGCGCTTGAATGCCTCTGCCGGAGTGCCGCCGATTGCCCAGTACACGCTGCGAATAGACGGGTCGACCGTGAAAAACGGAAAATCTTCGGCGCCCATGCCCCGAGTCGGAATATCCACCACTCGATCCGCACCGATATCTTCTCCCCATGCCGTTTTCAAACGGCGTGCCAGCTCGGCATCGTTGATGGTTGGGGGCACGCTTTCTTCCGAAATAATAACCTCGGGCAGCAAATCTTCGGGAAGCCCTGCGACTCGCCCCATATTGACAGCAATGCGTTCGATGCCGCTCAGCAGCAATGCGCGAGTTTCCGCGCTGGTATTGCGCACCGTCAATTGCAAATGCGCTTCGTCGGGAATGATGTTGTGCTTGGTGCCTGAATGAAATGAGCCGACCGTGACGACACCAGGCATGCGCGGCGATAGTTCCCGCGACACCAGGGTCTGCAATGCGAGCACGATCTCGCTACCGAGTACGATCGGGTCCTTGCCGCGATGCGGGTGCGCACCGTGCGCGCCAACGCCGTGAATGATGATATCGACGGTATCTGCACCAGCGTAGGGGCTGCCTTCTGATATGTTTATGACGCCCGCCACGTCATTCGACGAGACGTGAAACGCAAGCGCATAGTCCGGGGTTCCGAATCGCTCCCAGATACCATCTGCTTTCATTGCCGCCGCACCCAGCACACGTTCCTCAGCCGGCTGCACCACCAGCATCAAGGTACCGCGCCAGCTATTTTTGTGACTCGCCATATAGCGCGCCGTGCCAACCATGCTCGTGATATGCACATCGTGGCCGCAGGCGTGCATCACATACACGTTGTTGCCAGTGATAGGGTCCTTCTGCTGCTTGCGCGAGGCGTTTTCAAGTCCGGATTTCTCTTCCACCGGCAGGCCATCCATGTCGGCGCGCATCATGACGGTCGGTCCGTCGCCGTTTTTCATGAGCGCAACAACACCCGTACCACCAACACCGGTTGTGACTTCGAAACCGGCTCGTTCCAGCTCCTCGGCCATGCGCGCCGCAGTTTCATTTTCTACCGTCGACAGCTCGGGATTGCGATGGAATTGATCAAACAGAGGCCATAGATACTCGTCATAGTCTTGCTGAACCGCGTCGCTGAGTTCGGATGCCATAGCAAAAGCGGGAAACAGAACCAGCAAATTGAGGAAGGCAGCGCGCTTTAACATGGAGATCCCCGGGCAAATGATTTCGAATCCCGGCAGTGTAACCCAGGTTTGCATCGTTGCCGCGGATTTGGGTCACCGGAGCGCAGCCGCCATGCGCAATGCCAAACGTGTCAGGTGTTGGTTACACCGCTGCCTTGCAGCCGGTTGATCAGCGATCGGAGGAACACCTTGTTGAAGCGCAGCTGGCAGCTCGACGATACCTGTTCCATCAGCGTGGAGCTTACGCGCAGCAAAGTGACGGGACCGTTCGCTTTGATCGACGCCTGTCGTTTGGCGCCACGCACGTAGCTGGTTTCGCCGAAACACTGGCCGTTGGACAAGCTGCCAACACTGCTGCCATTCGATTCGACCGACACGGTGCCAGAAACGATGATGTAAAAGCGATCGTCGATTTCACCTTCACGCACGATATCGTCACCATCGCGGTATTCGTGCCAGTCTGACGCACGCAGCACTTCCCAGATTTCCGCGTGCGAGAACTCGTGAAAGAATGTCAGCGTCCGCAACAGGTCGAAGTGTTCCTGGTAATCGAAGCTGTCGTACTTCTGGCGCAGGTTCTTGTAAACGCGGGTCAGCTCCGCGGCCATTGTCGCCCCGGTATTAGGACGCTTGTTGGGGTCTTTGAGCATACTGCGTGCGACCACGTCCTCGAGTTCTTCGGGCAGGTCTTCGCGGTAGGTATGAATCGGTGGTGGCGTCGCGTACACGATCTGGTGCAACAGTTTGGACAGATTGTCAGCCCGAAAGGGTCTGAACCCCGTGAGTAACTCGTACATGACCGCGCCCAGGGAGTACAGGTCCGAGCGCAGTGTGAGCTCTTCGGACTGCACCTGTTCCGGCGACATGTAACTCGGGCTGCCCGCAATGCCTTCAATACGCGATACTTCCGAATCACTGACGATCGCAATACCGAAATCGATAATGCGCACGTCGTTGTCGATGGTGAGCATTATGTTGGACGGTTTGATATCGCGATGAATAACGCCGCGGCCGTGTGCATAGTGCAGTGCCTTGGCACACTTGTAGATGATCTCGACCACGTCATCGACGCGCAGCAGGTTGTCGGGACGACAGTACGCGGCCAGCGTGCGTGCGCCCTGGATGTGCTCGGTGACGACGTAGTACGCGCCGTCTTCTTCACCGGCGTCGAAGATTGGCATGATATTCGGGTGCTGCAGCATCCCGACCATGTGCGCTTCGTTAAAGAACATCTTGCGTGAGACGCGTGCGCGGTCGGCATCGGAATTCTTCTCGATGTTGTAGACCTTGATGGCTACGTCGCGGCGGTAATAAGGATCGTGCGACAGGTACACGTCGCCGGTGCTGCCTTTGCCAATCTTGTTAATGATGACGTATTTGCCGATCTTGTCCGGCACGTCTTTCGAGCGTTTTATTTCGCTAACTGGGCTGGCCATTTTTCCGCTCGTGATTACTGCATTAGCCACCCCAGAAAACCCAGACATAGCAAGGCATACAGAGCAGCTGCGAGGTCATCAAGCATAATTCCGAGGCCTCCGCGCAGTCTGTGATCCAGGTCGCGAATCGGCCAGGGTTTAACAATATCGAAGAGTCGAAACAGAGCGAATGCAATAGCGAAACCCGCGATGCTTGGCGGCGCTAACAACAACGTCATGTACATACCGGCGATCTCGTCCCAAACAATGCCGCCGTGATCATGCACACCAATGCGCCGCGCACTTTCGCCGCACAGGTAAATGCCGGCCACGATCAAAAAAGCCAGCACCGCCAATTGAACATAAAGTCCAAGGCCGAGTGTCAACCAGCCGAGCAACAGTCCGGGTAACGAGCCAAAGGTCCCAGGGGCATACGGTGCCAGTCCGGTACCGAATCCAAACGCAAGAAAATTGACCGGATCGCGAAGAACCTTGCGACGCAGGTTGCTGACGTTCCGCGTCATGCGCCCGCCGACTTGAAATGCGCGTATCCGCTGTCGCTGAAGGGAACCGGTCGACCGTTTTCTGTACAGACGATATCCCGGGCTTCTGTCACTTTGCCAATAGCGGTGACCGTCAGGATTCCGGGATCAGGTAGCCTGCCGGGCGCGGTAAAACACAGCTCGTAATCATCGCCTCCGGTAAGAGCGAATGACCGACAGTCTGCTGCATCGAAATGTTCAGCCAGTGACCTTGAGATTGGCAGTGCGTCGAGGTCTAATTCTGCGCCAACGCCACTGGCCGCCAGCAATTTACTCAAATCGCCGTACAGGCCGTCGGAAATGTCGATGGCGGCGGATGCATGCCCGATCAGGCTGCGCCCGTAATTGACTCGCGCCGAGGGCCTCGCATAGCGACTGAGCAATTCTTTCACGGGCCGGCCTGCTTCGAGGCCCTGCAAACCGGCCGCGGAGTCACCCAACGTTCCGGTGACATAGATTGTATCGCCGGCTTTCGCGCCGCTGCGCAACAGTGCCGTGCCGTGGCGTACTTCGCCGCTCACCTGCACGGTCACAACCGTGACCGGTGCGCGCGTCGTATCACCGCCAATCAATGCAACATCGAATTCGGCAGCCGCGGTATGCAGACCCTCGGCGAACAATGCGAGCCACTCCGCATCGGCCACCGGCATCGACAAGGCCAGGGTCATCCAGCGTGGTGTGGCACCCATCGCCGCAATATCCGAAAGATTCACCGCGACTGCGCGGTAACCGACATCTGCCGGGTTGAAGTGCTGTGGGAAGTGCACGCCTTCGACCATCGTATCAATGACTGAAACCTGCTGCATAGCGGGTGTTGGCACGACCACGGCACCATCATCTCCGATACCAACGACAACGTCAGCGCGCGTATTCGCCCTGTCGAAGTAGCGCCGTATCAGTTCAAATTCGTCCATAGCATCTCGCTGGCAGCGTGTCGGGCCTGGTACTAATGTCGAGCGTGCCCGGCCTGTACTTCAAGCTTGCGCAGCGCCTGCGCCGCTTTGTCGAGACAGGCATTTACGTACTTGTAGCCGTCGACGGAGGCGAAGCGTTTGCCGAGGTTCACACCTTCATTAATTACGACGCGATACGGTACATCAGGACGATGCTGTAACTCGTAGGCGCCGATGAGAAGGATACCAAGTTCAACCGGATCCAGTTGCTCGAGCGGGCGGTCGATGAGTCCGGCGATCGTCACTTCGAGTTCAGGCTGTTGCCTGCAGATGTCGGCCAGCGCTGTATCGAAAAACTCGACATCGACGCGCTCATACGCCGCTTGCGCTCGAAACTGCTTTAGAAGTTCCGCAAGCTCATGCCCGGCAATCTGCTTTTGATACAAGGCCTGCAACAGGAGTTCGCGTGCGCGGGTTCGGGCGCCGGAAGCGCTGTGGCCGGCCATCGATCAGGCCATGCGCCGCAGGAGGTTAACCGTCTCTATGACCGCCAGAGTTGCCTCGTAGCCTTTATTTCCTGCCTTGGTCCCGGCACGCTCGATAGCTTGCTCGATTGTATCCACGGTCAGCACACCAAAACCAACCGGGATACCGTGCTCTCTTGCGACCGCAGAAATACCGCGCACGCATTCACCCGCAACGTAGTCAAAATGCGGTGTGCCGCCACGGATAACCGCGCCAAGCGCGATAATGCCGTCAAAGCGGCGGCTCGCCGCAAGTTTCGCGGCGACCAATGGCATTTCGAATGCGCCCGGCACGCGCACAATCTCGATATCGGCATCGCTCGCGCCGTGCTGTCGCAGACAGTGCACCGCGCCTTTGATCAACGACTCGACAATATAGTCATTAAATCGCGAGGCCAGGATAGCGAAGCGCGCATCCCGCACCTGGGTATCGCCTTCGGTGGTTTTCAGTTTGTGCATCAAAAGAAGCCTTGAACTTAAACGTATTCCGTAATCTCGAGATCGAAACCCGAAATCGCATACATGTGTTTGGGCGCCGATAATACACGGATCTTGCTCAGGCCGAGATCTCTCAGTATTTGCGCACCGATACCGTAAGTCCGCAGCACGGCATCTCCCGATCGGCGTTCGCGCACTTCATCATGAGAGTCACCAAGACTTTCGACCGCCTCTATGAACTCGCGCGCATTCTCCTGTCCGCGCAGCAATACGATGACACCCACGTCCTCCTTGCTGATGCGCTCGATCGCACTGTCAAGCGGCCAGCCCAGCGAGCTGCTCTTCACACCGATCACATCGCCGAGCGTGTCCTGAATGTGCACGCGAACCAGCGGGTTGTCCGTCGTGGACAGGTCTCCTTTGACGAGCGCGACATGTACGACACGATTCACTCGATCGTCATAGCAGAGCATTTTGAATTCACCGTACTCCGTATCAACCATCACCTCGGATATGCGCTCGACGTTTCGTTCCTTCTCGAGCCGGTAGCGAATCAGGTCAGCGATCGTGCCAATACGGATGCCGCGTTCACGGCCAAAACGCTCGAGATCGGGCCGGCGCGCCATGCTGCCGTCCTGGTTGAGAATTTCGACGATCACCGCCGCAGGCTCGAGTCCTGCAAGTCGCGCAAGGTCGCAACCCGCTTCGGTGTGACCCGCCCGGGTCAGCACGCCGCCTGGCTGC
>DDIS01000184.1 GCA_002338615.1 Proteobacteria bacterium UBA1844 | reverse complement strand
CGGGCCAGCAGGTACGGGCCAGCGGGTACGGGCCAGCGGGTACGGGCCAGCGTACGGGCCAGCGGGACCGAGGTACGGACTGCTCCCTACCAGCGATTACGAAGTTCGCGTAATTTCAAGAAGACCGTACGTCGGTCCGGCGGCGCATCAGGGTCCGGCAACATATCTTTCAGTTGCGCAATCACGGCCGGACTGTCCAGTCGCAGGAATACATTGATTTCACGTTCCTGACCCATGGTCGTGATCAGCGCGTCGTTTGGGTCCTGCGCCGCGACCTCGGCGAGCAAGCTTCGCGCAGCTTCGTTGTCGGGTTCACGATCGAGCGTAAATTCGAGATTATTGACGAGATAGTCGTGGCCCGGATAGATGCGGGTCGCGTCATCGAGCGGCTGTAGCTGCGACTCGAAGGTTTCGAATAGTTCTTCCGGGTGGCCGCCATTGTGGCAATTGCCGGCACCGGCATTGAAAAACGTGTCACCACTGAACAGTGCCGGTGGACTGGTTTGTGAGAGCAGGCAAATATGCGACATCGTGTGCCCCGGCGTATCCATGCATTGCAAAACGACGGTCGCGCCAATCTGGATGACATCGCCGGCGCCCACGCCGCGGCTCACGTTCGGTATGTGAGTTACAGCGTTGCGGTGCGCGATAATAGGCGCGCCGGTTGCCGCGGCCAGTTTGCTGTTACCACCGATATGATCGCCGTGCTCGTGCGTATTGAATATCTGCCGAATTGTCCATTGCCTGGCAGTGGCCGTCGCGAGACATTTGTCGACATCGAGAGGGTCAATCGCGAGTGCCTCGCCGGTCTCCGGGCAGGCAACCAGGTAGTTGAAGTTGCGGAGTGAGTTGCCGGTCCAGATTTGTTCGATGATCATGGCCGCTCTTCGTCACTCGCGTCGAACACGAGCTCGCCGCCGACCCAGGTCTGCAGAACCCTGATATCGTCGATTGCGCTTGCGGGAATCTTGAAATAGTCCCGATCAACGACGATGAAGTCCGCCCACTTGCCGGCCTCAAGGCTGCCCATGCGATCTTCCTGGTGGGCAGCATATGCCGCAGCGAGCGTGAAGGCGTGGAGGGCCTCAGCGCGGGTCAGGGCCTGATCCGGATACCAGCCACCTGCCGGCAGGCCGGCGCGGTCTTCGCGCGTTACAGCCGCATACAGGCCCAGAAAGGGGTTTGGCAGCTCAACCGGGAAATCCGAGCCGAAGGCGAGAACCGCGCCTGTGTCGAGCAAGCGTCGCCAGGCATACCCACCCTTGATGCGTTGCTTGCCGATTCGATCTTCCGCCATGTTCATGTCGCTGGTTGCATGGACCGGTTGCATCGATGCGATCACGCCAAGTTCGGCAAAGCGCGGTATGTCGTCCAGAGAAATAATCTGCGCATGTTCAATGCGGTTTCTAAGTGGCGAAGGCTTGCCGCCTTGTGCCGCATCGAAGGCATCCAGCGACATGCGGTTGGCCAGATCGCCGATTGCATGAATGCCAACCTGGAAACCCATACTGTTGGCTTTTTTCACGTAGCTGATGAGTTGCTGCTCGGTCAGGAACGGCAAACCGCGATTCTCGGCGTCGTCGGAGTAGGGCTCGATCATCGCCGCACCACGGCTGCCAAGCGCCCCATCGGCGTACAGTTTTACTGCCTGGATATCGAGTCGTTCGCGGCCGTATGCTTTGAGCGGCTTGCCCATCGCATCCAGGTTTTCGCCAGTGTCACTGATCATGGCGTACACGCGCATGTCGAGTTCGTCGTTGTCGGCCATGCTGATCAGGACTTCGGCTTCCGTGATATCGATACCCGCATCGTGCATGCCGGTCATGCCAAGCGGCACCAGTGACTCGATAGCTTTCACATAGGCCGTGTGGATGTCATCCCGGGTCGGCGGAGGAATCTTCGCGTCGAGCATATTCATGGCGAGATCGATGATCACGCCGGTTGCTCTGCCGTCGCCGTCCCGCATGATCTTGCCGCCCACCGGGTCGGGTGTGTCCGCATCGATGCCCGCGAGTGCGAGCATCTTGCTGTTGGCCCAGCCTGCGTGCCCATCAATGCGGCGCAACCATACAGGCCGGTCGTTGATAACCGCGTCGATATCCGCAGCCGTCGGGAATTCCTTGACCGGCCAGAGCACCTGGTTCCAGCCACGGCCAGTAATGAATTTGGCGCTCGGGTTCGCTTTGCCGTAGGCCGCAATTTTGGCCACCGTATCTGCAAGGCTGGTCACGCCAGTAACGTCCAGGCTCGTCGCGAGGAAGCCCTGCGACGACAGGTGTGCGTGCGCGTCCACCAGCCCTGGCAGAACAAATTTACCCTGACCGTCAAGGCGCTTTGCGGCCGTGAATTTATTCACCACGCTGTCGTCGCCGACGGCAAGTATCCGGCCCTCGTCGTCAAATACAAGAACTGAAAACGTACGGATACCGTCGTTGGTCGAAGTGGCACCATGGATGTTGTGCAGCACGGTATCGGCACGCGCCAGGCCTGTTGCAAGGCTGGCAACCACAAGGCAAATGATTGCGCAGTATTGTCTTGCATCATATTTTCGCATGTTCAATGTGATCACTCGACGTTAAGATTCTCTCCAGCGTACATTGTAGCGGGATTCCTATGAAAGCACTGAGCTTTGAAATCGAGGGTGTGAGCACGTACGGACTGGTCACGAGCGCTGGCATTCGTGCTGCCAGCACGTCATTTCGGCAACAATTTCCCGATCTCAAGGCGGTGCTGACGGCCGGCACGCTCGATAATCTGCGCGCAAATCTTGCGCCGATCGTTCACAGCAGCAACGACATACATTACCTACCGCTCATCGGCAAGCCGGACAAAATTCTTTGCGTCGGCGTCAATTACCGGCCGCACATTGCTGAAATGGGCCGCCAGGTTCCGAGCCACCCGGTTCTGTTCGTACGTTTTCCCGGCAGTCTGGTGGGACATGAAGAGGCAGTCATCAAGCCTCGTGCCTCGGAGCAGTTTGACTTCGAAGGTGAACTTGCCATCGTTATCGGCCGGAACGCCAGAGCAGTCGCGCGCGATGAGGTGGCGGACGTAATTGCGGGTTATACCTGTTTCATGGACGGTAGCGTACGCGACTGGCAATCGCACACACATCAGTTCACGGCGGGCAAGAATTTTGCGCGTAGTGGAGCAATTGGACCGTATCTCGCAACCGCTGACGAGGTGCCTGATCTTCCGGGCCTGGTGCTCTCGACACGCGTGAACGCCATTGAAATGCAAAGAGCGCGACTCGGTGATCTGCTGTTCGACATTCCGGCGCTCATTGAATATTGCTCGACCTTCACGGAACTCCTGCCCGGGGACATCATCGCGACGGGTACGCCGGGCGGTGTTGGCGCGGCGCGGAAGCCCCCGGTGTGGCTGCAGGCGGCTGACCGTGTGGAGGTGGATCTCGGACCGATTGGTACATTACGCAATACGGTGGCTGACGAGTAGTGTTGCGCATTTACTACAAAAGATGGGTCTTAACATAAGACGAGTCTGGATAAGGTCTAAAGTGTTGACAATTCCTGATGTTTCTGCGAACTTCGGCATTGTCGAGGCGTCGCCTTATAGCAACAGTTGCTGACTTGCGGTCGGCGCCGCGAATGAAAGACACCTTCAGGTACGACTTGGCGGGGGAATCAGGGGGCCAGGTACCACGTGCACCATGGTGGTAACAGGGCGGTTCCGTAAGGAACCGCCTTTCTTTTTGTGCGGCATCCAGATGGTGCCCGCAAGCCAGGCCAGAGATCCTGATACCGGGCTCCGGGCAGGGTCGCGATTTTTCCGGCAGTACTTCGTGCAATGACCAGTTTTGCCGCGGCAACCGGTGCATTGCGCACGCCGACCCCAGACTGATAATTTGGCCTTGCTCTGCTACATTGCTGCCTGAGCTAAATAACATACGCCATCGGCTTGTATAACAGGGGGTGCTGCAAGTGACATCATCGTCGTTGCGACGAGACGGCTATTGGCGCGCGAATCTTCGGCTCGTCGGTCTTTGTCTCTTGGTCTGGTTTGTTTGTTCGTTTGGTTTCGGCGTGCTGTTTGTCGAGCAAATGAATCACTGGCGGGTGGGCGGCGTCAAACTCGGCTTCTGGTTTGCTCAGCAAGGCTCGATAGTTATTTTTGTCCTGCTGATATTTTTCTATGCATGGCGTATGAATCGAATCGATCGCGAATACGATGTGCAGGAAGACTGAGCGTTGAGTCTCAAAGCACTTACCTACCTCGTGGTAGGCATGAGTTTCGCGCTCTATATCGGTATCGCGCTCTGGTCGCGCGCAAAGAACACGGGCGACTTTTACATTGCCGGCAAAGGTGTGTCACCCATTGCGAACGGCATGGCGACAGCGGCCGACTGGATGAGTGCCGCGTCTTTCATCTCGATGGCGGGCCTGATTGCATTCCTTGGCTACGACGGTTCGGTGTACCTGATGGGCTGGACCGGTGGCTACGTATTGCTGGCCCTGTTGCTCGCGCCCTACCTCAGGAAATTCGGCAAGTTCACGGTACCGGAATTCATCGGCGAGCGTTACTATTCGAAAGCCGCGCGCGTGGTCGCAGTCATCTGCCTGATTTTTATATCTTTCACCTACGTCGCCGGTCAAATGCGCGGCGTCGGCATCGTGTTTTCACGATTCCTTGAAGTCAATGTCACGGTGGGGTTGATAGTCGGCATGGCGGTGGTGTTCACGTATGCGGTACTCGGTGGCATGAAAGGCATCACGTACACCCAGGTCGCACAGTACTGCGTGCTGATTTTCGCATACACGGTGCCGGCTGTATTCATCGCGATTCAGTTGACGGGTAATCCTGTGCCGCAGCTGGCATTTGGCAGCGAGGTGCTGGGAACTGGGAGCACATTGCTCGACAAGCTCGACGATATCGTGACATCGCTCGGATTTACCCAATACACGACTGGCACCAAGAGCAAAATTGACGTGTTCTGCATTACGATGGCGCTGATGGTTGGCACGGCCGGGCTGCCGCATGTCATTGTTCGATTTTTCACGGTGCCGAAGGTAAAAGATGCAAGAATATCTGCGGGTTATGCGCTTCTATTCATAGCGATTCTTTATACAGCGGCGCCCGCGGTCGGCGCGATGGCGCGCCTGAACCTGATCCACACGGTGCAGCCGGGCGACGTCGGAGCAGCGGATGGCAACCTCGAGTATGCCAATCGTCCAGGCTGGTTCGATACCTGGCAGCAAACCGGGCTCGTTACTTTCGACGACAAGAACGGCGACGGGCGTATTCAGTATTACAACGATCGCAACGCGAATTTTGCGCTCCAGGCCGAACGTTTCGGCTGGCAAGGCAACGAACTCGAGGTCGATCGCGATATCATGGTGCTCGCCAACCCGGAAATCGCGGGATTGCCTGACTGGGTTATCGCGCTCGTCGCCGCAGGCGGTATTGCGGCCGCACTCTCGACCGCCGCGGGTCTGCTGCTGGTCATTTCCGCCGCTGTGTCGCACGACCTGGTCAAGGGGATCATCAGGCCGTCGATGAGCGACAAGCACGAATTGCTGGTCGGGCGGATCGCCGCCGCATTCGCCATACTGGTTGCAGGCTATCTCGGCTTCGATCCGCCGGGCTGGGTCGCGCAGGTCGTTGCGTTTGCATTTGGCCTTGCGGCCGCGTCATTGTTTCCGGCCATTCTGCTCGGCATTTTTTTCAAGCGCATCAACAAGCAAGGCGCAATTGCGGGCATGCTGGCGGGGCTGGTTTTTACCTATGGCTACATCGAATTTTTCAAAGGCCTGTTTTTGAAGTGGGCCGGGGCGCCGTGGGGCGAAAATCTTGCATCGAACTGGTTGTTTGGCATATCTCCCGAGGGTATCGGCGTGGTCGGCATGGGTATCAATTTCGCGGTGGCGACAGGCGTCAGCTTGTTCTTCCCGCCACCGCCCGCTGCAGTACAGAAAATGGTGGAAGATATTCGCGTGCCGACCAGCCGCGAGGCAGCTGCCTGATGACTGGCAGCTAGTCATGGCACACGATCACAGTCACGGTCACGAGCTGCCCGACAGCAACCTGCGGCGTGTACTTGTTGCACTACTGCTGACGGGCACCTTTATGTTCGTCGAGCTTATTGGCGGGATACTGTCGGGCTCGCTCGCGCTACTTGCTGATGCGGGTCACATGCTGACCGACACGATGGCGCTCACGCTGGCGGCGATTGCATTTGGCGTTAGCAAGCGACCACCCGATACACGCCTGAGCTTTGGCTACCAGCGCTTTCAGATTCTCGCGGCATTCGTCAATGGATTGAGCCTGTTACTGATAGTGGGCTGGATACTATTTGAGGCTGTCAAGCGTGTCATGGAGCCGCAGCAGGTTATCGGTTCGACAATGCTTGTGGTGGCGACGGCCGGCCTGGTAGTGAACATAGCGGCGTTTCTCATACTGCACGGCGGTGATCGCGATAATCTGAATATTCGTGGCGCTGCATTGCACGTGGCTGGCGATTTGCTGGGTTCAGTCGCGGCAATCATCGCAGCATTGGTCATCATCCGGACAGGCTGGATGCCAATTGACCCGATCCTTTCTGTCGCAGTCGCGTTGCTGATATTGAAAAGTGCCTGGTCACTGGTCCGCCGTAGCGCGCATGTGCTGCTTGAAGGTGCGCCCGACTGGCTGGATGTAGCCGAGATGCAGGAAAGGATCATGGCCAGCGTGCCCGGCGTCTGCGGCATCCATCACGTGCACGTGTGGGGCCTGACACCGCAGGATCTTATCCTGACCATGCACCTCGAACTCGATGAGGAAACAGGTCAGTCGACGGACACCATTCGCGCGGTGAAGGCGCTGCTAAAGCGCGACTACGCAATCGGGCATTCAACCATTGAAACGGAGCTCAACGACTGCTCGGATCGCAGTGGCATCAGGAAACCGCCGTAGCGGGCCGCTTATTTTTTCGCCCGATCTGCTGGCAGCACTGTGCCGATATACGGCAAAGCCCGGTCATGTTCGGCAAAATCGAGCCCATAACCAACCACCCATTCGTCGTCGATGCCGAAGCCGATATAGTCGATGTTGACATCGACTTCGGCGCTTTCGGCCTTGTGCAGCAAAGCGCAGGTTTTTATGGAGGCCGGCTGGCGCGATTCAAGGAGCCCGATAAGATACTTAAGCGTATGGCCCGTATCGACGATATCCTCAACGACCAATACGTGGCGGTCGGCGATATTGCTTCGCACATCCATCAAGAGGCGTACCGCGCCAGTCGACACGCTGGTCTTGCCGTAACTTGAAATCGCGATGAACTCGATCGTGCGCGGAATAGTCATCTTACGAGCCAAATCGGCCAGGAATATGAAGGACCCTTTGAGTACACCGATAAGCACAACATCTCCCTTGTCGGCATAGTCCAGGGATATCTGGGCAGCAAGTTCATCGACTCGAATTTGAATATCAGCTTCGCTGATCAGGACAGGCGGTGACGGCACGACAGGTTCCGTTAATTGGATTAAGTCAGAGAATAGGGGATACCGACAATGGACGCCAGAGTGGAATAGGGTATCGTAGCGCCGCATGAAGCGCACAATTGCCATCGCGGGAAACATGGGTACCGGGAAGTCGACGCTGGTCGAGTTTCTTGCCAGAAACTATGGTGTGCTGCCTTTTTACGAGCCCAATGACGAGAATCCTTACCTCGCGGATTTCTACAAGGACATGAAACGCTGGGCATTCCAGTCGCAGCTATATTTCCTCAGCAATAAATTTCGCCTGCACCAGGAACTGGACCGACAGACCGGTGTTGTCGCGCTTGATCGAACGATATTTGAAGATGCGGAAATATTTGCGACGGCGCTGCATCAAATGCAGAAGATCTCGTCTCGTGACTGGGACACCTACCAGGGTTTGTACCATGCGATCCTGGATGCAATCGAGCCGCCGGACCTGCTCATTTATCTCCGTTGCTCGATGCGTACCTTACGGCAACGCATCGCCCTGCGCGGGCGCCGGATGGAGAAGGGCATTTCGCCCGCCTATCTGAAGCGCCTCGAACGCCTGTACGACGCGTGGATCGGCGGCTGGGATCGGTGCGAGGTGCTGGTCCTCGAGACGGACCAACTGGATTACATCCATGATCTCGTGCATCGACTGGACGTTATGGAGCGCATTGAAAGCGTGCTGCCGCCACAGCCGTGAGCCGTGCGCCTCTTGCAGCGACAGACTGGTGTCGCGTGCGGCTAATTCGTTGATCTATTTCGGCCCGTTTTACCGTCCTGCGGCGTTTTGCCTTCTCGCCATAGCTACGGCTATGACTCGTCGGCAAGCCTTGCAGGCCGAAAAAACGGATTCGAACTACATGCATCGAATTAACCGCACGGGACACTAGCTGAGTGCGCGTAAGCGCTCGACAGCGTCTGTCAGCGTCGCGTCGTCTTTCGCGAAACAGAAGCGAAGTAGTCGTCGCGCTGTCGGTGTCGCACAGAAAACCGATAGCGGAATAGATGCAACCCCGATCTCGCGAGTCCAGCGCCGCGCGATGTCGACGTCGCCTTCCGCGCTGATATCGGCGTAGTCGACAAGCTGAAAGAAGGTGCTCCGCGCAGGTTGTAGTTTGAATCTTGATCCTTGAAAGAGCCGGCAAAACAGGTCGCGCTTCTGCTGATAGAAACTGGCAAGACTGTCAATAAAACCCGGGTCGGATCCCAGGTACTCCGCCAGGGCATTCTGAATCGGCGTATTGACAGCGAATACCGTGAACTGATGTACGCGGCGTAATTCAGCGCTGAGCGCGGCTGGCGCAATGCAATAGCCGATTTTCCATCCGGTTGCGTGCAAAGTCTTGCCGAACGATGAAACGATAAAAGTACGCGGCCATAGTTCCTCATGGGACAGCAGGCTGGTGTGTGTATTTTCGTCAAAAACGATATGCTCGTACACCTCATCGGCCAGCAACAGGATCCCGGTGTCACGCACGAGCGATGCAAGGCGGTCGAGGTCGGTGGAGTCGAGAATGGCCCCGGTTGGATTGTGCGGAAAATTACACACGATCAGGCGCGTCTTGTTGCTAATCGACTCTTCGAGTTGCTGCCAGTCAGGTATGAAGTCGAGACTGCCCGCAGCGAGTCCCAGTGGCACATGTCGGCAGATACCGCCTGCCAGCTGAATTGCTGGTTCGTACAGATCGTAAGCCGGATCAAACACGATGACTTCGTCACCACGCCTGACGACAGCCTGGATAGTGCTGAACAAGGCCTCGGTGGCTCCCGAACAAACCGTAATTTCTGTCTCGGCATTGACTGTTCGGCCCTGGAATCGCCTGGTCTTCTCCGCGATCGCTTCACGCAGCGTCAACACGCCGGGCATGGGCGCATACTGGTTATTGCCGTGTTTAAGGTAATGGCCAATCATGTCGGTAAGTTCGGCAGGCGGAGAAAAAGATGGAAAGCCTTGCGACAGATTAATTGCACCATGCTCATGCGCAAGCTGGCTCATGACCGTGAATATCGTCGTGCCCACGTTGGGCAATTTACTTTTGAGAGTTGGCTGCATGATGTTGCGACAATGACATTGCCTGGCGAGGGAAGTCAACGCAGCGATCGAATGAACGTGAGCAGAACCTAATTAATGCGCACCTGCAGTTCGATAGTGAACTGCGGAAAATTGCCGCCGATGGCCGCATTGAAGGTTCCACCTGGCGTAATGCTGAAGCCTGTGACGCTCGAATCGTAACCCGCTGCATCGGGCACTGGAAGGTAGTTGTACGGGCCGCCTCCGCCGGGTTGATTGCTGAACGCGACGTCACTGGTGAAGTCGAAGGAGAACCCGCTGGCAACCGATCCGTCAACAAAAACGATTGGATCGCCGCTCATCGTGGCTACGTATAGCGTCGTTTCGGGTGGAATGATCTCCGTAATAACCAGCGAGTTCGGATCGGTGGAGCCTGGCCCCTGATTTGTCACGACAATTCTGTACTTCATCGTAGCGCCCGGAATGGCGCGCGGATCGCTGCTGCCATTAATGGGGTCCGCCACGACCTCGGCAAATTTCGCGACATGCAGCAGGGGGTCGGTACTGAGATCGAAACAGACGTCATCGACGTGCCAGAAATCGTAGTTTGCGCCCGACCCGTTGCTTTGCCGAAAACGGAGCCGGAAATTGGCATGCCGGCCGGCTGCGGGCAGGTCATAATTGCGTGAAAAAATTTGCCCCGCCGCGCCGCTGCCTGTAAAGGTCTCCAGCGGTACCCAGGTTGAATTGTCGTTGAAGTATTCGACGATGAGGTTTTCGCCACCGTCGGGCAACTCGGAGAAGCTGTCCGAGCCTCTCCGGACCCAGACAGCCAGGTCGCCAAAACTGCTGTCGCTGGTATCGACGACGTTGGACTGTACGGTGACGACGCCGCCATTCAGATACATCGAGTTCTCGGGCGAGGAAAATGTTGCATTGCTGACCCCGGCGAACCCGGAGAGTGCCGAGACGCTCCAGTTGCCGGACAGGCCGGCTTCGAAATCGTCGCAGCTGCCGACCGCGAGCGGTTCGGGCGGTGTCGTTTCTGTGACTACGACGTTGTCAAAATGCCAATAGTCGTAACCAGAACCACTGCCATTCGTTTGCCGTAGACGGATCGCAAGTGCGTTGTGCAGCGCATCCGGCGGTAGCAGAATGCTGCTGTCGTACACCTCGCCGTTGCTGCCACCACCCAAATAGATCTTCAGCACCCCCCAGCTGTTATCGTCACGAAGATACTCGAGGACCAGGTCTTCGCCGCTATCGGTGTCTTCGCTGAATGAGTCCGCGCCGCGTCGTACCCAGAGACTCAGCCGGGCCGCAGGGACAAAGGCGTTAATTGCCGGGCTCGTTACCGTGACCGCCCCAAACCGCGTATACGCGCCCCACGAGCCCGCGGCGCCAAAACCGTTCGCATTGCTGACACCGGCGCGCAGGATATTTGACCTCGTCCAGGGGCCAAGATTACCGTCGTCAAAGTTGTCGCTGAAGAGAATATCGCCCGGTGCCGCCCCGGCCGTGCTCGTGAACAGCGCAGTCAATGCCACCACCAGGTACAACGGCAAGAATCGGGTGACAAGTCGTACTGGAGAGCGGGGTATGAGCATCAGTGACACGCCGCCAGGCTACTGCCTTAAAGACCGGCGCGAACGACGGGAACTGAGTGAAATGGGCGTACTGCGAAATTGCGGGCTGCGCGCCGGCCGACCGACAAAATAGCCTTGCGCGAGATCCACGCCCAACTCGCCGAGCAGGGCCAACGATTCGGCATTTTGCACATACTCGGCAACCGTCTGCATGTTGGCTTCAGATCCGATTTCCGCGATTAATCGAATCATCTTCTGATCGACCGGATTGTGCAGAATATCCTGGACGAAAATACCGTCGATCTTGATGAAGTCAAATTGCAGTTTTTGCAAATAGCTGAACGAGCTGTAGCCGGTGCCGAAATCATCAAGCGCAAGCATGCACCCCAACTTCCGCAACTGGTCGATCTGTTGTTCAACATTCTGCGGCCGTCGAATTGCCAGGCTTTCCGTAATTTCGAAAGTAATCCGGGACGGGTCTACTTTGAATTCCTTAAATGTACTGGCCACGGTTGCCGCCAGATCGTCGGATTCAAATGCATTCGCCGACAGATTGATGGACAGGCGCAGAGCCTGCTGGCCGGAGTCAAAATTCGCCCACGCTTTGGCGGCCTTGCGAATTACAAGAAAGTCAATTTCGGACATGAGACCGAAACGTATCGCCGATGGCAGGAATGCATCCGGTCCGACAATGCGCCCATCCTGATCGCGCAAGCGAATGAGTACTTCATGGTGGATGGTTTGGCCATTGTCGATACGGTTAATTGGCTGGAAACGGAGCTCGAAACTGTCTTCGTCGATTGCCGTGCGCAATTTATTCATCCAGCCAACATCGGCCGAGGTGCGTGTGCTGCGTTCTTCTGACTGCTCAAAAAATGAAACACGATTGCGTCCCGCGGCTTTGGCTTCGTGGCAGGCAATGTCTGCTTTCGCCACCAGGTCATCCTGATCGGTGTTTGACCCGTCGATCATCACTATGCCGATGCTGCAGTGGACATGAAAAATCCTTTCGTCCTCGAAGTGCGCAAGGCGGCGTACGTTAGTCAGGATTTTTTCAGCGCTGGTACGTGCAGACTGGCTACTGGTATTCCTGAGCAGGACGACAAACTCATCACCGCCAAAGCGGGCGACTGTGCCGGAAGTGACGTCCACGGTTTCCAGGAGTTCGTCCGCGACTCGCCGTATCAGGCGGTCGCCGGCGGGGTGTCCGCAGCTATCGTTTACGTATTTGAATCGATCAAGGTCGATAAAGAACAAGGCGCTGACATGCTTGTCTTGCACGATTCGTGTCAACTCTTCTTTCAGGTCTTCGACAAAGCGTCGCCGATTCAGGAGCCCAGTCAGGCCATCGTGATTAGCGAGCTCCAACAATCGGGAATCGCGCTCGCTGAGCGCTGATGCTGTCTTCTCGAGTGCCTCCACAATGTCGGAAATCTCGCGATGTTCCGCGGGCTCGAACTCTACGTCGAGATTGCCTTGTGCCAGCTGCCTGATAGGCAACTGCAGGTTAGAGAACGAACAAAGCGCTTTCTTTAAAGTGCGGTGGCTGGTCCAGACAAAGATTGCAAGCAATGCCGCCAGAATCAGGACCACGGTCCGGATATTGGCAAGCAGTTCATCGTGAAATATCAGGTAGTCGAGCTGTATATTGACGTATCCGATCAGCTCGGTCGCCGCGGTCGCGGGCGTGATGTCGGCATCAAAATTGAACAGGTCGGCTTCGCTTAAGGACTCGATCCAGATCGGTGCCACGATGTCGAACTGCCGTGGATTGAGGATCCCTCCGTCAAGGAGGTACGGTTCATCAGTGCCAATCAGCAGTTTCGCTTTTTCAAGCTTTTTGGTCGACAGCGCCTCCGGAGTCTCGCTGACGTCCGAGTTTGCAACGCTGAACAGTAAGTTCCCATTGGGGGAGTAGTAGCTGACCTGTTCAATCTCCGGATATCGACCTACAAAACTCTCCAGCCTGAATTTGGCTTCACCGTCGTTATCCAGGTACAAGGGAGCACCCAGTTCGTTAAGTTCGCCGGTCCATTGTTGCGCCCAGCGGCCGTAGCTGTCTTTGAGTACCCATTGTCCGCCCCAGTAAAGTGCAACAATGGCGAGTGCGCCGATGATGGTGGCCGTCACAATCTGGATACTGAGTATTTCATTAACAAGAACCCGCTTGCCGCGGTCTGCGCGCCAATGCGAATAGACGCTGGCTGCACGTTCGAAAATTGACTGGAAAGCAAGCGCCGGACGCATCAGTTCACAACAACCTGGATGGCACTTAGTGGCGTGATTTCCGGAATGTCCTGCAGCTTTCCTGCTTGAATTCGGCGCAGAACCTCGACAATCGTTGCCGCAATATTGGTGGCGACAGCCGACAGGCTGATATCTGCGCCAAGGGACAAGAGCGCGTCGTTCGTGACGGCAACACTCACCTGGCGTTGCTCGGCCTGTGACAACAGTTCCCGGAGGGCGCGAGTACTCAAAATCCGGCTATCCGGAAAGAGCCAGAAGCCGTCGATCTCGGTAACCATGCGACGAAACTGGTACTGGGCCTCCTGATCGTTCCTGACAATCTGTATGGTCAGCTGGACACCATGATTATCAGCGGCCGCCTCGGCTTCTCGGATCAGGTCTTCGTGACCTTCACCAATTATCGCGCCGATGCGGCGCAACTCCGGGGTCGTTTGTTGCCACGCCGCGAGTTGCGCATCAAGTGGCGCAATGGCTGAAACACCTTTGCTGCGCTCCGTAACGAGGCCGTTGCTTCGATAGTTAAATACCTGGGCGTAGACCACGGGCAACGCTGTCATGGCAACAGATGCCTGAGTGGCTTCAAGTCCGATTGCAACCACTGCACCCGAGTCCGAGTCGTTGATGAGCCGGAATACCGTTTCGGCGGGCTGGCTCTTGTCGCTAAGGTCATATATTTCGTAATGCTCGAGTCGTTCCCCGAGTTCGAACGCGACATCGTCGTAGGCAGGTTGACGCCCTGTCAGGACTATCGCCACCAACGGCGGTGCGGGCAATGCCGGTTGGACCTGGGTCGGCGTCGGCGGTACTGGCAGGGTCGTTCGCACCGGAATTTCCATCCGTCTTGCAGTAACAGGCGGCAGCACGGTGACTTCGTCCGCGGTGGAATCGACGGTCGGTGGCTCGGCCGCACAGCCCGCCAGCAACAACACCAGGAGCGTTGCCGCAAGCTGCCTGAACTCGTTGATAACCGGATCGCGCGGGCCCAATTTTTTTCCTCTGCAGAGCGCCACCCGGTGGGCGGGCAGAACGATATTGTTCACCCGGTTTTGTAACGAATTTATCGGCTCGATACTGTGCCGAAGGTCGTGGTTTTCAGCCATGCAACGGAAGATGCTGCCGACGCCTGCAGTTATTCTGGGTTATGTCAAATTAGCTTTGATTGCAAAGCTGGGTAAGGTGCCGGCAGGAGAGGATGTGAAGTCGGGGAGACTGGATGGTCGAACCGCTGCGCGGCTCGACTGTCGCAGGACTGCGTCCTGCTCGGTGCGAACCATCGCCCTGCGGGCGATTGTTGGTTCGAAACTTGTTAATGGACCACCTGCGCTGCTGTCCTTAGCGACACATAGCTTACAGATTATTCCGAACACATGGTTTACACATTGACGCATTTGGGGAGAACCCGAATGCCATGGAATGAGTGTAAACCGATGGATGAAAAGCTTCGTTTCATAGCTCGCCTGC
>DDIS01000152.1:18466-31105 GCA_002338615.1 Proteobacteria bacterium UBA1844 | reverse complement strand
TGGCGCCCACCGCGATCACCGCGGGTGTGCTGGTTCTTGGAGTTGGCGCCTTCGCGGTCTTGCAGGACCCGCTGCACAACTTCAGGGGCGCGGCTCGCCCGCAGGCGCCGGTCACTATTCCTGTCGACAACGAAAACGCGGGGCCAGGACCAGCAACCAGCGCAACAACGGCACCGCAGGCCGGAACGACTGCCACAGCCAGCATTGTTGCTACGCCACCGGAAGCCACGCTGGACGAGGAACTGATCCTGGCCAGCAACATGACTGATTCCGAGTCAGCACTTGCCGACCTGCTTGGCTTTTGGGGCGTACCCGACCCCGCATCGTTCAGAAATTGCGTGGACGTGGTGGCGTTGGGGTTCGAGTGTATGGCACAGCGTGGCTCATGGAACAGCCTGCGCCAATACAATCGTCCCGCGATTCTGACCCTGACGGATAGCCAGGGCGATACACATGACGCCGTGCTCAAAGCAATCGACGGTGACCAGGCTGAGCTCACTATCGCCGGCGTGCCGGTCACGCATTCCATCGCCGAAGTATCGGATCTCTGGTTCGGCCAGTTTCTCATTGTCTGGAAACCCGCCAACGGCGTATCTGACGCGCTCGGACCCGGCGTACAGAATGCAAATGTCAGGTGGTTGCGTGACAGCCTTGCCGAGATCGAACCGCGCTACCGCGCCGAACCGCTGACATCCGATTTTTACGATGCCGGACTTGAAAGCAAGGTGCGTGATTTTCAGCGCGACCATCGCCTGACCGTGGACGGCCTCGCCGGGCGACAAACCCAGATTATTGTCAACGGACTCACCGCCGGTAGTGAGGTGCCGCGCCTGATCACCAATCGCTATGCAGCGGACTGACCATGTCATTCATCCTTGACGCCTTACGAAAATCGGAAAGCGAGCGCCAGCAACAAGCGCCTGCCAGCTTATCGACAATACCTGACAGTCAGCGGAGTGCGCCTGCGCCTCGCTGGCTGTGGCCACTTGCCGGCTTGCTGCTGATCAATGCAGTGATAGTCGCTGCGATGCTGCTTAAGACGGATGCCAGCCCGCCCACGGTTCTGCCAGCAGCTCAACCACCCCAGCCGGAAGTGAATGCAGTACCGCGCCAGGCTGATTTCGTGGCCCGGCTCGATAAAGTCCGGCAATCACGCCCCACGCAGGCTGTGCCGACAACAGATCTCGAGGCGCCGGCAAGTGCCGCGCGCCAAGGTTCGCGCAATACCGAGGTTAGCCCTGAAAACGAGAGCCCGGTGGTCACGGCTGGCGTGGCGACCCTGCCAAGCTTCGATGAAGTGCGCCTTAGCGGGCGACTGGCGTTGCCGGAAATGCGTATAGACCTGCATGTCTACAACGCGGTGCCCGAACGGCGCTTTGTGTCGATCAACCAGAACCGGTATCGCGAGGGCGATACGCTGACCGATGGCCCGACGGTGCGAGAGATCACTCGCGAAGGCGTCATTCTTGATTATCAAGATACGGAGTTTGTACTGCTCAAGTAGCAGCCGACAATGTCTCACCAACCGGTTTCAGCAGTTCCGCACCTTCGTTGCGTGCATTGTTGACTCGCCGGTCCACGGGCCAGGCCTGTAGCGGCGGGCAATCCGCCGCTGCGTTTTCCAGCATTCCGGTATCCCCGGAGAGCCATGCATTGGCGCGATCCGCTTGCAGGATAAAGGGCATGCGGTGGTGCAGCACCTGCATGAACCGGTTGGCAGTTGTTGTAATCAGGGTGGTCGACTGGACGGATTCACCCGACTCCTTATCGGTCCAGTTTTCCCAAAGCCCTGCAAGCGCGAACGGCTCGCCGCTCGCCAGCGATATCAGGTACGGCGTTTTCTGCTCACCGATTTTGCGCCACTCGTAGAATCCATCGGCAAGCACAATCGACCGGCGATGCTTGTAGGCGGCGCGGTACGCGGGCTTTTCTGCGACTGTCTCGGCGCGGGCATTGATCATGCGATTGCCGATCGACATGTCTTTTGCCCAGAACGGTATCAGGCCCCAGCGCAACATGACCAGTTCGCGCCCGGCGTCGTCTGAATTGCGAATCGCTGCGACATACTGGGTCGGCGCGATATTGTAGCGCGGCTCAACTGGCAAACTTCCCTGCACACCAAACAATGCTGCCGTCGCCTCGGTGGGTGAATAAAAAGCGAATCTACCGCACATTGCTACTCCCGAATGCCTACACCGCGATTCATCAGCATGAGGCTGAAGGAAAACAGCAGCACTACAAACACGAGCAGTATCGCGTAGGCCGTCGCAATTTCGATGTCGGAGGTGCCGAGAATCCCGTAGCGAAACGCGTTCACCATGTACAGGATCGGGTTGGCGCGCGATACGTTTTGCCAGAACTCCGGCAGCAGCGAGATTGAATAGAATACTCCGCCAAGATAGGTCAGTGGCGTGAGCACAAAGGTCGGCACGATGGAAATATCGTCGAATTTCTTCGCGAAGATAGCATTGATAAAACCGGCGAGCGAAAACACGATGGAAGACAGCAATACGACTGAAATCGTCACCAGCAGATGCTCCACATGCAGTCGCGTGAAGAACAAGGCAACGCAGGTCACCAGTGCACCGACCATCAATCCACGAAGTACACCGCCGGCCACATGGCCAATAATTATTGCTGCATTCGACATCGGCGCAACCAGCATCTCCTCGATATGACGGCCGAACTTGGCACCAAAAAACGAGGACACGACGTTACCGTAGGAATTGGTGATGACTGACATCATGATCAACCCGGGCGCAATGTAGGACATGTAATCGAAGCCGTCCATGGTGCCTATGCGCCGGCCAATCAGGTTGCCGAATATTATAAAGTACAGCGTCATGGTAATTGCGGGTGGCACAATCGTCTGCAACCAGATACGCAGAACGCGAACGACCTCCTTCTGTACAACGGTTGCTATTGCGACCGTGTTCAGGGCGAGGTTCATGCGTCTGCATCCCTTGCGTCGCTATTGCTCTCGACCAGGCGCAGAAACAGCTCCTCGAGGCGATTCGCCTTGTTGCGCATGCTCGCTACACGAACATTTTGTGCGTTGAGCTCTGCAAACAGCTCGTTAAGACTCTGCCCTGGCCCGATAATCACCTCCAGTTCACCATCATCTCTCATTACATTTTCAAACGCCGTTAGCCGCGGCTTATTGGCGCCGGGTTCCACCAGGCTCAGGACGAAGGTTTCATGCTGCAGCTTCCTCAGGATCGTGCTCATTTTTGCATCTTCAACAATGCGGCCCTCATCAATAATAGCGACGCGCCGACACAGCGATTCCGCCTCTTCGAGATAGTGCGTGGTGAGGATAATCGTGGTACCCGCCTCGTTGATCCGTGTCAGGAACTCCCACATCGATCGGCGAATTTCGATGTCCACACCTGCGGTCGGTTCGTCGAGTATCAATAGCTTCGGCTCATGCACGAGGGCCCGCGCGATCATAAGGCGTCGTTTCATGCCGCCTGACAGGCTTCTCGCGCTGTCCTTGCGGCGGTCCCAGAGTCTGAGTTCTTTTAAATATTTTTCAGTGCGTGCGCGTGCCAGCTTCCTGCCAAGACCATAGTATCCGGCCTGGTACAACAATGTATTGTGAACGCTTTCCCACAGGTTGAGATTGATCTCCTGCGGTACCAGCCCGATACAGGCTTTGGCTGCTCCGAGCTCCCGGTCGATGCTGTGACCAAATATCTCAACGGTGCCGGCGGTCTTGTTGACCAGCGATGTGACGATGCCGATTGCGGTCGTCTTGCCCGCACCGTTCGGTCCCAGCAACGCGTAAAAGTCGCCGGCGCCAACTTCGAGGTCAATGCCTCTTAAGGCCTGATTACCGCTTTGGTAGGTCTTTTCGAGACCTTTTATCGACAGGGCTTTCATCAGGCGGCGTATTGTAGCTACGCGGCACGGAATTAGACACAGTCCGCCGGTCCGCGACACGCATAGCCGCCGCAGGCATTTTGCATGCCGCCGCGGCGACATGTTGATAGTGTCGCGGGCCCGGGCAGGTCAACAAGGTTTGCAGCGCGGTAATGCGAGCCGCAGAGCGCACCTCCGATTCAGCACTCGTGCCAGCGACCAGCAACTTGCGCCACAGTGCCGTGTTACGCCTGAATCGCAGGCCCAGCAGTTGACTCGTTGTGGCCGCAAAACGAAACAGATCGACCAGCGTACTGTCCGCCAGTCGCTCGCACCATTCGAGCGAGGCGCCCGAAATGACCCGCGCGGCATAGGGATTCTGCTTTGCGAACTGCCAGAGAAATGCGAGCGTGGCAGAGACCAGTTCCACCTCGCTCGCGGTCGGATGCTCCGGGTTATCGAACAACTGCAGGGCCTGATCCCGATCGAAAACCCGCCGCCAGCGCTCGTGGTCATGTTCACTGAGGGAAAATATCAGGAACGGGCTGCGTGCAACGCGTGAGCGCTCGACCGGGCTTGCCTTGTCGAACATGCCCTGCATTTCAAAGGGCAGTTGCTCCCGCATCTCGGGGCTCCCGGACAGGTAGCCAAGAAAGGCTGCGTTGAGCGCATGGACCTGGGTCAGATCGTCCGCGTCCAGTCCTTCATAATCCATGTTTTTCTCCGGTCTGGGCAATAATCTGCGAAAAGTCGATTTTCTATATATTTGCTTAAATTCCCAATTATGGATAATAGTACAGCGGGGCTAGCTACATATGGTCAATTTCTATCATAAGGGGAAATAAATGCGACTCACAGATGATCGCTACGCGGGCGAGCGCAACCAGTTCGAGCTGGCGCTCAGAATGATCCGGCACGAGGCCCGGACACGCACGATCCAGGGCTGTACCGGGCTCTCCGACGACCGGATTCGGAAGCTCTACGCGACCTATTTCAAGAACAGCGGTATTACTGACGTGCGCCGCCGCCGTGGTAAATCGCCGCGGCAGGTCACGCGCTTCGTGAAGAATCCCGATCATCAATTGCAGGCCACCACGCTGGTCGCCCTGTACTGTGCCGGCCTGCTTGTGCGCATTGACGAAAACTACAAGGTGCATGCCTGTTGGCCGCGGCCTGATGTCGAATTTGGTCACCGGCTCTGCCGGGCATTCGAGAACTATCTGCTGTTGCATGAGAGGCCCCTGCTCAGCTTTGAATGGGCCTGGAACCTGCTGCATAGCATTGCCTGGAATGATGAACTTTATCTCGCTCTGTGTCGCGGCTGCCGGGCACGCTACGTGCAGGATGCCTATGCGCTGGACATGAAAACCTGCCCGGCCTGTGAAATCGAAGCGCATCAACGGCGACGGCCCGGGGTGCGTACCTTCTCCACCGCCTGAGCGTACGAATCCGGTACACTGCGGCGCGTCAGAGCGGAGTACACGCCCGAACCGAGGGAAAATTTCGGGGACTGCGGGTATTGGAGGAACGATGGAAAACTACAATGTATTCGCTGGCGCATTCGTCGATCGGCTCGGTGAACGCCGTAAGGACCCCGAATGGATCCAGCGGGCGATCGTCAGCGAGGACAGTCGTTTCGTACCTGTCTGGGGTGACAAGTGCCTGGTTGGCGGTGACCCGTTGCAGGTGGTACTACTGACACGAGCGCAAATCGAGAACTTTCTCGATGCGAGCGAGGACCTCATTTTTCTCGGCCTGTTTCACGATCGGCCCGCCTTTGCATTTGCGGTCAGCGCAGATTCCGCAGCGCCCTTTGGTGAACTCGGGGCCTTTCACGACCTGCGCTTTTTGGGTTCGGTATTGTCTCCTGACGGGGCGAACCTGATGGCCCATGCGCGCGCACTCACGATCTGGCATCGATCGCAGTTGTTCTGCGGTACCTGTGGCTCGTCGTCGCGGCCGGATACAGGCGGCAACAGCCGTCACTGCGTGAATTCGGAGTGCATGCGCATCACCTTTCCGCGCGTCGATCCTGCCATCATTGTGCTGGTCAGTGACGGTGAGCGCTGCTTGCTTGGCCGGCAAAGCGCCTGGCCCGAAGGGCGGTACTCCACCGTCGCGGGTTTTGTCGAACCCGGCGAAAGCATTGAAGATGCCGTGCGGCGGGAAGTCTTTGAGGAAACCAATATTCGCATCGACGACGTCAGGTACCACAGCTCGCAGCCCTGGCCTTTTCCGTCGTCGCTGATGCTCGGCTTTTTTGCCGACGCGACCTCAACGGAGATCGTAATGAACGACGGCGAGCTCGAAGATGCCGCGTGGTTTACGCGCAAGGAGCTGCGCTCCGGCTATCCGAAACTGCCGTTCCGCATATCCATTGCACGCCGCCTCGTCGACCACTGGCTTGACGGCAGCAGCGCCGCGGGAGTTTGAGCTATCTGCCTGGTCCTCTTCGCGCATCGCGCACATGCCGAATTTCCGCTGATTGTGGCGGCCAATCGCGATGAGTTTCACGCGCGCCCGGCGCAGAAGTTGCAATGGTGGGTCGAATCGCCGGACATTCTCGCTGGCCGTGATTTGCAAGGCGGTGGCACGTGGCTCGGACTGCACCGCAACGGTCGTTTCGCGACGATCACCAACTACCGTGACGCGGAGCCGCCACATACGAGGCGTGTTACGCGCGGCAAACTGGTTACCGATTTTTTATCGGGCAACGACGATCCGATGCAGTACCTCAGCGGAATTGACGGCGACCGCTTTGCCGGCTTTAACCTGATTGTGGCTGACGGGGCAAACCTGGCCTACCTGTCGAATCGCGGCGGCGGCTGCGCGGCACTCGAACCGGGTGTCTACGGTCTTGCCAACTCTACCCTCGATTCATCATGGCCCAAGGTTGAACGCTGCAAGGCAGCACTGAATGCATTGATCGCGGCGGACCAGGTCAATGAAACGACCTTGTTGCGCCTGCTCGATGACCGACGCATGGCGAGCGCGGCAGAACTCGAAACGGACGGCGCATCGTTCGAGCGGGCGCATGCGATGAGTGCGCCGTTTATCGTGTTGCCGGACTACGGCACCCGATGCTCAACAGTTCTTACACGAAGTGCCGACGGGCAATTTCGAATCGCCGAGAAGCGTTTTGCGGCTGATGGTACGTCAACCGGGCAAACGAATTTTTCGTTCTCTCTCGGCAATCAGCCCGCATAGATTCCGAGCAGCCAGTTGCGAATATCGACAATTTCTGCCGGACAAATACCATGTGCCATCGGATATTCGTGCCACTCAACGGTAAAGCCCGCGGCGCGCAATGTGGTCGCCGTCTCGATTCCCGCCTGCAACGGCACCATCGGATCCTCTGTGCCGTGCGCCATGAAAATCGGCAGGGACCGGTCCTGTGAATTGCGATTGTTCGTGACCTCGTCAGTAAAGCCGTTTGGCAACGGCAGGTAGGTCGACAGGGCCAGCAAGCCAGCGAGGCGCTCACTGGCCCGCAGGGCATTATGTAAAACCACTGCCCCGCCCTGTGAAAATCCCGCGAGTACGATCCTGGTAGTCGGTATGCCGCGCGCAACCTCGCGCGCGATAAGATCGTCCAGCGCCGCGCTGCTCTCGGTGACGCCGTCGCTGTCCGCACGGCCTTCGGCATCAAAGCTACGTATATCGTACCAGGCGCGCATTGCCATCCCGCCGTTGATGGTGACGGGCCTGACCGGTGCATGCGGAAATACGAAGCGCAAGGGCATCGAATCCGGCAATTGCAACTCGGGAATAATGGCCTCGAAATCGTGACCGTCGGCCCCGAGACCGTGCAACCAGATGACGGCACCTAACGGTTCAGGCCCGGTTTCTACAACTACAGCATCCAGCAAGGACATGGCACAACCTCTGCAACGCAAAGCGGCGCAGTGTAACGCGTACGGGTGCAGTCTCAAAAATACCCTGCAGGTGCATTTGGAGGTCGACGGGCACTTGACGAAATATGCACATTAGGTTATTTTTATGCGCATATTTATGCACAAAGAGAACCTCCCCGTGTCGAATCTTCATGACGAACAGCAATCGCGCCGCGACACAATCCGCGAGTTGCTGGCCGAAGGCCTGGTCAGCACCCAGCGAATGCTGGTTCGCGAGCTCGATGCACGCGGCTTCAGCGTGACCCAGTCGAGCGTCAGTCGTGACCTGCGCGGCCTCGGTGCCGTGAAGACAGCAAGCGGATACGCCGTACCGAACAAAGCGGACCAGCAGCTTGACGAGCTGTTGCAGGTTTCCTCGCTGTTGCGCGGCGCAGCGGCTGCTGGCCCGCATCTTTTGGTCATCCGGACCGCCATCGGGGCGGCGCAACGCGTCGCGCTTGCATTTGATCGCAGCGACTGGCCCGAAATTGTCGGCAACATAGGGGGCGATGACACCGTGTTTATCGCGACTGCATCGGCCAGCGGCCAAAAACACCTGTTAGCGAGAATTGAGCGTTCGCTGGGTCGCTAGCCCTGCTTATTGCTGCTGCCAGAATCGTTAATCTTTGAATTCTATTACCGGAGTTTCGCGTGCAAAGCGACAAATCCCCAATCATTCTCGCGTTTTCAGGTGGTCTCGACACGTCCTTTTGCGTGCCGTGGCTAAAAGAAACCTATGGTCGTGAGGTCATCACGGCGACTATTGATACCGGTGGCATCGACGACAAGGCAGCAACGGCGCTCGAGGAACGTGCGCTGTCGCTGGGTGCGGCCGAACACATCTTGCTCGACTGCAAACAGGAGTTTTTTGACAAGGTGATCCGTTACCTGATCGCGGGCAATGTGCTGCGCGGCAACGCGTATCCGCTGTGCGTTGGTGCAGAACGGGGTCTGCAAGCAGAGCGCCTGGCGAAAATTGCGACAGACCGGCATGCCAGTACTGTAGCGCACGGCTGCACCGCGGCCGGCAACGACCAGGTTCGCTTCGAAGTTGCGCTGCGGACACTTAATCCGCGCCTCGAGATCCTGGCTCCCGTACGTGACAACAACTGGGTACGCGATGAACAGCTCGCGTTTCTGAAAAAGCGCGGTATGCCTTTGCCCGCACAAGGCTCAAATTACTCGATCAATCGCGGGCTCTGGGGCATCACCATAGGTGGACGCGAAACGCTGACGTCAGAATGCGCACTGCCGGAAGACGCGTGGGTCTTGTCACAAAATGCGTTCGTGAAATCAGTGGCGGCGAGCACCCACACTATCGACTTCGACCAGGGCATACCGATCGCGCTGGACGACGTGGCCGAGGGACCGGTGCAATTGATTGAGCGACTCGAAATGCTTGCCGGCAGCTACGCCATTGGTCGTGGCATTCACCTCGGCGATACCGTACTGGGCACCAAAGGTCGAGTTGCGTTCGAAGCACCTGCTGCGATCAGCCTGATTACGGCGCATCGTGAACTGGAAAAGCTGGTGTTGAGCGCCGCACAGACGCGTGTCAAGGATTCGCTCGCCCATACTTATGGTGATCTTATACATGAGGGCAAGCAGCTCGATCTTGTGTGCCGGAATATTGAAGCCCTGCTCGAATCGTCGCAACAGCGCGTTAGTGGACGCGTCAGGTTTTCACTCAGGCCCGGCAACCTGTTTGTTGAAGGCGTAACGTCCGATTATTCGCTGCTTGCCGCAAGCAGGGGTGTGTACGGTGAGGCAGCCGGAGAATGGACCGCAGCCGATGCGCTGGGCTTTTCCCGCATACTGTCCTTGCCCGGATCGTTACAAACCAGGGCTGCTCGTAATGCAGCGGGCGGTGGCAAATAATGAAATCCATCGTCGTCGACAAGATCGCCTCGGTCGCGCAACACAATAATGTGGGTCGCGAGCTCAGGCTCTCACAGGACATACCCTGCGAGGAAGGTATCCTCATTGCGGTTCGCGTATTGAACAACAAGACCCGCTACAACCAGCTGGAGCTGACCTCGGGTCGTATGGCGACCGTCGTAGCAGGCGATATCGTGGTCGGCGCACTCGGGCATCGCAAAGCGCTGCGCGGATACTCGGGACACCTGCCCGTTACATTGGCGGTCGGCGATAGCGTACAAATGCTAAATATTGGCGGCGTGCTTGGATTGTGCGACTCCGCCAACCCGGATGTTGGCCCTCCTTTCAATTGCGAGGTACTGGGAAGCGTGCTGCATTTTCCGTACCTCGGCGAACGCATCGGTGTGCCTGCCCGCGCCGGCGCGCGCAAGTTCGACCTGAACGCCGTGCTCAACACGCAGGGTATCCCGGTTATTGCGCTGGCAGGTACGTGTATGGATTCAGGCAAAACTGCAGCGGCCTGTGCAATTGTCGGGCGCCTGCGGCAGCTGGGCATGGAGATTGCCGCCTGCAAGGCAACGGGCGTTTCGCTGCGCCGGGATATCAACGCAATGGAAGATGCCGGCGCGCGCAAAACGATGATCTTTTCGGATCTCGGCATTGTTACGACCACTGCCGTAAATGGTCCGGCCCTTACCCGCGCATTACTCAGCGACCTTGCCGCGAACCAGCCGGATGTCATTGTGCTCGAACTGGGTGACGGGCTTATCGGTGCCTACGGCGTCGCGGCAATTCTGTCCGACGCCGCCATTCGCGATGCTTTGACCGCGGTCGTGCTGTGCGCAAACGATCCCGTCTCCGCCTGGGGCGGCGCCAAAATTCTGCGCGAACAGTATGGCATCGAGCCGACCGCGGTTACCGGGCCCGCCACTGACAACGCAGTCGGCGTCGATCAGATCGCTGAGCACCTTGGGCTGACGGCCATTAATGCACTTAGCAACGGTATCGCGCTCGGCGACAAAATTGCAGCCGCACTGAAAGAGACAGGGAAATGAGCGCGGCAACGACGATACCGGCAATTGTCTTCGGCGCAACCGGATACGTCGGTGGTGAGTTCCTGCGTTTGCTTGCCATGCATCCGGTGTTCGAGCTTGCGGCTGCGGTGTCCGCCAGTCGCGCCGGCGATCGGATTGCAGGCATATTTCCCCACCTTGCGAGTGCTTATCCGGACACCCGGCTGGTCGCGTACGATGAATGGCTGGATAGTATTCCGGCCAATGCAAAACTTGCACTGTTCTCTGCGGCGCCGCACGGCACGACGGCGGTACTAATCAAGGCGGCCATGGCCGCGGCCGCCACCAAGAATATCGATCTGCACGTGGTCGATACCTCCGCCGATTTTCGTTATGTGGATCAAGCCGCCTTCGAGGCGGTATACGGCACCGCGCATGGAGCACCCGAGCTGCTTACTGAGTTCGTGAGTGCGGTACCGGAGTTATTGAATGGCACACCCGCCCGGCACGCTGGCCACCCGGGTTGCTTCGCAAGTGCTGTGCTGCTCGCGGCCATGCCGCTGCTTGCTGCGGGCCTGTGTGAAAACGATTTGTTCGTATCGGGCATTACCGGCAGCACGGGTGCCGGGCGCACGCCACAAACCGGCACCCACCACCCCGAGCGCAACAGCAACCTGTATGCCTACAAAGCACTCCTGCACCGGCACGGGCCCGAAATTATCGCCCAACTCGAACAGGCCACGGGCGTACGCACGAAACTTAATTTCGTGCCCCACTCGGGGCCATTCGCACGTGGCATTTATGTCACTCTCCAGGCACGGGCAAGCGACGCGGCCAGCCCGGAAAGTGTCCGCACCGCGTTCGACAAAGCTTACGCAAATGCGTCTTTTGTCGACGTGCTGGCAGCGCCGCCGCGGCTGAAAGATGTTGTAGCGAGCAACCGTTGCCAGGTCAGCGCTGCAATGCACGACGGTACGATAGTTGTGCTGTGCGCCATTGATAACCTGGTAAAAGGTGCCGCAGGCGGCGCCATGCAGTGGATGAACCGCCTTTGGGACTTACCTGAAACGACTGGCCTGCACACGCCCGCGCCGGGCTGGACTTGATAATCAAATACTCACTGAGCAATGCCGGATGAATTTTCACTTGACGGATAAGCAAGCCCTGCACGAGCCACAAGATCCGGCTACGCGCGAAACGGCGAGCATGCTGCCTGTTTACGGGCAACTGCCCTTCGTGCCGGTGGCTGCGAGCGGCTGCGACATCATCACTGACGATGGTCGGCATATCCTTGATCTCTATGGCGGACACGCGGTAGCAGCACTCGGCTACAGCCACCCGAAGCTTTCTTCAGCCATTGAACACCAGGCGCGAAGCCTTTTGTTCCAGAGCAACGCGGTTGCGCTCGGGATACGGGCACAGGCAGCGGAAGCCCTGCTCGCGGTCGCACCAGAAAACATGGCCCGCGCATTCTTCGTCAATTCCGGCGCGGAGGCCAATGAAAACGCACTGCGCATGGCCTGCGTGGCGACCGGACGGAAAAAAATACTGGCCGTGACCGGTGGCTTTCACGGCCGTACCGCGGCGGCCGGAGCCGTCACCTGGAACTCGTCCGCCTGGTACGGCTTTCCAAACCTGCCGTTTGCAGTAGCCTTCATTCCGCGCGACGACTCTGATGCGGCAAAGGCTATGATCGACGACAGCGTTGCGGCGGTTATTGTCGAGCCCGTGCAGGGAGTCGCCGGCGCGTACGACCTGGCACCCGCGTTCCTTGATACGCTGCGGACGGCGAGCAAGCGTCACGCGGCACTTTTGATTGCGGACGAAGTGCAAAGTGGTATGGGCCGCAGCGGCGAGTTCTTCGCCATGCAAAGGTACGGGATCGAGCCCGACATCCTGACCATGGCCAAGGCACTGGGTGGCGGCATCCCGTGTGGCGCCGTGCTATGCAGCCAGGTTGTTGCAAGCCATTTTGGTATCGGCTCGCTCGGCTC
>DDIS01000152.1:7703-18343 GCA_002338615.1 Proteobacteria bacterium UBA1844 | reverse complement strand
CTGGCGGGCCGGTAGCTGCCGCCGCAATCCTTGCTGTTGTCGATGCTATCCAAAGCGAGCACTTGCTCGCCAATGTCAGGGCGCGCGAACAACAAATTCGCGAGCAATGCGTGGCCGGCCCCGTTAGCAAGATCCAGGGTATGGGCCTGTTGCTCGGCCTCGTCTGCAAGCGCCCCGCACTCGAAGTTCGAAACCTGCTGCTGGAACAGGATATCCTCACTGGCACCAGCAGCGACCCGGCCGTGCTGCGCATCCTGGCGCCGTTGATAATTGATGAGACGCAAGTGAATCGACTTGCCGCTGCACTTCATAAGATCGTAACCTGAATGAAAAAACTCGTACAACGAAGCAATTCCTGCGGGGAATCCAATGAAAGCATTTAACGACCTGGCCGATTTTTCCAACGAGGAAATTCAAAAGCTGCTCGATCTTGCCAATCGCCTGGATAAGCACCCGGAGCCGGACGCGCTGAAAGGCAAGGTGCTCGCGTTGCTGTTCCTGAGCCCGTCGTTACGCACGCTTGCCTCATTCCAGGCCGCGATGACGCGTCTCGGCGGTGGTTCGTTTGTAATCTCGCCGGACATGTCAATTCATGGCATTGAAACTCGCCCGGGAATCGTCATGGACGGCGCGGCAGCGGAGCACATACGTGAGGCCGTACCGGTCATTGCATCGTACGGCGATGCTATCGGCATTCGGGCATTTGCCGAACGACGCAATCTTGATTACGACATGGCAGACACCGAGTTCAACTCGATGACCCAACTCGTGACCACGCCCTACATCAACATGGAATCAGCCATCGGTCACCCCTGCCAGAATCTCGCGGACTGGAAAACACTGGATGACTACGAGGTACCGGCCAACGGCGGCAAGTTTGTCTTAAGCTGGGCTTATCACCCGCGCGCGCTGCCGTTGGCAGTGCCCGCTTCCACGCTGTACACGGCCGCAAGGCGCGGCATGGACGTCACGGTTTTGCGGCCCGAGGGTTTCGAGTTGCCCGATGCGATCATGCGCAAAGCCCGTGACGCCGCGGCCGCCAACGGTGGGTCGCTGCGTGAAAGCACGGATCGCCGCGACGCCATGCAGGGTGCGCATGTCATCTACGCGAAATCCTGGTCCTCAACCCGCTTTTACGGCGACAAGCTGGGTGATCAGAAACTGCGCGAAGGTTTTGAAGACTGGTGCGTTGACGAGCCCTGGTTCGACAACGCAGACAAGAATTGCCACTTCATGCACTGCCTCCCGGTACGCCGCGGTGTCGTCGTCAGTGAGCGGGTGCTGGACGGTCCGCGCAGCATAGTTATCCACGAAGCACGCAATCGCATGCTCGCGCAGATGGCCGTCCTCCACCAGATGCTGGGAGCCTCCTCGTGAGTTCAGGAGATCGCGCCATTATCGTCTCGGCACTGAAGCACGCGGCGCCCTATATCCGGCTCTTCAAGGGCAAGATTTTTGTTCTCAAAATCGGCGGTGAGGTTTTTGCGGACCCCGCGCAGACGCGCGCGGTTATGGAACAGGTCGGTATCCTGCACCAGGTCGGAATCAAGGTCGTCCTGATCCATGGTGGTGGGCTGCAATCGACTGAACTGGCCAGGGCACTCGGCATGGAGTCGACCTTTGTAGACGGTCGACGCGTAACCGATGGCGCATCGCTCGAAGTCGCAACCATGGTATTGAATGGCCAGATCAACACCCGGATCCTTGCTGTCTGCCGCGATTTGCAGATTCCCGCCGTCGGCATCAGTGGTGTGGATGCCGGCCTGATTCGCGCGCATCGGCGACCGCCCGTTGAGCGCGCAGGCGACACAACCGTGGACTACGGTTTTGTCGGCGATATTGACGCCGTCGACGCGGACATTCTGCGAAAACAACTCGACAATGGCTTGATGCCCGTTGTAAGCCCGTTGTCTTGCGACGAGTCGGGCGTGATCCTGAATATCAATGCCGATACGGTTGCCGCTGCGATTGCGGCCGAATTGAACGCCGAAAAGCTGATACTCGCGACAGGAGCGCCGGGTATTCTTGAGGATATCAACGACGCGCATTCACTGATCAGTTACGTCGATCGCGCCGAACTTGAACGGCTCAAGACCGCGGGCAAACTCGCTGATGGCATGTTGCCGAAAGCGGCTGCGATCGAAGCCGCGCTCACGAATGGTGTGAGCCGCGTGCATGTGATTTCCTACAAGCTGCCCGACAGCCTGTTGCTGGAGGTGTTCACCAATGAAGGTACCGGTACCCTGGTCGTCAACGACATCAACGCGTTAACGCCCGAAGAACAGGCCGGCGACTCACGATGAGCCGGCTGTGGGATAAAGGCCTGCCGCTCGATCAACGCGTGCTGCGTTACACGGCCGGCGAAGACCACCTGCTCGACGACCGCCTGCTCGTCTATGACGTTCGGGGTTCCATTGCGCACGCCGAGATGCTCAGTGCACAAGGTCTGTTGAGCACTGAAGATTGCGCCGCAATTTGTGCGGGACTTGGCAGACTTGCCGACTCATACGCAGCAGGAGAATGGTCAATTACACTGGAAGACGAAGATGTGCACACTGCGCTCGAGTCGCGCCTGACGGATGCGATCGGCGCCGCAGGTGGACGCCTTCATCTCGGCCGCTCACGCAACGACCAGGTACTGACAGCCCTGCGCCTTTATCTTGCTGACGCTACGGAGACCATTCGCTCCTGTGTCCGAGGCTTACAAGACGCAACAACCAGGCTGGCTGCGCGCGACGGTGACATCACGTTGCCAGGCTATACTCACATGCAACATGCGATGCCGTCGTCGGTTCGACTCTGGTCCGAAGGCTTTGCTGAAGCGTTCGCTGATGCGCTGGACGGGCTGGAAGCGGCCAAGCGGCGGATCGACAAGAATCCACTCGGCAGCGCCGCTGGCTATGGCACGCCAGGCCTGCCGCTTGACCGCGAACTGACGACTGCGAAGCTCGGCTTTAGCCAAACCCAGGTGCCTGTCACCGCCGTGCAGCTATCGCGTGGCAAGGCCGAAAGTGGACTGCTGTTTGAGATTACCCTGCTGCTGCAGGATATCGGCCGCATGGCCGCCGACTTGCTCCTGTTCTATACGCAGGAATTTGCCTACGTCGCACTTGCCGATGAAGTGACCACCGGTTCATCAATCATGCCGCAGAAACGCAACCCCGACGTGCTCGAATTGCTGCGCGCCGCCTCGGCATCGGCACACGCCTGTCTCGGCGAAGCATTGATGATCACGGCCAAGCTGCCGTCCGGCTACCAGCGCGACCTGCAACGTCTCAAGGCGCCATTGTTTCGCGCCATTGACCTTGCCATCGACAGTGTGGACATCATGGCCCTTGTGCTCGACGGACTACAGTTTCGAGCAGACCACATTAAACTCGACGACGGCATATTCGCGACGGCAGAGGCCTATCGGCTGGTCCTCGAGGAAGGTCTGCCATTCCGTGATGCGTACCAGGCCATAGCCCGGAAGTTTGCGCGCCAGCCACCACAATAAGCGTACATGGCAGCCGACCGCAGACGCCCGGCATCTTTTCCATCGTATAATCCGGCGCAATCACCAGGGGCCTTACAATGATGAAATTGACCACCGCCCGCAGATTGCGGGTAATTTCAGTCCTTTTTTCTGTGCTGCTTTGCTACGGATGCGGCCAAACCGGTCCGCTGTATATGCCGGGCGATCCGAGCCGGGTGCAAGCCCCTCCGGATGCAAGTGAATCATTACGAGACATGGTTCCCGCCCCCGTTGACGACGAGGCTGACGCAGTCGACGACGAAGACGAAGATGGCGACGATGACGACCCTCAGCGTCACGAATAGCGGCCACCTGAAATGCCAACACCTGACCTGGTCCTGATCGACGGCTCTTCGTACCTGTATCGCGCCTACCACGCGCTGCCTTCGCTGAGTAATTCGAGTGGTGAGCCAACCGGTGCGCTGCACGGTGTGCTGAACATGATCAACAAACTGGTTCGCGAACAAGCCAGTGCACAAGTCGCGGTTGTCTTCGATGCGCCCGGCAAAACGTTTCGCGATGAGCTGTATGCGGACTACAAAGCCAACCGCTCGCCGATGCCCGATGATTTGCGCGCGCAGGTTGAGCCGATACTCGATGCGATCAAGGCGATGGGACTACCGCTGATACGAATCGAAGGTGTCGAGGCCGATGACGTCATCGGCACCTTGTGTGCGGCTGCAGAGCGAGAGGATTTATCGGTACTGGTATCAACCGGCGACAAGGACCTCGCGCAACTCGTCAACGACAAAGTGACGCTGGTCAACACGATGTCCGAGACCGTACTCGATCGCGCTGGTGTCAAAGCGAAGTTTGATGTCTGGCCGGAACAGATTGTCGACTACCTTGCCCTGGTCGGCGATACCTCCGACAACATACCGGGCGTGCCGAAGGTTGGCGCAAAGACGGCGGCAAAATGGCTTAACCTGTACGATTCAGTAGACGGGATCATCGCACACAGTGACGAGATCAAGGGTAAGGTTGGCGAAAGCCTGCGCGAGAGCGTTGCGCAACTGAAATTGTCACAACAGCTGGCCGCAATTCGTCTGGACCTGGATTTACCGCTGTCCATCGATGGACTCAAGGCCGATCCACCCGACAGCGACGCGCTACGCGCGCTTTACGGCCGCTTCGAGTTGAAGAGCCTGCTGCGGCAACTCGATGACAATGCCAGCGCGAGTGCAGATGCGAGTGCGAGTGCGAGTGCGAGTGCGAGTGTGCAAGTATCAGTGCCTGAGCTCGCAGGTACCCGTTACGAGACGGTGCTCACTGACACAGCGTTCAGGCGCTGGCTGCGGGCGATAAAGGAAGCCGACCTGGTTGCACTCGACACCGAAACCACAAGTCTCGACTACATGGAAGCCGAAATCGTTGGCATCTCGCTCGCGATGGAACCGGGGCAAGCAGCCTACATCCCGCTGGCGCATGATTACACTGGTGCGCCGGAACAGCTTTCGCGTGAAGCTGTGCTCGACGCGCTGAAGGAATGGCTGGAGGATCCGCAGCAAAAGAAGGTGGGCCATCATCTGAAATACGATGCGCATGTTTTCGCTCGTTACGGCATCGCCCTGGCTGGCATGGCTTACGACTCCATGCTCGAATCCTATGTTTTGAACAGTGTCGCGACGCGCCACGACATGGACTCGACCGCGAAACATTATTTAGGCGTCGAAACCATCCACTTCGAGGACGTTGCGGGCAAAGGCGCGAAGCAGCTGACTTTTAACCAGGTAGACCTCGACGTTGCTGCGCCGTACGCAGCCGAGGACGCGGATATCACGCTCAGGTTGCACCGCAAACTCTGGCAGGCATTGCAGGAAACACCGACTCTCAGAAAGGTCTACGAAGACATCGAACAGCCGCTCGTGCCGGTCCTGCTCGGGATCGAGGAAACCGGCGTACTCATCGACCGCGACATGCTCGCGATCCAGAGCCGGGAGCTCAGCGACAAGATGCTTGAGCTGGAGCAAGAGGCACACAAACTCGCCGGGGGGCCCTTTAACCTCGGCTCACCGAAGCAATTGCAGGAAATCCTGTTCGAGCAGCTCGAGCTGCCGGTGATCCGCAAGACGCCGAAAGGACAGCCATCGACGGCTGAGGATGTCCTCACCGAGCTGGCGCACGACTATGACCTGCCACGAGTCATCATTGACTACCGCGGCATGAGCAAACTGAAAAGCACCTACACCGACAAGCTGCCGCTGCAGATTGCGGCAAGTACCGGGCGCGTACACACCTCGTACCACCAGGCCGTGGCGGCCACGGGCCGGTTATCGTCGACGGACCCGAACCTGCAGAATATCCCGATTCGCACACCCGAAGGCCGCCGCATCCGGCAAGCCTTTATTGCGCCCGCAGGCACAGTGCTGCTCGCGGCGGATTATTCTCAAATCGAACTGCGCATCATGGCGCACCTGTCGGGCGATGCCGGGCTGGTGCAGGCGTTCGCCGATGCAAAAGACGTACATCGCGCGACCGCGGCGGAAGTATTCGGGGTGGGCCTCGAGGAGGTAAGCGCGGAGCAACGTCGTTCCGCCAAAGCGATCAATTTCGGGCTGATGTACGGCATGTCAGCGTTCGGCCTCGCGAAGCAACTCGGCATCGGGCGCGGCGAGGCGCAGGAATACGTCAACCTGTACTTCGATCGCTATCCTGGGGTCAAAGCCTACATGGACAACATTCGACTGACCGCCCGCGAACAAGGCTATGTCGAGACCGTGTTCGGCCGGCGCCTGTATCTGCCCGAGATCAAAGCACGCAATGCAGCACGCCGGCAATACGCCGAGCGCAGTGCCATCAACGCACCCATGCAAGGCTCCGCCGCCGACATCATCAAACGCGCCATGCTCTCCATTGCCGCCTGGCTCAAAAAGGACACCCACGGTATTGCTCGCGAAAAGGTGGGGGGCCTGGAAAGGACACCCACGGAAAGCAGCAAGCACGGAAAGGACATCCACAGTGCGCGCATGATCATGCAGGTACACGACGAACTGGTATTCGAAGTCGCCAACGACCAGGTCGAAGCGGTACGCGAGAAGGTCGTAGAGCTTATGTGCGATGCCGCAGACCTCCGGGTGCCACTGGTCGTCGAAACCGGCACCGGGCACAACTGGGACGAGGCGCACTGAAGGTCGCGCTGCGCTACGGCATCAAGACCCTGTCTAAACTATAATTTCTTATTTATCATATAGTTACAAGAAATCGGGAACTAATGTGCTGTTCCGCACTCTTAATTCCTGAGTGCCATAAACACTCGCCTGTTTATCTCCCTAAACAGGCCAGCAACCCGGTTACCCCAAACCAGTTGCGAAGTACTGGCCCCGGATGTGGTCCCGCACCCACCGGGGCCTTTTTTTGCTAGCTGCGCAAGAATTTCTCGAGGACCGTGCGGGCTTCGATTTCACCATCCCTGGTCAGGGCCGAGAACGACTGTACCGTTGCGCGCTCGCCCAGTTCCTTCCTGACCTCGAGCACGGCCTGCGAGCGCTGGCCGCGTTTCAGTTTATCCGCTTTCGTCAGCAGGATGTGCACGGGCAAATCGACGGACTCGGCAAATTCCAGCATATGCTCGTCGTAATCCGTGAGCCGGCGGCGGATATCGGCCACCAGTATCAGGCCTTGCAAGCTGCTCCTGGTACGAAAGTAGTCGGCCAGCAACTCCCCCCAATGTTGCCGGGTCGCTACGCTTACGCGGGCAAAGCCATAGCCTGGCAAATCGACCAGCCGTTTGCCGTCAGCGAGACTGAAAAAGTTTACGAGCTGGGTACGGCCCGGGGTCTTGCTGGTGCGAGCGAACTGGCGCCGGTTCACGATGATGTTGATTGCGCTCGACTTGCCCGCATTGGAGCGGCCCGCAACGGCAACCTCCGCTCCGTCGTCCGCAACGAATTGGCTCTGAGCGTTGGCACTGGTAAGAAAATGGGCTTGGGGGTACTCAGACATGGGGGTACGCGCCTTTGAATATGTGTATAATTTTGCGCAAGTACTGACACCCGGCGCCACGTATCGTTGGCGCAGCCCATTTGAGATTGCTGATCGCCGTTCGCGAAGAAGCGACGATTCAGAATCCCTGTGAGCAAATCGGGGCAGCCATCTTGTTAGGAGTCGCTACTTACGCCATGAAAATGAACATTGTCCTTTTGATTGTACTGGCTGGTCTCAACTTTATTGCCATTGATGCCCGGGCCGCGAGCCTGGTCGATGGCGATGCCAAGTCCGGCGAAGCAAAATCCGCACCCTGTTCTGCCTGCCACGGTGCAGAAGGTAACAGTATGTCGCCAATTTGGCCCAACCTGGCCGGCCAGGCGGCACCGTATATCGTTGCCCAGCTCAAGGCATTCAAGTCGGACCCGAACAATCCCGATGCAAAAGCCCTGCGCAGCGACCCCTTGATGACGCCGCAGGCGATGATGCTGTCCGATCAGGACATCAATGATCTCGCGGTCTATTACGAGAGTCTGCCCGTAGGGGCCCAGGCCGTGGCTGATCCGGACCTCATCAGCCGTGGTGAAGCGCTCTGGCGCGCAGGCAACAGCGAAGAAGGCGTCGCCGCTTGTGCCGCGTGCCATGGCCCGACCGGCCGTGGCAATCCAGCCGCCAGCTACCCGCTGCTCGCAGGCCAGCATTCAGCCTATATCGCAAAACAGCTCAACGATTATGCCGCTGGCAAACGCCGGTCAGATGGTAAGACCCGCATCATGCGCGACATTTCGGAGCGCTTGAACCAGGAAGACATCACGGCCTTGGCGTCCTATGTTCAGGGATTGAAATAATGACTTTATCGACACTTAAAAAAGCAGCCATTCTCTCGGCACTCCTTTTGGCGTTCTCGGGTTGCGGCAAAGAAGAAGCGCCACCGGTCAACGAAGATAGCGCAGCAGAAGTACAGGAATCGATTGAGGCTACCGGGGATGAGTCGGCAGCGACGGCCGTGGAAGATACGGAAGAAGCCGTCGTCGTCGTTGAGGAATCCGCAGCCGAACCCAAGGCCTCGGATGAATCCGCGATTCTCCTCGCGCGTGCCGATACGCCCGCAACTGCAAGTACTTACAAGTACAAGGAAGGCACCAACTATGTGCGGCTGGTCCCGAGCCAGCCGACCATTGGCGGCGCCGACAAGATCGAGGTCGCTGAATTTTTCTGGTACGGCTGCCCGCACTGCTATGACCTTGAGCCCACTCTGAATGCCTGGGCGGCCAATGTGCCGCCCAACGTACGTTTCGTACGCGTGCCTGCGATGTGGAACCAGGTGGTGAAAACGCATGCGCAGTTGTACTACACCGAGGAAGCGCTGGCTCGCAATGGCGCAATTAAAGACGATGCCGCGTTTCGCCAGGCCGTGTTCGAAGAATATCACCGCCGCGGCAACCGGCTGCTGTCCGAGGACGCAATCGAGAAACTGTTCACGCGCTACGGCGTCAGCAGCGAAGACTTCCATAAGACCTGGAGTTCTTTCGAAGTTGCGCAAAAATTGCTCCGGGCGGAAGACCTTGCGCGGCGTTACAGCATTGCGAGCGTGCCGGCGATCGTTGTGAACGGCAAGTACCGTACCAGCGCAGCCGAAGCTGGCAGTTTTCCGAAGTTGATCGAAGTCATCAACGAACTGATAGATCGCGAAAGTACGGAATAGCCCGACAGGCTGCTAGCCGTTGTCCTCCGCGACAATTCTGAGAACGCCGTCACTGCCGCGCTGCCAGTAGAGGCGCTTGGTCGTGGCGTGGCGATCCTGCCCCGCCACGGTCAGCATTCGAAACCGGCTGAGATACAGTTCCACTTCTTCCGGGTCCGCCAGCAACAGCAGATCGCCAACCACAGTCTCGGACCTCGGGCTCCCAGGCAGCGATTGAGCCCGGAATGTCGCCCACTCATCGCGCGACAGTCCACGATAGCTAAACTCATCAGCGTACAGAGACAGGTGTTCTTCCTGGTCTTTGGCCGCATAGCTTGAAGCCCAGCGCTCCACGAGTGTGCGCAATTCATCCCGAATGCGCTCGCGCGTTTCCTCACTCTGCCATTTGATTTCCCGTGCGATGATGACCGGGGTTATGAGTGGCACGAAGTTGCGGCGCAGCCTGTCGAGGTCGTCATTCGGCAGTGCGAGGCAACCGTCGGTATCGAACGGCGGTCGCGGCCCGGCGCCCTGCTGCACGCCGTGCACCCAGATGCCGTTTCCAGCGCGCCCGAACTGGCGATCGCGCACATTGGGATAATCGAGCGGAAAGGCCATGACGCCGTATTTTTCATGCAGGCGGCTCGTGTCCAGATGATCGATTACAAAATATATTCCGAGTGGCGTCTTGCGGTCCCCGGACGCTTTCTTGCCAACACCGTACTGGCCTATTGACATATAACTCTTGCCCCCAAGCCGAACCACGCCGGACTTCTGCTCATAGCGATAAATCACCGCGTTGCCTGCATCAGCGATGAATATATCCGGAACGTTTGGCGGTACCTCGAGTATGAATGCCGGCCATCGAGGTGCAGCATGCACGCTGGACACCGCCAGTAGCAGCGGCAGCAAGACTCGGAACGGGACCATGCCTCGATATTACAGCGGCTGGCACGGACTATCCATGAATCGCCGTGATGATTGTGCTGAGGTCTTTCTGCACCAGCGAATTCATGAATAGTCCGAGCCAGAACTACATCTCCATGCTATCGTTTATGCACTGGACAGCACCCGGAACAATGCAATGAAACGACTTACCGCAGCCTTGGCTTTGCTGGCTATTGTTTGCACCGCCACGGCGCGCGCCGACGCCGATGACGCATTTGCAAATCTCTCCCAGGAATACCTTGCGGACCTTAGCAACTTCTCCCCGGTTTCGGCGACGCTGGTCGGAGACCATAGCGGCGACGGCAAACTCGATCAGGTCGATGCGCGAGCGCGTAAGAAAGAAAGAAGTATGTACAAGGAGTATGAGAAGGCGCTCCAGGCAATTGATCGTGATCAGTTATCGCGGGCGAACCAGGTGGACGCTGCGCTTTTGCAGCATGAAATCCAGGCAAAACTTTGGTCACTTGAAACGCTGCAGGAATGGGCCTGGAACCCTCTTGTCTATACCAATACTTCGGGCAGCGCGATCTATAGTCTTGTGGCCCGCGACTTCGAGCCGCTCGAGAAGCG
>DDIS01000152.1:0-7603 GCA_002338615.1 Proteobacteria bacterium UBA1844 | reverse complement strand
GAGCCGCTCGAGAAGCGGCTCGCCAACGTCACAGCACGTCTCCTGCAATTGCCGCGGTTTTTTGCCCAGTCACGTGATGCCCTCGATATCAGTCGTGTGCCAAAAATACATGCGGAGACGGCCGTTGCGCAGAACCAGGGACTGCTTTCGATTATCGACACGATGATCAGTCCGGATCTTGCGTCACTCGCGCCCGATGCGCGCGCAGATCTCGAGGCAGCGATCGAAACGGCGAGAGATGCGATCGCAGATCAACAGTCCTGGCTTGAGAATAAACTATTGCCAAAAGCCAACGCGGATTTTCGAATCGGTGCGGAGCTGTACGACAAGAAGCTGGCTTTCGCGCTGGACTCGCCACTCAACCGCAAGGAAATCCAGGCTCGCGCCGAGAGTGAATATGAAAATGTGCGCAGCCAAATGTATGACATAGCGAAGGAAATTTACGCCCGGAATCATCCCTATACATACTTCCCGGACAATCCGGACGAAGCGTTCAAACAGGTCGTTATTCGTGCGGCACTGGAAAACGCCTATCAGCACCTGCCTCCCGCAGACGGGATCGTGGAAGTGGCGAAAGAGCAGTTACAACAGGCTATTGATTTCGTCGTTGAGCACAATATCGTCGAGATGCCTGACGATCCCGTGGAGATCATCGTCATGCCTGAATTCCAGCGCGGAGTTTCAGTTGCGTATCTCGATCCACCGGGCCCACTCGACAAGGGACAAAGTGCATTTTATGCGGTCGCGCCACTGCCTGAAGACTGGACCGAGCAGCAGGTGCGCTCATTCCTGCGAGAGTACAACCTGTATTCAATGCAGGACCTTACCTTGCACGAGGGTGTGCCAGGCCACTACCTGCAGCTTGCACTCAGCAATCGATATCCTTCGACATTGCGCAGCGTGTTCTGGTCCGGCCCGTTTGTCGAAGGCTGGGGCGTGTATGCAGAGCGCGTCATGATCGACGCAGGCTACCTGGACAACGACCCGTTGATGCGTCTCATAAACCTGAAGTGGTACCTGCGCAGCATCACGAACGCGATCATGGACTCAGCCATCCATGTGGATGGCATGACCAGGGAACAGGCGATGTACCTCATGATCGAGGGTGGTTTCCAGGAAGAACGCGAAGCCGCGGGCAAATGGGTGCGTGCCCAATTGACGTCGGCTCAGTTATCCACCTACTTCGTAGGCTACCAGGAGCACATCGAAATGCGCAAAGCAGTCGAACGCGCCTGGGGCGATGATTTCAGCCTGCGGAAGTACCACGACAAGGCGTTGTCGTACGGTTCGCCGCCCGTCAAGTACGTACGCGCCCTGATCCTTGACGAGCCCATACCGCGCTAATTTGCGAGGATACATTTCGACGCTGTATCGCGGCAGGATGCCGCTCCTACGGACTGCGCGATGCGTAGGAGCGCCGTCCCCGGCGCGATAACCCAACATCGTATCTCGGCAGGAGCGCCGTCCCCGGCGCGATGGCCTGCGCCCGCGCCAACGATGTTCTACCTGTCAGCTCCCTGATCCCGGTCCTGTGTAACGTTTTCGGCCGGTCCCGCATCTATAGGGCATTCCTGCAGGCGCGGGCGCGAAGTTTTTGCAGCCGTCACTCACAGCACGGGTTGTGGCGCGCTCATAACCAAAACTTCTAAACGTGTGCTCCGCCCTGCGGTCACAACAATACCGGGGACTAGCGGGGCACTAATAATGAGTCTAACCGAGCTTAGCACTCGTCACTGGCCGTCAGTGGCCGTCGTTGTGGCACTCGTCGCGCTATTCGGCATCACCTCGATAGCGTCGCTGCCGATTCAACTGCTCCCTACGATTGAAGAGCCACAGGTTTCTATTGGCAACTTCTGGCGCGCCGCAGCGCCCGAAGAGATGGAAGCCAATATCGTCGAACCGCAGGAAAACGTGCTCAAGAACACGCCGGGCCTCACAAACATTAACTCCTGGATCGCGCGTGGCACCGGGTGGGTCAACCTGACTTTCGCGGTTGGCACCGACATCCAGGAGGCCAAGCTCGACGTTATCAACAACTTGACCCAGGCACCGCCGCGGCCGGGTGACGCGCTCGAACCGCAAGTATCGGCCGGTGGCGGGCAACAGACTCCCGGGGCGGCATCGCTGCTTGTCCGCGCTCTGCCGAACAATCCGAACCAGGAACTGGCCAGCTACCAAAAGCTGATTGAAGACGAAATTGAACCGCGGCTTGCACGTATACCCGGCGTGTCCCGCGTGGACCTGGCCGGCGAACAACCGCGTGAACTGCATATCAGGTTTGATTCCTATCGTGCCGCCGCGCTGGGCGTGGAGATAAGCGACATTGCCGCCGTCGTGTCTCGCGCAACCGATACGTCCGGTGGTTTTGCCGACGTGGGTCGTCGCCAGTACACCGTTCGCTTTGTTGGCCAGTTCGAACCCGCTGCACTGAAGCAGCTTATCGTTGGCTGGAGCAACGAGCGACCCATTTACCTGAGCGAACTCGCCGAAGTCAGTATCGTGCCACGCAAACAGGACGGATTTACACTGCGCAACGGTTACCCGGCCTACTACATTACAGTGCAACGCGAGTACGGCTCGAATACCGTAGAAATACTCGACGGCGTAAACGCCGCGATCGCCGAACTCAATGCAGGTCCGCTCAAAGAGGCCGGCCTTGAAATTGATCTCAGCTTTGATGCATCTGTGCACATTCGCCGGGCCATAGCGCTGGTTCGTAGCAACCTCGGCATTGGCCTGCTGCTCGCCGTGGGTGTCCTTTATTTTCTGATGCGTAGCCGCCGGGCGACTTTTCTGGTCACCGCAACGGTTCCATTGTCGCTGCTGGTAGCTTTCGTCGCCCTGCGCCTGTTCGACAAGTCCCTGAACGTGATCTCGCTCGCCGGGCTGGCTTTTGCAGTCGGCCTGGTCATGGATGCCGCGATTGTTACGCTGGAGAACATCGTGCGCTGCCGACAACAGGGCATTGGCCTGCAAAAAGCGGTCGCCAAAGGTACCCGGCAGATTACCGGCGCGCTGTTCGCATCCACCGTGACCAGCGTCGCCATTTTCCTGCCCGTCCTGTTCATGGACGGCATGGAAGGACAGCTGTTTGAGGACCTGGCCCTGACCATCGCCGTCGCGGTCTCTGCATCGTTTCTTATAGCGATCACGGTACTCCCGGTTGCAGCATCCTTCATTCTCAAGAAAGAAGATGACGATCCGAAGCGCGAATGGTGGACCCGCATGACAGGCTTCGTCATGCACCTGACGCGAACGAAAGCGCGTTGTGGTGCATGGATCGTGGGCTTACTCGGTGGCTCGATGCTTGCCGTTGTGCTGCTGTTGCCACCTGCAAACCTGCTGCCACAGGCGCCCGCCGATTCTTTGAATGCATTCTTCAGCATGCCGCCTGGCGGCACTATTGACATGGTGCGTGAGGAAATTGCAGGCACTATTGTTGAGCGATTACGCCCGTACATGGAACACGAAAAGGAACCCCATATTCGCGGCTACAATCTCTCGGCATTCGGCGCGTTCAATGCCTTGTTTATCTATCCGCAGGATCCTGAGCAGATCGAAGAGATGATAAATATCGTACGCGATGAAGTGCTGATTGACCTGCCCGACACACAGGCATTTGTACAACGATCATCACTTCTGAATTTTGGTTTTGACGGTGGCCGTGCGATCAACGTCGACCTGCAGGGGCCGGACATCAATATGCTCTCCGAGGTCGCGGTCAAGGCAATGCCGATAATCAACGCGGCTGTGCCGGGTGCGACGGTGCGCCCGATACCCAGCCTGAATATTGCAGAGCCCGAGTTGCAGCTGGTACCGATAGACCGGCGTATCACCGCGGCCGGCCTCGACCGCGCTTCCGTCGCCACCATCGTACGTGCGATGACGAGCGGCACTTTCGTTGGTGAGTACTTCGACGGCAATGATCGTATGGACATTATCCTCCAGGGGCCGACCTGGAATTCGCCCGAGGAGCTCGCGGCGATACCCATCGCCACCCCGCTTGCGGGGTTGCAGACGCTCGGCGAGTTGACGGAAATTCGGCGCACGGTCGGCCCGACACAATTGCTGCGCGTTGACGGTCAGCGAACCCTGACGCTGAGTGTCACGCCGCCGCCGGATATGACGGTGCAGGAGGCCCTGGAAACCCTTCGTGAAGTTGTGGGGCCGCAATTGCAGCCGTTGCTGACGGATGACATGAGCCTCCAGTACCGCGGCACTGCCGACAGGCTCGAGCAGGCCTTCGCAAAAATGTCGGTCAATTTGCTGACCGCCGCAGTGGTGTTGTTCCTGATTCTCGCGGCCATGTTCCGTTCGCTGCGCGATGCGCTGATCGTCATGTTATCGATGCCGCTCGCCATTGCTGGCGGTGTGATTGCCCTGCGCGTTCTCAACCTGTTCACAATCCAGGCAATGGACCTGTTAACCATGATCGGCTTCCTGATCCTGTTGGGCCTCGTAGTCAACAACGCTATTTTGCTCGTGATGCAAACCCGAACCGGCATGGCAAAAGGCCTGGATCGCAGTGAATCCGTAGCGAAAGCCGTGCGCATGCGCGCCCGACCAATCTACCTGAGCACACTCACGAGCATTTTCGGCATGCTGCCACTGGTCATCATTCCGGGTGTCGGTTCCGAAATCTACCGTGGCCTTGCGGCGGTAATTGTCGGCGGCATGCTGGTCAGTGCGATGTTCACGTTGGTCCTGATACCGAGCATTCTGCGTCTGCCACCACTGGAACTCCTCACGCGGGGGCGACAGCTACTCACGAAATCCATACCCGGAGTCCCCGCTGATGCATAACAATTCCTTCTTCAAGACCCGCTCGACAAACGTTGCCGGACTGCTGTCGCCAGAAGCGATTTCAAAAATGCCCGTGGCAGCGGCTTCCAGCCGCGATGACGATCCGATCGCGCCGGGGACGGCGCTCCTGCGGGCATTCCTGGGATCGATATTTCTCGGTGCGGCGGCACTCGCCTCGGCAAGCGCACACGCGCAGCAGTCACCTGCCGTCGTGCAGGTCGCCGAAGTCTCACGTACGGAACTTGCGCCGACCGTTGCCGTTCCCGGCACCATTTACAGCCGCAACGAAGTACAGATAACGGCCGGCGTCGCAGGCCAGCTGGAAATGGTTGCGGAACCCGGCACCCTGGTCGAGCAAGGCCAGGCGATTGCACGCGTCGACAAACGATCGCTGGTCTTGCAGCGCGACGAACAGGAAGCACTGCTGGCGAGGGCCGAGATTAATACCAGGCAGCTGAATAGCCAGTTGCGCCGCCAGCGCGAATTACAAAACGAGAAGCTGGTGTCGGAATTCGAGCTCGAGCAAACAGAGGCCAATCGCGACCTTGCCGCGAGCGATGCGGATATTATCCGCGTCCGGATTCGCCAGATCGACGAGCAAATACGGCGCACCGAGATCCTGGCACCGTTCACCGGCGTCGTTATCAGCCGTGAACGACGCGCGGGCGAAGAAGTCGCCCGCGGCGAGGTGCTGGGCCAGATGACTGATTTACTGTCGCTCGAAGTCCGCGCCTTTGTGCCACTCAAGCATTTGCCGCGCACCACGGTCGGCCAGGCCCTCGATGTATTCGCGCTTGAATCACAGCACGCCGGGATCATACGCGCGCTGGTACCCACAGGTGATGTGCGTTCGCAAACATTCGAGGCGCGGATCGACCTGCCTGTGCACGCCAGCAACGATTGGACGGTCGGCCAGCTCGTAAGCGTTGCGATACCAATTCGGACGAAAGCTCTGTCCCTTACTGTCCCGCGCGATGCGCTTGTTCTGCGGACGAATGGCTCATTCGTATTTCGCATTAATGCCGAAAACAAGGCTGAGCAAGTCAGGGTCGCAATCGGTGATTCCTCGGGTGAGCTAATCGCCGTAACCGGGCAACTGGAGGCCGGTGACAAGGTTGCGGTGCGCGGTGCGGAAAATCTCACAGAGGGTGCCGACGTAAAAATCGTGCTGGCACGCGCGAGCTAGTGTCCCGTGCCGGGTTCGCCCTGCTGTTGAAATGCTGATGCCTGGACGGGGCTGGTCCGACAATAGCTGATCAGTTTAGCCCTGGATTCGGGGCCAAAGCGCGTACCGTGTATCATCCCTTATCGGCATATCGCCATATGGGGACTTTCAATGAATTTGTTTCGCACCAAGACGATCGGCGCTGATGTTCATGGAGAGACGGGGCTGTTGCGTACCCTGGGCGCTGGCGACCTTGTACTGCTCGGCATCGGTGCAATTGTTGGCGCCGGCGTATTCGTGCTCACGGGTGTCGCGGCTGCGACCCAGGCGGGGCCGGCTCTGGTTTTGTCGTTCGTTCTTGCGAGCTGCGCTTGCGCGTTTGCGGGGCTCTGTTATGCGGAACTCGCCGCGACGGTGGGGGGCTGTGGCAGTGCATACGGCTATGCCTACGCGGCGCTCGGCGAGATCGTCGCATGGATCATTGGCTGGGCGCTGATCCTCGAGTACGGCATGGCCGTCTCTGCCGTGGCGGTAGGCTGGTCGGGCTATTTCAACAACGCGTTGACTGCCGCCGGCATCGAATTGCCGGCAGCAATACTGTCGGCGCCGGGCGCAGGTAACGGTGGCGTAGTCAATCTGCCGGCAATGCTCATTATCGCGCTGCTCGGGCTGCTGCTCAGTTTCGGCGTGCGCAACAGTGCGCGCTTCAATGCGGCCATCGTGTTTGTCAAGCTGGCTGCAATTGCGATCTTCATCGTCATTGCGGCTGGCAATGTCAAGCCGGACAACTGGTCGCCATTTCTGCCGTTTGGCTGGCAAGGCGTCGTCAATGGTGCAGCACTGATATTTTTTGCCTACATCGGCTTCGACGCCGTATCGACCGCCGCGGAGGAAACGCGCAATCCACAACGCAATATGCCGATCGGTATTATCGGCTCGCTCGCCGTTTGTACCGTAATTTATATGTTGGTTGCGGGGCTTCTTACTGGTATTGCGCCGTACTTCACGTTGAATACCCCGTCGCCCGTCTCCGAAGCGCTACTCAACCTCGGTTTCCGCTGGGGTGCCGCGCTGGTGGCTGCTGGCGCGATCGCCGGGCTCACGTCAGTCATGCTGGTGATGTACTACGGACTCTCGCGGGTGCTGTTCGCCATGTCGAGGGACGGACTGCTGCCAGAGCGATTTGCAGCGGTCAATGCACGTACGCACACGCCGCGCATCGTTATACTTTTCATCGGCGTAGTTGCTGCCTGTGCTGCCGGCTTTACGCCGATCGGTGCGATCGCGCATCTCGTCAACATCGGCACACTGTTCGCGTTTGTCATTGTGTGTGTCGGTGTCATTGTATTGCGCCGGAGCCAGCCAAACCTGAAGCGGCCGTTCCAGGTGCCATGGAGTCCCTTGGTGCCATTACTCGGCGTATTCTTTTGCCTGTACCTCATGGTGAATCTGCCGGCAATTACCTGGATTTATTTTCTAATCTGGATGGGTTTCGGGCTGCTCGTTTATGCCGCTTACTCTGTACGCCACAGCCACATCGGTCTTGGTTCATAGGCGCTCGGTATCTGGATTGCGCGTAGGAGCGGCATCTTGCCGCGAAATGACATATTGGCTAATCGCGCCGGGACGGCGCTC
>DDIS01000150.1 GCA_002338615.1 Proteobacteria bacterium UBA1844 | reverse complement strand
TGGCCAGTATGGCCACCGCGGCCACACCGAACAAACTTTTACAAATAGTAAGCATGATTCCCCTCACCCCGGCCGATCGCTGGGCCATGTGTTTTAATTTCCACCTGTTTCGCGCAGTGAGCCAGTCGGCGACACCGGACGCATAAACGACGATCTCACAGTCTTTAAGTACCGCGATGCGCTCAAATCACGTTTGAACGACATCAGGTTCCGGTTCTTTGCACTGCACTCGCACCGAACAAAAGCGCTGATGAAGATCTCACCAGGATCCTAGCATCAGGTAGCAGGGTGCATACTTACGTAACTCCGACAGTAATCATCGCAGTCGCGACATGATCACGGCCGCCGCTTACGGCGTCGCGCAAGAGCGTAGATCCCTCCCAGAATCGCGCCGATGGCTGTGGTTACCAGCAGGCTGCTCAACTCTTCAGTGGAGGCGCCGGACATGAGCCACAGGCAGGCCAGAATAGCCAGTACCGCAACGACGGGACCGCCCGGCACCTTGAAGCTTGCGCGTCCGATGTTCGCGGGCTCATCGTTCGCGTGCCCGACGGCGGCTCGCTTGCGCGCTCGCAACGCGATGAGCGCTGCACAAGTGGTGACGTAACCGATCAGTCGCGTAAGCGCCGTGGCCGTCAGCGCCCCGATAAACGATGTGTACAGCATCAGCAGCCATGCCAGGACGGCGGTAATCAGAATGGCGGCGCGAGGCACCTTGTAACGTTTATCGACCGAACAAAGGAACGCCGGAAGCTGCTGTTGCTCTGCAAGTGCAAACGGCAGACGCGAGCCCGTCAGCAATACTGCGAACAGAGTGCCGAGCATCATGATCAGTGCACCTGCATTGATCACCCCGGCACCGACGGGGCCCAGCATGATGAACATGGCATCTACTACCGGACGTTCCGAACTGGCCAGAGCCGGCATCGTCGCTATACAGACAAACTGGATCAGAAGGTAAAGCAGCGCTATGGCCGCAAGCCCCGCACCGAGTGCAAACGGCACGTCGCGGCCGGGGTTGCGCATCTCGCCAGCATTGATCGTGGCAGATTCGAAACCGATAAAAGCAAACGTCATAAGGAGCAGCACAGTTTGCCAGTCATCGAGAGCAGGGGGAGGCGGCACCCTGATTTGCGTCGGATCGATGAAGAAGAGCCCCAGCAGCACGAAGCCGAATAGCACGAGCAGCTTGCACGCGGTCAGAATATTGTTGACGAGTGCGGATCGTCGTACGCCGGTCAGCAGGATCGCGACAAGTACCGCGAACGTCGCGGTCATGACGACCACCCGGGGTGCACCCCGGGTCAGCGCGGGAGAAAACGCGCCCGCATAGTTGACGGCCAGGTTGCCGATTGCCGCCAGCGAGAAGAGGCGCGAAACCCAGGACAACCACCCCACGATGAAGCCGGTGGCCGGTCCGAACGCGGCATAGGTATAAAGGTATGGCCCGCCGGTTGTCGAGAAGCGGCTACCGACTTCGGCAAAACACAGTGCGATGAGCCCGACGATGATTGAACAGAGCGCCCAGGCGCCGAGACTGTAGCTTCCGACCAGGCCGAAAGCGATCGCCGGCAAACCTAGAATACCGGCGCCGATAACGCTATTGACGAGAATGGCAGTGAGATCCCAGCGCCCGATGCCACGCACCAGGCTCGATGCCGACGTCACACTCTTCGCAGCTTCATCGCTCATGGTTTGCTCCATCGTGCCTCGCGCACGACCATGGTTCGGGAGCTGACAATCCCGAGTAGCCTGCCTGGAGCAACAACGACCCGGCAATGCATGCAGCGCAGCGCTGGTTCAAATTGATTGCTGCCGCTTACGGCTCGGCTTTTTCATCAGGAATTTCTCGCGACAGCTTCGCGGCACTACCAAAGTATCAGAGGCCAACACGAAATGACCACCCACAACGAGTGTGCTGGCACCGTTGCCCCCGCTAAAAAATGCATCACGAAGATCCTACCATCAGCAATCGGAGTGCGTACTCACGCGATTCTGACGGCCATCATCGCAATCACGACATGATTCAAAGGTGCTGACGAACTGTTCGATATACTCGGCGAAGTTTCGCTCGCAGATTTATGCTAGACAAAAACCGTAGGGCTCACAAAAAAATGAAGAAAATAAACTCATCCGGCGTGGCATGCAGTGCCGCGGCGATAACACTTGCACTCTTAACTATACCTGTGCTCGCACGTGCAGAGGTTGAGAAACCCTGCGCAGCCGAACATTGCAAATCGTCCTGGCTGCAGCTGGATGAAGCCGCGCGCGCGCGGGTCTTCGACCTCGCCGGCGATTACATGCGCTTCATGGCTAAAGCGCGAACCGAACTCACAGCCGTGCATGAAGCCGAACTGCTGGCACGCGACGCCGGATTCCGCCCATGGAAACCCGGTGAGCGCATCAAACCCGGTTCACGTTGGTACGTAAACAATCGCGATCGTTCGATCGCGATATTCGTGATTGGCGAGCAGCCTGTCGTGGACGGTGTGCGCATCGCGGCCGCGCATGTCGATTCGCCCCGCCTCGAATTGAAAGCGCGACCGCTGTACGAGTCTGGCGAGTTCGCTCTGCTGCAAACAGCCTTCCATGGCTCCATCCTCAATTACGAGTGGACCAACACACCCCTCGCGCTAGTAGGACGCATCAGCCGCACAAACGGGACATCGATTGATATTTCGGTGGGCCTCGACGAAGACGACCCGGTGTTCATGATTGCGGGCCTTTCACCTCACGTCGACATCGATCTGCAGGAACGCACCTACCGCGAAGCGCTCCTGGCCGAGGAACTTGACCCGATTGCCGGCTCGCTGCCCAAGAGTGCGGAAGAGGGTGTCGAGGCGCAGGTGACGGAGTATTTGCGAGAGACGTACGACGTGGGAATCGAGGATCTCGTCTCCGCGGAACTCGCCCTCGTGCCGGCGGGTGCGCCGCGAGATGTTGGCTTCGACCGCACGATGATGGCCATGTACGGACAGGACGATCGCCTGGGCGCGTATACAGCGCTGCGTGCAATTCTCGAGCTAACCGATCCCGCGCGTACAACAATGGTCTTTCTCGCGGACAACGAAGAGACCGGCAACAACAACAATACTGGCGCCGGCTCGGACTTCCTTTCAAACGTGATCGGTGAACTCCTGTACGCACAGATCGGCGACGAATATCGCGAGCCACATCTGCGACGCGCGCTGACCACGACGCAGGTCCTTGCCATCGATGTCAATGACGCCGTCAACCCCACGTGGCCATCGGCGTGGGAGGTGACGAACGCGCCGCGCGTCGGTTATGGCGTGAACATCAAGGTATACGGCAGCGGTAACAACGCGGCCACCGAGTATTCCGCCTGGATCCGGGGTATTCTGGACGGCGCCGACATCCCCTGGCAGACGGTAACCTACAAGGTGGGCCGCGCCGGCGGCGGCACGCTCGGCGGCGAACTGTCGCGCCGTAACATGAACGTGATTGACGTAGGCGCTCCGGTCTTGTCCTTGCACAACACGTTCGAATTGTCGTCCAAGGTGGACGTGTGGTGGCTGTATCAGGCCTGCGTTGCGTTCTACTCCGCGCCTTGAGTCAGGTTGCGCGCTCGACAGGAGAGCCGATGAAGTATCGCGGATTTTCCGCATAGCTTGCTTGTGTGACAGGGAATCGAAACAATATCGGCGTGGTTCCTCGCAATAATATTACCCGGCTCGTCGATGCGGCCGGACGAGGTGAAGCCGGCGCGTCTGACGAGTTGCTGCCGCTGGTCTACGACGAGCTCAGAAAGCTGGCTTATGCGCGGATGCGCAATGAGCGGCCAGGCCACACTCTGCAGCCAACGGCTTTGGTACATGAAGCCTACTTGCGGGTCGTCGGCGACAATCTCCAATGGTCCAACCGGCGTCACTTTTTTGCTGCGGCGGCAGAAGCCATGCGCCGTATACTCGTCGATCGCGCCCGTCGCAAAGCGGCCATTCGCCATGGTGGTGATATGCAGCGGGACGATTTTGAGAATGTCGAGCTACCAGCCGGGCAGGACTACACTCAGCTTATCGAGTGGGACGAAGTGCTCGACAAACTGCACGATCGCGACGCCAATATGGCGGACGTATTCAAGCTGCGTTATTTCGCAGGTTTCAGTATTGCCGAGACCGCCGATGCACTGGGCATTTCTGTGCGCACGGTCAACCGGCACTGGACGGCGGCCCTTACCTGGCTGCGACTGCAGATTGACGATGGCCATGCCCGCTGCCGGGAGTGAATCCGGAACCAAACGCGCGTTTGTTGCGCGTCGGAGTTCTGCAACGAGCCATTAGTTTGTGTCCCTGGCAAGTTGACATTGCAAGAGCGCACGGTCGATCTGCTGCAACGCCGTATTATCCGCACCGATGGCCTGCGCCAACAGCGGGCGCGCGGCGCGAATGTCTTCGATCGCGCGACCGCCGTCTGCCGTTTCGCAAGCCAACAAACGTCGCGCGACTCGTACCTCGATGACATCCGGGTAGCCCTCGGGTACTCGCGCGAGCAATGTCGACTCGGCCGCAGCAAAAGCGTCTTCTGCAGCGTCAGGGTGACCCGATTCAAGCTCAACCTCAGCCAGTTGCTGGTCGGCCCACGCAATTAGAAGTACGGTTTTTTCCGTTGCCGGCCCAAACAGGTTGAGCGCCTCGCGCAAGAGCTCGCGAGCTTCATCGAGCCGACCCTGGGCGTATCGTATGCCGCCGAGAACAGCGAGACCGTAAGCACGCGCGGCGGCGTTATCCGCGAGCGAACGCTGCATCACGATGGACTCGCTTGCGAGGGATTCCGCCTCATCGACAGCGCCGGCGGCCAGCCGGCTGCGAGCCAGGTTGAACATGGCAATATGCGTAGCGGCATTGTCGCTGCCCAGGTGTTCCCGCCGCATTGTTGCCGCCTCGCGCAAATAGCGTTCGGCCTGCTTGTGTTGACCCAGCCGGTCGAGCGTGGCGCCAAGGCGATCGAGGGTGGCCAGCAGGAAAGGACTTCCGGGTTGCAGCGACTCCCGATCGTAGCGCAGTCCCTCACGCAACAACGGTTCTGCTTCCCACAGGCGTCCCATGTTCTGCAGGCTGGAACCGAGGTTAACACGGTAGCTGTTGACCGTCGGATGATCTTCGCCATAGCTCGCAATTCCAATACGCAGGGCCTCAGTGAGTGCATCGACTGCCATGTCGAAATCGCCGGTCCGGTTGTATTGCATTGCCAGGTTGCTGAGCGTAGAGGCGACGTGGGGATGATCCCTGCCATGCGTCTCACGGTAAATCTCTGCCGCTTCTGTAAGCGACCGTTGCGCGCCGACGGGGTCCCCGGCTTTGCCCTTGATGATGGCCGCATAGTTGAGTGCAGTGGCGACGGACGGGTGTTTGGGACCGTGATGTTCCCTGATGATATCGAGTGTCTGCCCTATCTCGAGCTGCGCTTCCTCGCTTTTGCCTTGCTGGTGTAACAGAAACGCCAGTCGTTGCTTTAGCCGCGCAACGAGTGGCGCTCGTTCTCCAGACAGAGTCTTTTGCACCTCGATCGCCTCACGCAGGTAACGCTCGGCTTCAGGCAGCTTGCCGCGATCGGATGCCAGTACGCCAAGATTGCCCAGTATGTCAGCCCTGAGTGCCGACTCCTGGTCTGCCTCTGCCAGCGACAGTGCACGCAGGTAGTAAGACTGCGCATTGTCGAATTCGCCGATGTCATGGTAAGCCGCGCCCATCGTGCCGAACGCTGCGGCCCGTTGCGCGGCCGGCGCTTCCGACGTTTCGAGATCGACAAGCGCTTCTTCAACCAGAGCAATCGCGCGCGCCGCATTGTCATCCCCGCCAAGTACACGATAAGTCTCGGCGACGGTGGTCAGCAAGCGCGCGCGCAGCCCGGGTTGATCCCCCAGTTCTTCGCGCAAACGCTCGGCGCCCTGCTCGAGTATTTCCGCAGCGCTTACGTCGCTGCGACCCGATGCCTCAGGGTTTGCCGCTTCGAACAACTCAACCATGAAGGCGGACACCTGTTCCGCGCGATTGCGTTCCAGCGTCGTTTCATCGAGTGCTCTCTGCAAGCGGATTGACTGCAGTGTCATGGCGCCGGCGACGACCAGCAGCAAAGTTGCAATCCCCGCAGTGATCGCAACACCCAGGGTATGCCGGCGAATGAACTTTGCCGTGCGGTAACGGCGGGTCGGTGCACGCGCGAGTACCGGCATACCGTCGAGGTAGCGGCAAATCTCAGCGGCAAACTCGGAAACTGACGGGTAACGTCGTTCCCGGTTCTTGTCTATGGCTTTGAGCAGGATCCATTCAATATCACTGTGCAAGCGGCGTTCCAGTGCCGGGAATCGCAACGCCCGGTTGCCGCTGATCTGCGATCGGATCTCTGCAGAAACACCGGACAGGCGATGACTGGGTCGCTGTGGTTCTTCGTCGCGAATCGCCTCCTGGATTTCCAGCAAGCCGTGCGCCGACGTCGTTGCCTCGAACGGCAGCATGCCGACCAGCAATTCGTACAAGAGCGCGCCGAGCGAATAAACGTCTGCCCGGATATCGACATCGAGCTGCACGACGCCCGCCTGCTCCGGGCTCATGTAGCCAGGCGTGCCTATGAGCGTACCGACGCGCGTGTACAGGGTGCCCTCTCCCAGCTGCGCCTCCGTCGCCTTGGCGATACCAAAGTCGATGATCTTTGGCACGGGCGTACCGTTTTCTTCCGCGACAAGCACGTTTGTCGGTTTTATGTCCCTGTGGATGATGCCTTTCTGGTGCGCATGAAGAACGCCGTCGCATACTGCGAGAAACAAGCGGAGACGTGCGTCGATATCAAGCCTGTTCTCGTCGCAATACTCCGTAATCGGCAGCCCTGACACGTACTCCATGACGAAGTACGGTTGCCCGTTCGGGCTCACACCCGCGTCAAAAATCTTCGCGATATTCGAGTGGCTCATCATTGCGAGCGCCTGCCGTTCGGCATTGAACCGCGCGACGATATCGCGCGAGGCCAGGCCGAAGCGCAGGAGTTTCAGTGCGACTGTGCGCCGGACGGGTTCGTCTTGGTGAGCGCGATAGACGGTGCCCATGCCGCCGGCGCCAACGCGCTCCCCGATCGTGTACGGCCCAAGCAGATCGCCCGGCTCCGGGCCATCGGCGAACGAGGTCAGGTCGTCGCCGTCGAACAGGGACTTGAGGCGTGGCAGAGCCGATTCATCAACCAGGGCGTACGCGGCAAGGAGTTTCTCGAGCCGGGTACGTCGTTCAGTGTTCCCCGCGCAGGCGCGGTCGAGAAACACAGGACGCTTCTTTTCGTCGAGTGCGATCGCCTCGTGAAATAGCTCCCAAACCGCGTCCCAATCGGTGGTTGATTCGTTCATCTCTTTGGCTCTGCCGGCTCGACAAGCGCAAATTGCCGATTCATGTCCGGCAATGTACGGACAAGGCCGCTGTGCATGCAAATCCCCGGGCGGCGGCAGCGGGCGCCGGAATCGCCCTGGTCAGCCGCGCAAGCATTTTTTGCTGGTTGGCACAATCCGCAACATTTTCTCGCATTGATAAGCAGGGACCGGATTTCCGGGGCAGGTAAGGTCCGCGCTGACGCAGTGTATCTCCCTCCGCGCCCGATCCCGCAGGGTTCGCTGAATGGCAGCGCTGCCCTATTGCAAAGGAGTTGAACGCGATGAATTTTCAAACTTGTTCTCGACGGTTGGCGTTGCTCGTATCGATTAGCCTGTCGCTCTTCTCACTGCCGGCGCTGGCCGTCGTCAATCAGTCCGTGGAGTTTCCGGACGCGCAGGATGTGCGCAGCGTGACGCTGGTCATCGACGGTGACGATACGGTCCATGAGGCCGAGATAAAGGACGAAGAAGACAGCAGAAAAGCGGTGTTCGTCCTGCCTGATGGCAGCGAAGGCAAGTCGGCTGTGTTGCACGCCGAGATAGATGGGGAGAAGAAGTCCTATGAGCTGCGCATAACAGCCCTGCCGTTCGTGATCGGTGCCGCGAGTGTCGCCGTTTTACCTGCGAGTCCGGGCGTTACCGGGTTCGGTAGCGCCACCGACAACAGCGCCTGGATAATCGTCGGGACCATCGCCGGCGGGCTGGTCAACAGCGGCTTCCTGGAGGACATCGCAAACCAGAGTTCAGCCGACGCATCGGACTTGCTATCGACACTGGGGGTCACCGGCATCACTTCTTTCGCCGATGCCGACGACAACGCGTTTGCGAGCGGGCTGTCACTGGGATTCGGTTGGCAATTTGCCGATGAAAGCCGTCTCTGGCTTGACTACGACGCCAAATTTGTCAGCGACATGAAAATGAGCGCGGGCGCAGACGGCAATGTTCCGATGAGCGCATCAATGATAGACGCTGAATCCGTTGGCAAGGCCGAAACGAATATTCAGTCGTTTCGTATCGGCTACTCGCGCTGGTTCAGCCCGACCAGTCAATTCGGCTACAGGCTGGCGCTCGGCAGCGTCTCTGTCGAAAGCGACCTGTCATTCATGTCGACAATTCGTGTCGATGGGTCGGACGTTGACTCTTTTTCAGGCGAGGACACGCTGGACGACAACGGCGTCATCTACGGCGCTGGTCTCGAATGGGCACCGAGAAACAGCAGGATGCCTGATTTACGCGCGGGCGTGATGTACGAGCAGATCTCGAAACTCAACGCATTCGACGACAACAAAATGTGGGCGCTGACGGCTTACGTGAGCGTCGGCCTGCGCCTCGGTTCGCGACGGCAGCCGTAGTAAGTTGAAGCTCGCTTTCGAGTAGCGCTGTTGAAGACGCTGTATCAAAGCCTGTTCGCTTGCTTCCTGTTGCTGCTTGGCGGTGGCGGGCCCGAGCCGGTCTGCGCAGCCGGCGAAGTCTGCGATGACTATGTTCGTGAAGACAAGGCCTATGGTGCCAGGGTCAAGGCAGACCTGAAGCGCTATGCACGCTCCCAGGGTGTGCCGGAACGGCTCATGTACCTGTACGACCAGCTTGGCGATTGCCCTGTTTGTCTCGGTGGTAATGCCGAACACCCGATACTGCCGTTCATTTACATCGTCTATGCCCCGGACGCAGGCGTTCGGGCTAACGGCCTGCGCAATATTCGGCACCGTGGTACCGCGTGGAGCGCAGACGAGGAATACGGGGCCCGGCAGGGTATGCGCGACGGCTATGTCAAAGCGTTCTACATCCTGCTCGAGGAAACCCCCTGCGAGTGCTGCCGAGCCTCCACGCAGGAGGAATGGGACGCATGGAACGAGGGCCAGCCCGACCCTTCCGACGCGCCGGACTGGAATGATGATCTTGGCATCGACACCTCACGCAGCGACGCCCACGAGAACGCGGACGAACTCGGGCCCGATCCGGATGATCTCACCAACATCGACGACAAGGATCGTTACCCGGATCAATTACCTTGGCCGCCACTCAACATCCCGCCGCTGGTGCGCCCGATCACGACCGGCTGCGGCGCCTGCGAGCCGCTGGTTGCCGAACATAACGACCTGGCGATATTGACAAACGCACAGGCTCGCGATGTGGCCAAAGCAGAGCGCAATGTGAAAATTGCCTCGTACGCGATTCGCTTTGCGCTGCGGGAGATTCGTGCGCACGAACGTCTGGCTAAGAACGACACCTGGAAAACCAGATACCAGCAACTACTGAACCACTACGGTGACCTGGTGGCCATCGCCCTGCGAGACGTACAGGCTTTGAACGCAAAACGAGCAAGACGAGCCGAGCTGCTGCGCCAGTTGGAGCTGTTAAAGCAAAACATCCGTGCTTGTGAATCACGCTGCACCTTGCTCAACGCCCAGCCCGCGCCAAGCATACAGCCAGAGCCTTTAGCGGACGACGCCGAAGCGGCGCTACCGCCTTATGTACGAATTGCATCCCAGGTCTGCCCGACATGCTCGGAGCTTACCGAGCGCCGCAACGAAATTGCACGTGACATGAACGAGCTCGTGCAAGGCATGATTGATGCCGGGCTAAACGGCCAGTCGCTCGCGGCCTGGGCGGATCTTAGGGCCAGGCTCGATAACGCCAACGCAATGCTTCAGGATTGCGTCGCACGTTGCTCCCTGCCGGCCGCGAGCCCGGTTGTGCCGGAGGACGATGTAGCGCCGGAGGGCGCCGCACCGGGCGCGGCCGCAACCGTGGATGTGCCTCAACGCCATAACGTTTTCCAGTTTGCAGACATTTGCCCGGCCTGTCGCAAGCACCTCGATCATTACCGGTTTCTGCTGACGCAACTTGATGCGCTGAACGCGGAAGACGGCCGTTTTGCAGATGCCAGTGACAAAATGGTGCGCACGAGAGCTAGCTTGCATATGAAGCATGAGGCCGCGCAACGTGAAGAAATTGCTCAAGACCTTGAGCGCCTTTTACGTCAGTGGCGGAAAGTCGGGGCACGCCTGGACGCGCTCCAAGAGCGAATTTATGAGGCGGAGACGATTCTGATCCACTGTCAGTCCACGATGTGTGACAAGCGGCCAGACTTCCTTCCGGATGTCGACGACCTGGCGCCCGATATTATTGGTTTTGACACTGCCGACTTCCTGATCCGGCAAAACCGGCTATTCGTGGCCACCAGCTGCCTGGCTTGCCGTGACCGTGCGAAGGAAATCAATGACTGGATCTTGAGCCAATACAGCAGCTGGTTGACGCAGGAATTCGTCAGCTCACTAAGTAAATTCTCTGATTTGGATGATTCCGAGCGCCTCGCCAGGCGCTACCGGTTTCTCGAATTCCTCGCCGACCTCGAAAAGCTGGTTGCTGACCTTAAAGACTGCAATCGTCGCGCTTGCCAGCGTAGCAATGGCGCAGTAGCGCTGGCCGCATACCGGGCAAACGATATCGCGCCGAGGCAATGTCTCGAAAATGATGACACGCGTGACGCGGCACGGGCCGGAGATGCAAAAGCGCTCCCCGACACCTGCCATAGCAGCTGGCTCGAACACTTCTTGCAGGGTTGCGGCGACAAGACCTGCTCAGGTATCGGGGACACGGCGACCGATGCAAGCCCGGGGACAAAGCAAGGAGTCCTGCGGACGTCGCAATCGGTTTCCTCCGGCCTGCCCGACGATCCATTTTTTACCAGCGCCGGCAATATTGCGGCAGGGCTTGCCGACCAATGGGGTACTCACCAGGTGCTGGCCTACGAGGCGATTTCAGAGTGGCAGGATGTTGTTGTCAGGGCAGTGCCGACGATTGTTGCCGTCATCGACAGTGGCCTCGATACCGGACACCCCGACCTCGCAGGCCGGCTCTGGAAGAATCCGGCTGAGCTGCCAGGCAATGGCATCGATGATGACCGTAACGGATTCGTTGACGATGTGCATGGCTGGAACTTCGTTGGCAACAACAATGATGTAAGCGATCACAACGGTCATGGCACGCTGGTCGCCGGAGTCGTCGGCGCCACACCCGACAATGGTATCGGCATCGCCGGCGTCAATCCCTGGGCGCGGATCATGCCTATCAAGGTAACGAATTTTCTCGGCCGGGGTAACAGCGTCGATATTGCGGCGGCTATTAACTATGCCGTTGGCAAGGGTGCTCGGGTTTTGAACATCAGCCTCGGCGGCACGGAATTCTCGGAAGTGGAAAGGGCCGCGGTCGAACATGCCGCCAGCCAGGGAGCTCTGGTCGTCGTGGCAGCGGGCAATCAGGGCAATGACGCAGCCGCATTTTGGCCGGCCGGTCTCGACAATGTAATTACCGTCGCGGCGATGGACGATGCCGACAAGCGCGCGCGCTATTCGAATTGGGGCAGCCCGGTCGATATTGCGGCACCTGGCAGCAATATCCTGTCGCTGCGCGCGCGATACACGGACTTGCTGTATTTCGTTGAAGACGACTACGTACCGGGGCGGAACGTCATTGGCGATGACCGCCTGCTATACCATGCGACCGGTACATCATTCGCCGCTCCATTCGTAACCGGCATCGTCTCACTTGTCTGGTCATTGCGACCGGAACTGGCAGCAACGCAACTGAGGCGCATGGTGCTTCATTCTGCAACCGACGTCGAGACACCGGGGATTGATGAATTTACGGGCTTTGGCCTGGTCAGTGCTCCCGCCGCATTAAAGGCCGACCCTGCTTACTTCATCGATGCGGGGATCACCGGCATCACCGCCGTGCGCCGCGAAGGTCGCACGATAATCCAGGTATCTGGCCTCGCGAACGCCGACCAATTCCGTGCCGCAGAACTTCAACTTGGTGCTGGCGAGTCACCGACGGACTGGCAGCCAGCGGGTGCGACGATCAGCGCACCGGTTATCGACAGGCTACTTGCCGAATTCGATGCGCAGGCCGTCGCCGGCTCTCCGACTTGGACATTGCGCCTGCGTGTGACGCATCAGAACGGCTCACTGCGCGAAGCACGGTTCAGAATGAATCTGCAGTAAGCACTGGTCGTGATCAGCCCTGCATTTTACAGCCGGGTGGAGGCGACGTTCGCATTGCCGACGACTCTGCATAAAAGTGCAGCACACCGAGACGCTCCGAGTACCGCTGGTGTAAGCGGGTCGAGCGTTTGTCACGTCTTTCCGGAATCTTTCCTGAATTTTACCGCAATTGTCACGCAGCGCCCGGCCAACGGGTGTCCTTAGCGACACATAGC
>DDIS01000016.1 GCA_002338615.1 Proteobacteria bacterium UBA1844 | reverse complement strand
CAGGCGTGAAAAAGACGGGGAACGCGGCGGCCCGGATGGCGGCGACGGCGGCGACGGGGGCAGCGTGTATCTGCTCGCGGACGCGGCGATGAACACGCTCGCCGATTTCAGGGTGGCGCGCAAGTTTCGTGCAGGGAGCGGTCAGGGTGGCGCGGGGCGCAACATGACCGGTCGCTCCGGTGAGGACCTTGAAGTTCGCATTCCCTGCGGTACCGTCGTCACGGACGTCGATACGGGCGAACTGATCTGCGATCTCACGACGGCTGGCCAGCGGCAGATGGTTGCAGAGGGTGGCAGGGGGGGCCTCGGTAATACTCGATTCAAAAGCAGTATTAACCGTGCGCCTCGCAAAATAACGCGCGGCAGCCAGGGGGAGGGGCGGCATTTGAGCCTCGAGCTCAAGTTGCTCGCGGACGTTGGATTGCTGGGAATGCCTAACGCCGGAAAATCAACCCTGATCTCGCAAATGTCGGAGGCGCGACCGCGCATCGCGGACTACCCGTTTACGACGCTGTACCCGAATCTTGGCGTCGTGCGGGTTGGCAACCTGCAAAGTTTCGTCATGGCCGATATCCCGGGCCTGATCGAAGGAGCCGCGGCCGGTGCCGGGCTCGGAATCCAGTTTCTCAAACATCTGCAACGCACCCGGTTGCTCTTGCATGTTGTTGATATTGCGCCCCTGGATGAACGCATCGACCCGGCAGACTCAGTGCGGACGATCGCGACCGAACTCTGCAATTATTCGGCGGAGCTCGCTGCAATGCCGCGCTGGCTGGTCATGAACAAGAGCGATCTCCTGGCAGCCGATGAACTGGCGTCACGGCGCGAAAAACTGGTGACCGATCTCGCGTGGACGGCGCCCGTGTTTGAGGTAAGCGCCGCAACCGGAGCCGGTACAGAACGACTTGGCCAGGCGATCATGCGGGAGCTGGAATTGCAGCGCGAGCAGGACTCGCTGGATAATGACTACGAGCCGTAGATCTGATGCGGGCCAGGTGGTTCGGCCCTCGCGATGCGTGGCTCAGGCGGCGAGAGCTTTCACGCGCTTGTTAAGGCGGCTCTTGTGACGCGCCGCTTTATTCTTGTTCACTATGCCTTTGTTCACCATGCTGTCGATCACAGGCACAGCATTCTTGTACGCCAGCGCAGCGGCGTCCTTGTCACCGGCGTCGCAGGCCTTGATGACATCCTTAATCTTCGTGCGCATGCTGGAGCGTAGCCCCATATTCTGCTTGCGGGTCTTTTCTGCTTGTCTCGCGCGTTTTTGCGCCGACTTGATGTTTGCCACTGTGTTTACCGTATCCGGTTGCAAAGAGCCGCGTATTATTCAGGCCCAACGAGGCTGTGTCAATGGGCTGGGGGAGGCTTGCCCGGGAGTTTGCCATGTAAACCTAAATCACTGATTTTATGGCACTTGTAATCTAAACTCGGGCGCGACATGAAGCAGCAAAAACCACCAGATCAGGGTTCGCCGGCCCCCTACGAGCAGAACATGGAGCGCTTGAGCGGTCGCGGTTTGTTTGCCAAGACCTCGGTCGTCGGCGGAATGACGCTGGTTTCAAGAATACTAGGGCTCGTTCGGGACGTCGTGTTTGCGCGCTATTTCGGTGCCGGCATTGTCATTGACGCCTTCGTGGTTGCCAACCGCATACCGAATATGTTGCGACGTTTCTTTGCCGAAGGCGCCTTTTCGGCGGGTTTTATCCCTGTCATGGCGCGTTATCGCGAGCGACACAGCAGCGCCGATATGCGCGAGTACATCGACTCGGTTGCAGGCACATTTGCCGTCATCCTGTTCATCGTAACAATGCTCGGTGTCATAGCCGCACCGCTTATCGTCGTTGCAGTGGCACCGGGTTTTATCGGCGACGGCGGCGATCTTGATCTTGCGGCCCTGATGCTGCGGTTTACATTTCCGTACCTGTTGTTCGTATCGCTGACTGCGTTTGCCGGGGGTATTCTGAACACCTATGGGCGCTTCGCCGTGCCCGCGTTCACGCCCGTCATTTTGAATGTTGTGTTGATCGCGGGCGCAATCTGGCTGGCCCCGACCCTCGAGCAGCCAGGCATGGCGCTGGCCTATGCCGTGTTTGCGGCAGGCATTTTGCAGCTGGTGTTTCAGTTGCCGTTTCTGGCCAGGCTCAAGCTGCTGCCGCGTCCGCGTTGGGCACCACATCACGAGGGCGTGCGTCGTGCGGTACGATTGATGCTGCCGGCGATTTTTGGCTCGTCGGTGGCGCAGATCAATGTTCTCTTGAGTGGCATCATCGCGTCCATGCTAGGCGTGGGCAGTATCAGCTACCTGTACTTCTCGGATCGACTGATGGAATTTCCGCTGGGCCTGTTCGGCATTGCGCTCGCAACCGTGACTTTGCCGTACCTGTCGCGACTTTGGTCGAATGACCTGCACGCGGAATTTGCCGCGACACTTGACTGGTCAATGAAACTCGCCTTGCTAATAGCGGTGCCGGCCGCGATCGGGCTCATCGTCCTGGCGGAACCGCTCGTTGCGACGCTTTTTTACGGTGGCAGTTTCGATGCGCACTCCGTGGCAATGACGGCTATGGCTCTGCAAGCCTATGGGATGGGGCTGGTAGGCTTTTCATTCGTTAAAATCATGGCACCCGCATTTTTCGCGCGCGAAGACACAAGAACGCCGGTACGAATAGGCATTCTCGCCCTGATCGTGAATGCCGTACTCAGCGTGTTACTGGCGTGGTACCTGACGCAACAAGGCTTCCCGGGGCCCCACGTTGGACTGGCGCTGGCGACCTCGATTGCGGCAATTCTGAATGCCGGGCTCCTGTATGCCGGTTTGCGCCGCAGCCAGGTGCTACGGCACGGCAAGGGGTGGGCTGTGCTTTGCGCACGCATCGTGATAGCCAACCTCGCCATGTTTGCGATACTGCTGTACCTGAAGCAACCATTACAATCCTGGCTGGATGCTGGTTTCGCCGGTCGCGCGCTACAGCTGGGTGCTCACATAGGCGCAGCCGTCACGGTCTATTTTGTGTCGCTGCTGCTCGTTGGCATGCGGCCGTCAGATTTGCGCTTGAAGAGTTAATAAAGTTAATGAAGCTGGTTCGACATTTGTGCGATATGCCATGCAACGAAATGCGAGAGGGCAGCGTTGTTACGATTGGCTCTTTTGATGGCGTGCACCTTGGCCACCAGGAATTGTTGCAGCGTGTGATCGCGACGGCGCACTCGCAATCGCTGCGCTCAGTCGTAATGAGTTTCGAGCCGACACCGAAAGAATTTTTCCAGGCCGAGCGACCACCGGCGCGTCTGATGCGTTTTCGCGAAAAATTTGAGGCGCTGGCCGATCATGGAATCGACATATTCTATTGTCCCCGATTCAATGCGAGCATGCGTGAAATTTCCGCTGCGGACTTCATTCGCCGGATATTGGTCCACGGACTCAACGCACGAGTGATGATCGTTGGCGACGATTTTCGCTTTGCCAGCCGTCGTGAAGGGAACCTTGAAATGCTCCGTAAGAGCGGCAAGGCGCTCGACTTCTCAGTGGCGCAGGTCGAAAGTATTCGAATTGCGGGACTCCGCGTCAGCAGCACTGCTATTCGCGAAGCTTTGCGAGCCGGCGATATGGCGCTCGCCAGTGCCCTGCTTGGCAGGCCCTACCAGATGTCGGGCAAAGTGGTTCGCGGCGCAGGACTAGGGAGAAAACTCGGCTTTCCAACGGCCAATGTGGATCTCCGGCGACGGCAAAGCGCTGTGAACGGCATATTTGCAGCTCGCGTTCACGGCCTGCAAGGTGGCCCTCACGACGGCGTTGCAAGTGTTGGCTCGCGCCCTACCTTCGGTGGTTTGAAACCCTTGCTCGAAGTGTACCTGTTCGACTTCGAGCGCGACATCTATGGAAAACATATCCAGGTCGACTTCATTGCACAACTACGTCGGCAAAAAAAATACGACGATGTCGATGCGTTGGTTGCGCAAATGCACCAGGACGCCGACAATGCCCGCGAGATATTGCGCCGATCATCTGCATGACAAGGACAACAAAAATTGATTCCTAAATCGGATCCCGGAAATAGCCGTTTCGTTGTGTGGATGGCCGTAGCGCTGATCGTTGTTGTCGCCGATCAGGTTACCAAGCGCGCGATAATTGAATTTATTGAGCTCTATGGTCGTGTGCCACTGAATAGTGTCGTGAATCTCACGCACCAGCGCAATACCGGGGCGGCATTCAGCTTTCTCGCCGATGCAGGTGGCTGGCAACGCTGGTTTTTCGTGGCATTGGCAAGCCTGGTCAGTGTTGTAATTGGTATCTGGGTCTGGCGTATACGCTACCAGGGGCCTGCGATTCTCGCGGCCGGGCTCGCGCTTGTGCTGGGCGGCGCGGTCGGCAATTTGATTGACCGCATCCTGCACGGTTATGTAACTGATTTCATACAGGTCTGGTTTGGCGACTGGGCGTTCCCGTCGTTCAATGTCGCGGACGCCGCCATTACCGTCGGTGCTGCGCTGCTGATTATCGAGTCACTTTTTCTGTCAGGTCGCGATGCCGCAAAGAGTTCCGATCGGGAAGTCTGACCTTACGGCTTTTGGCAAGCGAAACCCTACCGCGTTCGCGACCAGCAATCTGTCAGCGGTGCAGAGCTGCGCGTACCATCGCCCCAGACTGTGAAGTTCGCACACTTGCCGGCTTCGGCGTCCGCTTTCAGGTACGTCGCGGTAGCACGAAAATTATTCGCGCTGACGTTGTCGATCGCAATCGCATATGTGCCGGTTTCCGTGGTCGCATTGACCCCCATATCTGCAAGATTCCCGCTGTAGGTGTTGTTGTTCAGGTAAAAACGCTCCTGGTTGGTCGCAATCTGCAGCAAAGCCGCACGTGCCTCATTGCGCTTGGCGCGCGCCGCTGCATCGCGATAACTCGGGTATGCGATGCTGGTGAGGACGCCTATCACAACCACCACGATCATCAACTCCAGCAGCGTTACGCCGCGCATCGAGCGGTACATCCTATTCTCTGTCATTTGTTCGTACATCAATCTATCCCATCCTGAGTCCACAACGTACGCACCGGTGCATTGGAAAAACCTGGGTCCTTACATTCGACGCCGACACAGACGATTGGCGGCGGAGCGCATTCCTCGCCTTGGCAGTCCGGCTGCCAGGGCGACGGGAACAGGAATACAGGCTGCGGGGCAATACCGCCCTGTTCGAGTCGGGTGACTCGTGCCGCATCGGCTTCTGCACCATCAGACGGAACGGCAGCGCCAATTGCCACGACCGGATCACCGTTGGCCACGTTGAGTTTATAAAGTCGGTTGAGGCTTAGCCCCGCCTGGCAAGGATCCTCCGAGTTGACCTCCGGTTCAAACGACACAAAGTACACGGAGTCGTCAAATGTACGGGATGTTGAGAGTATTTTCTCGGTACTCGACAAGCTCATCTTCCAGCCATCACCGTTGGCCGGAATAGTCGTTTGCGCTTTACCCGCTACGTCGATGAGATCACTGTCCTTGATCACGGTGTAGTTGTTGTATTGCGTTTGCGTCAAAGGTGAAAAAACATACGGATCACGAATTGAATAGAAGCGATCCGAGGCGCTGTTGTCCAGCGGATGTGCGCGGTATCCGGAACCAATGCTGATTGCAAGATAGCGACGGTCCTGCCGTTTGTCCGTGAACATGGCGACATCGGGAGTCGTGTAGAAGCGGCGCGTTTCCGCAGCCGACGGGTTGCTCAGGCCTTCTGCACCCAGTTGTGCAATAACACCACCGGCAACCAGCTGGTTTGGTCGCTTGCCATTGCTGATATCGAAGCGCCAGATCTGTCCGCCAAGGTCGGCGGCGTACATGCGGTCTGCATAGCCGTCGCCACTGAGGTCGATCACTCGTACCATGCTGGGAATGGAACGGGTCATGCCAGGCGCCACGAGGTCCGCATACGAGTCACGCCCGACACGCCAGATGGCATCACCGGTTTCAAGATCGAGCATGTAGATACCGGCGCCGTCGAGGTCCGGTCCGGTCGGATGTCCCGGGGAGTCGTGCGACGTATCGTAGCCGCCGCCAATCACGAGTACGGCATCTTGCGGGCTGGATTGCGCGCTGCTGTCAATACGAATCTTCGCGACCGACGGGGTGGACCAGGACTGGCCGAATTCCGGGAATGTCCGTTGCCATTTCAGGCTTGGTGCAAATCGATCTGTGACATCCACCATGAAATACTTGTCGCCGCCGCGACGCATTCCGAACACAAGGTAGACAAAGTCGGTGGCTGGATTGATGACGCCATTGTGGTCCGCGTCGTAGACGATTGGAACGATGTTGCCGTCGAGGCCGTAGGTCTTGTAATCAACATTCTCGTTGAAGTACAGGTCGGTCAGGTTTTCCAGCAACTGGTGCGGGATGAAAGACCAGATTTCCTCGCCTGTGCTGGCATCGATCGCATGCAGGAAGCCGTCGTTGGTCGCATTGAAAACGACGATATCCTGACCGCCGTAATTGTTGCCGTAAACCACCGCCGCCGGCTCCGAATGCAGCGTGTCGCCCATTGCGTAGCGTACGGTCGTGAGCGGGTTGTTGTCTTCGTCCTGTTCGTCGACGCCGCGCGTCCAGTTGATTAACTTCTCCATGGACGGTTCGCCCTCTGCACCGGTCAGGCCGAAATCGGCCGGCGTAAACGAGCCCATGTTCGCGGTCGAGAGAGCGTTGGAACCCTGTGTCAGGCTGCCCGGTGTATTGTCCGTATACATTTTGCGCACGGCGGGATTTGGCAATGCGTTGGCAGCGCCGCCCTTGGTTACATCCGCGCCATCCGGTGCGGCCAGGGTGGACCAGAAGTTTTTCGAGCTGTTCGAGAAGTAGCCTGTGTCCGGGTCCACGGCGTTAAGGTTATTGGCGTCCCGAATTTCGCTTTCCTTGATCGTGAATTTTTTCATATTGCCCGGCCAGTGCACCTCATCCGCAGCACGGAACACCGAGACATACAGATCATTGAGATGCTGAGTACGGTTGAATGCATTGACGGCAACGGCAGGTGCCGTGAACGAAATATCGCGATCAAAAATATTGGTGACGATGTCGGTCAGCGCAGCAGTCAGCGACGTGACGTCGTCGGCTTCGTAATACTGGCCACCGGACGACTCGGCGGTATCCTTCAGGAGCGCCTGCTTGGTCGTGAATCCAATTGTGTAGGTGGTGACTGACTGCCGCCCGGCGAGGCCAGGGTTGATATCGGCTTTGGACATGTATTCGGCAATATCCGGCAGGCACGTGCCGTCGTCATCGGAATCACCTTTGCAGGTTGTGCGACCCAGTGCCGAAGAAAAGTCTGGCAGATTGGGCGCTTTGCTCCAGGTACCCCTGTCAGCCGTGGGCTCGCCATCCGTGAGCAGAACGACGAAATTCTTCGAGCAGGCATACTCGACGGGCTGCTGGTAAATTCTCGGTACGAATGAAGCCAGCGCCTCAGGATCGGTTTTGTCCAGGTCCCCGTAGTAGGCCGGCAGCCCGCTGTAATACAAAGCCGCCTCGTACAATGTTTCAGCCAGCGGCGTATTGCCGCTGGCCGGCAATGCATCGACGATCGCGTTCGCCTGCGTGCGATGGCTGTCGAGGTCCTTGATCGCGTGCATGACCGGGCCGCCGTCGTTGCCATCAAAACGCATGAAGCCGACGTTCACGTCCTTGATCGAGCCAAGCACGTTCTTGGTAACCGCCTTGACGATATCGGTGCGGCGCATGCTCGTGCCGGGCGGGTTGTAGTACCAGTTCAGGTAATTGCTGTCATAGACCCTGTAGATAGGTTGGGTCGCCCAGTCCACTGCGAATTTTTCCTGGTCGGTGTACGCTGGTTTGTTCGAGCCCGAGCGCGCATAGGGCTCATCCGCCGGGTTGGATCCGGCGCCATGAATGCCGGAATCCGATTTACATTCCACGGCGTCGCTGGTGTGATTCTTGTGCAGCGTATTCCATTTCCACTTGTTGCTGCTCTTGCGGTACATCGCCATCGTGTCGGTGTAGGAACCCGCTGCAGATATCTGCGTTTTGCCCTGGTTGCAAACAAACGCCGTCTTGTCGAACTGGTAATTGCTGCCGCAGCTCGGGATACCTTTATTGGTCGTCCAGTAATAGCGGTTCAGGTTACAGGGACCCGAATAGGAGTGATTCGCGTTGTAAGGTTCCTGGCTGGTTTCAACCGTCGTCATCGAGCCCGAAGAATCGAGAATGAACAGGACATTGGGCTTTGCGGCGATACTGGCCTCGGGGGTCGATAGCAGCAACTCAACGTCGTCGGCAACCGCAGGCAAGCCTGTAGTCATGGCGAAAAACGCACCGGCCAGTGCCCAGGCGAAGTGCTTCTTGGATTTGAACATGTGTCCGTACCTCATCAAAAGTCTGTCCGTGACCTGATCGCTCAATCCGTCACAACAACACGCGCTTATCCGTTGATATGGATGCTCGTAATCGTGTTTTGTTTAGTGTCCACGCTCACCAGAGCGTAGCTGTCCTTGTTCTGCCGCTTCAGCATTAGCTGCTGGCGAAATACGTCAAACTTGACGGCTTTTTCATCGACGAAAAATTTCGTATTGGCCGTCAGTCGGGCGCGCTGGTGGTCCTCGTCGCATTCATCCACACAGGGCAGAAATGTGACCGTGCCGTTGAGAGAGCCCGGCAAGATGATGTTCGACGGCGATAACTCGATCGCCTCGATAAGGGTGACCAGGTCAGCATAAAGCGGCTGCATAAACAGCGTGGCCAGCAGGGTCAGTGTCAGTTTGCGAAAATTCATGCCAGTGCTCCAGAAGATTTGTGCGACTCTCGGTGTATCTTTCGAGTTATCAAAATGTTGGCGATTCAGGGCCGACTTTGTAAAACGCTTGCGTGTGCACGGCGCTCGCGTCGCGGTTCGTCTCGCTATTCGGGTCGCGTCGGGACTCAGCCTGCGATGTCGCCAGAAAATGGTAGGCGGCAAAGCCGCTGCCATCGCCCAGGCTGAATGCTTTGTCCGGCACCATCGTCGCGTCCTCATACTCGACGCGGGCGTCAATAAACTCGTGGCCTGTTGCGGAGACAAACTGCGGCAAGACCAGCGGCACCAGCGTGTCATAGTTTCCCTGGGCTAATGCATTCTCGAGGCCCGATTCAGCGGCCTGAAACGCATTCTCATAATTCTGGTCATTCCGCGCCATCGCGATCTCCGTGGTGGCCGTGTTCATGCCGGAGATTGCCAGTACTGTAATGACGACCAGCAAAATAAGGCCAATAACGAGCGCGGCGCCATGTTGCTGCCGATAATGTATGTACCTGGAATTTGATGCGAACATGCTCATGCCTTTTCCACTCAGGTGCGAGAATTGCGCAATAAGATGGTTTTCGAGACTTGCAGCCTGCGAAAATTGTCATTGAAAGTACCGAGGTCAACATTGCCTGGCTCGTAGTCACGGTCGTCCTTGATGCCCAGCTCGATATTGATACCGCGTACCACCAGCCAGATTCGCGCCGTCATGACGCGAGCGCCCGGAACATAGCCGGCTGCTGCCGGATCGTAAATCTCGTCACCGGGATTCACGTAACGATCCACTGTGTTGTCCTGATCCACATCGATACCGAGTTGCACCTGCAGGTTTTCCACGCCCGGTGCGATTTCCTGATCGATGATCGAGGACACGCCACCGTTGACGACCAGCGTCTTGCGTCGCAGGGTAGGTACGTTCGGCACCAGGTTGTTGGCGCTTGGCTGTGCGACGTAGTAGCTGTTGACCTGTAGATTGTGCGTCTCGGACGTGGCCGGGTCGAACATGGCAGGTACTGTAATATCGTCGAAAAGTTCGCCCTGCACCCGAGTGGACTGGATTTTCAGCTGCCCGGGCGTATTAACCGGTGATGGCAGTACACTGGCGCGCCGCACGGTAATCAGGTCCGATCCAGCCTGTGCTCCGCCCTGCGCGGCGCAGGGAAGATTGAAACTGTTGTCACTTCCGTCAACCGGCACGGCGAGGTCCAGCACCCAGTCCACGCCACATTGGGCCGCGGCCGGCGACAGTGTGAAATTCTTGGGGTTGGGATCACCCGGCAGCGAACGACCTTCGATCGCGAGCCCGCGGCTGGTGCGACCCCAGTTGCTGGCCATCCTGAGATCGGATTCGATCGTATCGATCGCAAATTGTGCGGTTTCCTGGACACGGGCGATCGATTCGTTAATGACGAAAGCCTGGCGACTCTGGTTATAGATCTGCACCGCACCGATCACGAGAAAGGAGCCGATGGCGAGAGCCACCATCATCTCGACGAGGGTCAAACCGCGTTGTTGTTCAATAAGCGGAATCATCTAGGTTCCCCGTACCGGAATAGTGATTGTGTAGTTTTGTGCCTGACCGGGTTCATCCCAGGTAATGGCAATGCGGTAGGTCGGTGGAACGAGCGCGGCATCAATCGTGATCACGACGTCGCCATTTGGCAGTGTGTCGCGCGCCTGCTGTTCCCAGATCAGGATATCCTGCTCGGCCATCTGCGGGGCACTGCAGTTGGTGCCTGCAGCAATACAGTTGTTGTTCGCGGCGCCACCTTCGTAAGCTGCCGCCGCCGTTGGGTTCGCGCGGATACGGTCGGCGACATCGCCAGCCAGGGTAACAGCATTGTGCCGGAACAATGACGTGCGTCCTGCCTGCATGCTTTGTACATACAAGCTCGCAATGCCCAGCATACCGACCGACATGATGATCAGCGCGACCAGCACCTCGATCAGAGAAAAGCCGCGTTGCGTAACATGGGCTGCCTGTTGGCGCGGCATCCTGTTGCGATCCAGGCTTCGCACCCGCGCCGGTAACGGCGCACCTGCGGCGTTGTTGTTGTCATTTGTCATCAATTTCATCGTCGTTTGGTCAGTATTCCAGACTTACGGGCAAGTAGCGCCGATCGTCGCGTCAGCGGCTGCGATCTGCCCAATTTCACGAAGTATCGCTGCACGTCCCAGCGGTGTTACGACAAATAGCCGGGCTGTCGATGCGTTGGCCGCACCCGCAACATTGCCGCGGTGGTCGCACATGATGACGCGCGAGACTGCCGGCCCAGCGACGTTGCCGCGGCCGAGCCCGGTAGGCCCGTAGCTGAAATAACGCGCGTCGTTTTCGAAATTCATTGTGACGCCGGTTGCAACGGGTCCAACACGGCGCAGGATGACATCCGTACCATCGACCAGCAGGTTGCCGGCGCCCTGGTCTTCAAATACGATGAAACCCTGGTCCCAGGTTCCACCGCATTGCGCCGCGGGGTCCATCGAGTTGGCGCTGGCACAGATCGTAATATTGTCTTTTGCACGCGAGGATTCGCTACGCGCCAGATGAAACGCGGCGTGCAGGTCATTGGCGGTGGCCGTCATGCGGCTGTTGCGCGTGAAGTCGCCGAGATTCGCAATGCCGAAAGACAGTACGACGCCGACGATCACCATTGTGATCAGCAATTCGTACAGGGTGAATCCAGCCTGCGGGATTGAAAGTTGCCGTGTTTCCATGCAAGCAATATACGGCGGGCTCTCTGGCTACTTTCAGATATCCGACCAGCGGTGGATTTGCTCCGACAAACGGTCTAATTCCGCGTTCGCTATTTAACTTAATCCGCGCAGGCATAGCGCTGCCGCTGTGCATTGGTACGCGCTGCCCGCGGCCGACCGGTGTAACTTACGACCAACGCTCGCGGCGCCGAGCGATTATTGCGATCGCAGACAACAAACGTGCCGTTCGTTGCGCGCAGATGCGTCGCGCGCAAGGTAAAGCCGCGCCGGTTCGCGGTCAGTTGAATCAACGGGTCCACTTCGTGCACCGTCAGCAGCGCCTCGCCGGCATCGACCATCGGCGGTTCGTCGCGATCGATGTTGTCAAACATGAGCCAGCCCGATGACCAGTCACGACCTGGATTGCATTGTTTGCCATCTACGCTGGGGCACAACGACACGACACGTTTGCGCATGATGGATTCCTTGCGCGCGACATGTATTGCGTGGAACAGGGCATTGATCTCGGCATGCTGCCGGTTGCTGGCAAAGACACTACTGAACGACGGCACGCCGACGGCCAGCAGGATTGACGCAACGGCAAGTGTCACGAGCAGTTCAAATAGCGAGTAAGCGCTCATCGCGGTAGTTGAACCTTGCATGGCGGACCTCCTTGTCACCATTGGTCATTTTGACCCGGTTGCTCCACTCCGTTAAGCGCCGTTTGTACCTGCTTCGTGCAAAAATACTTTTTGTTCGACTATACTGCGCACTTGCTAAAATTTTCGGGGAGGCACGGCCAATGTCCCGTTCGGACATGCGTCAACTTTTGCAGGAACACGGTGTGCTGCCGACACCGCAACGGCTGGAAGTCGCAGACGTTTTACTTGGCAGGCCGCAACACCTGTCGGCGGAGCAGATAATTGAAAAGCTGAAATCCGCCGGCAGCCGGGTATCCAAAGCAACCGTTTACAACACACTGAAGCTGTTCGGTGAGTGCGGCATCGTCAGGGAAGTGATGGTCGATCCAGTACGAAAATTTTATGACTCGACGACACACCGCCACCATCATTTCTACAACGTAGATACCGGCGAACTGTCGGATATTGCCGTGGATAAGGTGCGCTTTAAAAGTTTGCCGAACCTGCCGGAAGGGACTACGGAGCAGGGTGTCGAGGTGCTCATCAGGATCCGTAACGCAGATGAGGGGCCTGCGCGGTAAAAGCCAGATGGGCCGTGCGTGCAGCACGCTGGCCGGGTTAATTCGGCCCCGGGCTTTTCCGATGCGTCGTGCACAGCTATACTGCGCGCCGCCGCCCACAGGCGGCCTGCCTGGCCAATGCCGGGTTCCGACGTCAAGCCATATGCCGGATTAGCTCAGTTGGTAGAGCACATCATTCGTAATGATGGGGTCAGGTGTTCGAATCACCTATCCGGCACCAAGCTCGTGCGTGCACTGACATGGCGGATTGAGTTGCAATATGCAAGTCAGGCGAAAGGCCCGAAATGTTCAGTACGAACGGTTGCGCGGTCCGGTCCTAAGCACTGTTGGCCCACACACTGTTGGTTCACACAAGAGACGGATGCGCAGCCCGGTCGTGGGCACTGCCGGTCCATGAAGGCCTATTTCTTCCAGTCCAGCTCCCAGACCGCCGCGTCGCCCATGCGCCGTTTGCGGCCGTCGGACCATAGTTCGTAGGTCCACTCGTCGTCCTCTTGCGCGCTGCCGGCCACAACCTGCGCCTGCAATTGAAAGCAGGTGGCAATCGGACAGCCGGCCGTCGGTGCCAGAACACTGACCTGGTAATAACCGTTTTCTGTCTGATTCCAGCCTGCGGCCGGGAAACCCAATTGCGTCAGGTCCGACGTGTAGCGGTTCATTTCCGTACGATAACTTTCTTCCAGGGCTGCGATCTGCGTCAGTGCCGATTTCGCCTCGCCGCGCCGCGATTTTCGCAACTGCTCGACAAAGCTCGGCATGGCAATCGACGCCAGGATGGCGACGATTACCATGGTGACCATGAGTTCCATCAGGCTGAAACCCGCCGCTCTGCGGCGCAGCCTGTAGTGCGCGGCCATCATCACTGCAGGGTCTGCCAGTTGACCCGCACCGGCGCCTCGCAAATTTGCATGACCGCGGTTGAGCCCGCGAAAACCGTGCTGCAGAAAGGATCGGGCGTAGTCGGGGTGCCGGTTTCTGCATGTGTCACGATGGTTGGTTCGCTGAGAATAGCCGCCTGATCATCAACGACGGTGGTACGGTCGACAACATCCGGCGTACCGTCATTGTCGACATCGATCTCGAGTACGCCTGTGGCGTCAAGCAGTTTCACGCCGTAGAAGCGATTCGTACCACCCGAGAAGTCGCAGGGGTTCGCAACACCACTCTCAAACGTGTTGAAGAACACGTGGTTCCTGAATATCCGTGAGCGGACCAGTACCTTCTGGTCGCCTGGCAACGTGATGCGCCAGCCACCCGCCGCATTCAAAGCAGCGAGTTCTGCCGCGAGCGTTGCGCCCGTGGCTGTCTGGATGGTGTTGCTGCTGCCGTCATAGAGACTGGCAGTGGTCAGGGCCGGCGGCGTGATTGCCGGCGGGCCCACGCCAACTTCCGTGTCGAACAGGATGTAAAATTCGTCGTCGATCGCGGTATTGAGCGGGTGTGCACGGTAACCGGAGCCGATAGCGAGTGCCGTTACCGTTGCGTTGTTGCGCGTTGTGTACGCCACGCTCGGTGGATAGAAAAAGCGGCGATTGCCCGCTACTCCAGAGCCACTCAAGTCCGCAAACAGGTACGGTTTGACAGATGCGGCGGCCGCGATGGACGCGCCCTCGATCAAATCGACACGCCATATCTGGCCGCCGGTATCCACCGCGTACAGCCGATCGGTATAGCCGTTACTGTCCGAATCTTCCGCGCGAACGTCTGCCGGCATACTGTATTTCATGCCGGGTACGTCCACGGCAAACTCCTGCGTGCCGGAGGTCCCGGGATCGTCGGCCCCGATAGAATTCAGGAGCGCCCCGGTTTCGGCATCCACGATATAGATGCCCATGCCGACATAGTCGCCCAGTGGGTCCCTGGCTGTGTTCGGCACATCCTGCCGCGGCGCATCGTAGCCACCGCCGAAGATCAGAACCTTGCGCGGCGAGCCGCCGTCGTTGATCGTTGCGAGGGACATGCGTGACCAGCTCTGGCCAAGCAGTTCATAGCCCGGTGAGCCGGCATTGATTTGCCACTTGAGTTTGGGTGCATTGGGATTTGTGACGTCCATGGCGAAGTAGCTGCCGCCACCCCGCCGCATGCCAAAGAACAAATACGCGCGGTCGCTGGCATTGTCGATAATGCCGTTACCATCGGTGTCCAGCGCCCAGGTGGTCATGGAGCCGTCAAGTCCGTAGATGTGCGCACCGGCTACGTTGTCGGCACGCTGTTCCTGCAACTTGCCAACCAGCTGATTCGGCATGAACGCAAACATTTCATTGCCGCCAGCCGTGTCGCCGGGACTGGTCGGGCTCGTTACGTTGATCGCATGCAGATAGCCCTGGTTGGTCGAGACGTAGAGAACTTCGCCAATACCAGCACCGTACCTGATCGTGCGCGGCTCGGCGTGCAGCGGGTCGCCCATGCGGCGGCTTCTCGCCCAGGTAATCATGTCCGCTACTTCGGCAGGTGTGGAGGCAAGCGGCATCCCCATTAGCGCCGCCGTCAGGTTGGCATTGCTTGTTTTCATGTCGTGATTGCCGTCGCTGAGATTGACATTCGCAACCTCGGCCGGGTTTGTGATGACGTAGATGTTACGCGTTGCCGGCGTCAGTTTGTCAATGACACCACCTGACAGCGCGGCATTGCCATCGGGCGCATTGCTCCAGAAGCTGCGCGCCGAGGACTTGAATACGACATCACCGCTGCCGCTGTCGATCTCGGTAGCATCGGTGCCGTTAACGTCCTTGATGGTTCCGTCAATGATGTAGTAGCCCTTGATGTTGCCGTCCCAGGCACGCTCGTTCTCCGGACTGAACACCGACCTGTACGTCTTGTCCCCGGTTTGCAGCGTGCTGGTATTCAGCGAGGTCGCATAGCCGGAGAAGCTCTGGTTGTCGCTGGAGATACTCGCGATAATATTCTGGAACGCAGCCACGAGACTGCTCAGGTCGCTGGCTTCAAACGCTTCGCCACCACCGGCGGCCGTGATGTCCTGCAGGTAGCCCCAGGTTGCTGCAGCGCTCGGCCCGGTAAGACCGAAACCAATAGCGTAGGTGTCTACGGTGCTACCTGGCAAGGTCGATACCTGGTCGTTGTTGTGCAGGAACGCAGCGAATTCCTTGGCGCAATTGCCGTAGGGGTGATCCCCCGGTGCGGCACCGAATTCATCGCTATAGTCGTCGCAGACAATACTGCTGGTATTTGTCATCGGATTGCCGTCGTTGCTCGCGATTTTTTCGCGAATGCGGTACGGCCATACGGCGTTGCCGCTGCCATTGACTTCACCGCGATCGACGTTGTTGACGGATGGATCGCCGTCAGTGAGCAGCACGACAGCCGTTTTCTGGCATTGCTGCGTGATCGGTGAGATGTACTGGCGCGTATCTTCGCGGCGGTAGGTGCAGCGATCGAACGACGTGGCTGCCGTTCCGGGCGTGCCCGGTATAACTCCATGAGCGTTGTTCGTGTTGCAGGTTGATGCATTGCAGACGCTCGGGTAGGAGCGGTCTTCAATGCACTCGTTCAGGCCGCTGTCGGCCTTGGTGCAACAACGACGCGGTTCTCCGCCACTGGTGCCGGTGACCCAGGTGTTGCCGCTGGAATTCTGGATGCAGTTTGAAGGCTCAGTGTAGGTACGGTCGGTACAAACCGTGCCGCAACCTGAGTCGCACTGCGACGCACTGCAGACGCGCGCGGGTTGTGACGGTGTTGGTGACGTAGCCGGGACCGCAACAGAACCGCAGGACAATTCTGCGCCGGCATTGCGCTGCGATGAGCAGCCATCCGATCCGGCGGGGGACGAAACACTTCTGTCGTCACAGGTACTGTTCCAACCGCTGGGGTGTGCAAGCGGTACATAGTTGACCCCGCCGGTATAGGAAACCGGGTTTGCTGCCAGCCAGCCGTCATTCATGCCGCCCGACGAGCTGCCGCCCGTATACTGCATGCTGCCGGAATTCCAGCTGCCAAAATTCTGGTTAACGCCGAACGTTGGGTATTCGCCACGGATGTATTGCGCGACCTCGTAATACGAGTCAACCGTCGGCGTGGCGTAGTTCGCGTTTGTTGCGGCGACCATGCCCTGCAGCACGTCACGCACCAGTGTACCTGGCGGGATACTGCCATCGATTGTGCTCGCATCGGCCACCAGGCGGGACGCCGGAAACTTGATACCACTGCCCTGGTTATTCCTGAAGTACGTAAAACCCACATTGATGTCTGGCAAACCAGGATCGTTCATGATCTGCGTCATCGCGTCCTGCAGAATACTGAGGCGCGTCGGCGAACCTGAATTGCCATCGGGCATCTTGTTCATGCTGCCCGATAGATCGAGAGAGAAGATCAGGTTCGGCGCGATTCCGGACAGGAAGGTATTGACGAACACTTCGGTGTCGTCCGCTTCTGCCGAGGAAACAGAGAAGGTAAGCAGGGCTGCCAGAATTCCGTGGCAGAATTTCAGTCCATTGCGTTTCGTATTCATAATACTAACCCGACTTGTCGTGTCCGTTACGGACAGGTTGTTGCTAAAGAAGTAGGTGGAGCAGGCGCGATGATATAGCCGCCCTGCAAGAGTTGCGTGATGGCACCCGACTGGTCCACAGCCGTGCTCTGGATATCGAACTTGTACGCGGCGAAGTCCGTATCGGTGCCCGGCGCGATGGTGGTGCCGTCGAAACAAATATTGACATCCACGGTCATGTCGACTTCCTGCGTCAGCGCATCGCCGTCGAGATCCTGGTCGTAGATGCCGTGGTAAGTCCGCGTGCGCGCATCGGTTGCTTGCTCGCCACCGCTTAGGTTCAAAAGGTTGACCCAGCTCTCGCGCAAGGCCGAGTTCGCGGTATGTTGCGTGCGCACTTTTGAGCGGTGGTTGCCTGACATCATTTCCTGCAGACCGACATCGCGGAACATGCTCGTCGTAATAACGATCACGATTAACAGAAAGATCAGCGAGGTGACCAAAACGGCGCCCGACTGTTTGCTTTTGTTGTCTGCACTAATCATCAACAGGTTCATCAGATCGCACCGTGCATGTTTTCGAGTGTGACCGCGAAACTCAAGGTTTCCGGCGGGCGGCTGCCGGCCTGGATCGTTAACTCGACTTCGGCCACCCGCACCTGGTTCCAGTTAAGGATGCCACCGGCGCGCTGGTAGGTATCCACGGACTCGTCACCATTGGTATCGAGCCCATAAGCAATAGCCATGCCGAGCACACGGAGCTGCTGTGCGACCGGGCCCTGATCGTCGCCCATCAGCGGCCGCGCAGGGCCACCGTTTGTCGAGCAGGTCAGGTTGACGCCGTCCGTTGCAATTACGTCCTGTGACAAAGTGGCGGGCGGCACCGGGATGCCGACACAGTCGACAATGCCGGGACCATCCCAATAGCGTACGGCCAGCGTATCGCTGGGATAGGTTTGCGGACCTGCTATACCGTTGACAGTTACGTTGGCAGAACCTTGTGTTCCTGCAACTGCTTCACCGGCACCAAACAATGCAGAATTCGGATACTGACCGGCGCGATTCAGAATATAGATATCGGTCATTTGCCCGAAACCCGCCTGTTGCAGTTCAGTGGTCAGCACAGCTACGCCGAGGCGCTCATTGCTCTGCTGACCCGCTTGCGCTTGTTGATACGCATAGGTACGGCGGCTTTGCGTAAATATGCTCATCAACCCCGCGAGCAGGAACAGCCCGATCGTCAGGCCAATCATGAGTTCGACAAGGCTGAAGCCGCGTTGCTTCCTTACCCGTATCACGGTCGCGCCCTCACGACATAGCTGACATTCCGATTGTTGCTGGCGGGCGTATTGCCGGGTGTGTAGTAACCGGCCGACATCGGCATGCCTGCGACCGAACGAGTTTCATTCCAGGTCAGCGTTATTTCGAGCATCACCGGGAAGTCGTTGCCAATGCGGCGAATGCGCGCCGCAGGTGCCGGCAGACGATCAGCGAAACCGCCGCTCCCGCCCAGCGATGAACCATTCTGTGCCCAGGTTTTGAGGTTGTACGCCGCCGCTTCTATGGGGGAGCAGACGCCTGACGAACAATCGGTGTTCTCGGCCTCCAGGTCAGCACCGTCGGACCCGGCGCCAAGGTCCGAAATGGCACCAGTGGCATCGACTTCAATGTCGAAATCATCCGGAATCGTCTGCCAGTAGGCGTTGTTCGCATTCATACGGGATAACAGTGCCGACGTATGAATCGAAGCGACGCTGCGGTCAGAGGAAATCTTGGTACTGCTGATGCCAGCCGACTGCACCGCTGCGACGCCGAGAATACCGATGACGATGACCAGCATCGCGATGAGCGATTCGACGAGGGTGAAGCCGGATTGTTGCTTATGCTTTTTCATACTTTGTCCCTGGGCAACCTGACTGGTGTCCCGTGCGGCTAATTCGTTGATCTATTTCGGCCCGTTTTGCCTTCTCGCCATAGCTACGGCTATGACTCGTCGGCAAGCCTTGCAGGCCGAAAAAACGGACTCGAACTACATTCAACGAATTAGCCGCAGGGGACACTAGGGAAACCCCCAATAGTGATCCTGCCATCCGCTTCCCATAATTGACCGAGTATATGGGGGCCTTATCTGTGTCTGATAAAATGCCGACGATCTCCAATGAGACGATCACCAACGAAGTGAGGCGCCACAGCGCGTGGTTTCTCATTGTCGGTATCGTGGCAATCGTGTTAGGTCTGGCCGCGTTGGTTTTTCCAAAAGCCGCAACCACCGCTGTTGAGCTGCTTGTTGGGTCGATCCTGACCGTTTACGGCGCCCTCGGGGCTAAAAATGCGTTCCGGCACGTCCGTTGGAACCGGTTTCTATGGTCCTTATTTGGCGCGCTGTTCGCGTTTGGCGCTGGCCTGCTGCTACTGCTTTTTCCGATGACCGGGGTCCTGTCCCTGACCTTGCTGGTAGCGGCATTCTTTCTCGCCTCTGGCAGCTTTCGCGTACTCCTTGCAGTTCGACTGCGTCCGGCCGATCGCTGGGTCTGGCTGCTGCTGAGCGGGCTGTTGGCCATCACGCTGGCAGTTGCCATCAGCGTACATTGGCCAGAGCTGGATATCTGGGTCATCGGTCTGCTGCTCGGCATCGACCTGATCTTCTCAGGTTTTGCAGCCGTCCTGCTGGCCCAGGCGGCGCGACGCATAGTTTGAGCGATATGCTGAGACTTCATAATGATGGGTCTTCAAATATAACTTCATCTTCAGGACACCACGGTCGCTTAGGGAAACCCCCAATAGTGATCCCGTGATCCGCCTCCCATAATTGACCGCAGACACATCCGGGGGCTTTGCCATGCGCGCAATGCGACGGGGCGGACTGGACAGGTGCAATTTCGTTTACTACGCGATACGGGGCCATCTGCCAATGCTGTCAACAGGCCGTTGCCTGCAGGCTGCTGTCGAATTTGATATTCCCGGGAGGGACATCATTCACGGAACTTCGATCGATGCGGCTCGGAAAGGCCATCGTGGGCAGATTCAGGAGTGTTTGACAATGCGCGCTGAGAATCAGCGAGACCTTATCCACGCGTTGCAACAACCAGCGGCTTTTCCACATGCGGCCGATCGCTGGCAGCTGATCGAAACTCACATTTCGTGGGTGGTCTTGTGTGGCCCCTATGCTTACAAAATCAAGAAAGCGCTGGATCTGGATTTCCTGGACTTCACCACGCTGGACAAACGTAAATTCTATTGTGAAGAAGAATTGCGACTGAACGGCAGGCTCGCGCCAGAGCTCTATCTGGCGGTGGTGCCCATTACCGGCACTATGGAGCAACCACGGGTGGGAGGACGCGGCGAAGCTTTCGAATACGCGGTCAAAATGCAACGTTTTTCGCAGCAGGCACTGCTCAGCGAGATGATTCAAGACAATCGCCTTGACGAAACGCATATCGATCAGATCGTTGCGCAGGTAGCTGAATTCCACCTCAATATTCCCTCCGCATCTACGGAAACTCCGTACGGCGACCCGGAACAGGTTCATGCACCGGTGCTGGAGAACTTCGTGCAAATCCGGGAACGTACCGATGACGTCCGGCACGCTCAATGGGTCGAACGCCTGGAAGGTTGGACTGAGCGCGAATATCAACGCCGCTATCAGCGATTTGCGCAAAGAAAGCTGCAGGGTTTCGTTCGCGAATGCCACGGTGATATGCACCTCGGTAACATGGCCGTGATCGAGGACGCTCCCGTTATTTTTGACGGTATCGAATTCAACCCTGATCTTTACTGGATAGACGTAATGAGTGAAGTGGCCTTCCTGTTCATGGATCTGGAGGACCACGGAAGACGCGATTTCGCTTTCCGATTTCTCAATGGGTATCTGGAAATAACCGGTGACTACCCTGGTGTGCAGGTACTACGCTACTACCTGGCATACCGTGCGACAGTACGTGCCAAGATTGCCAGCATTCGCCTTACTCAGAACCTCGAGCGCGATCTGCAATCTCTGTCAACGCAAGAATTCGAGCGCTATCTGCAACTTGCTCTCGGCTATAAGCAGCTGCAACGCCCCGTATTACTTATCACTCACGGTTTGTCGGGCAGCGGTAAGTCCACTCTTTCGGCGCCACTGGCCGAGGACATCGGCGCGATCCGAATACGTTCGGATCGTGAGCGGCAGCGACTGTTCGGCAAAGGCCGATGTCAAGGCCGTGCAGCGACTATTCACGGTGGCGTGTATTCGAGCGACGCCACCATGCAAACGTATGCAACGCTTGAAAGCGTCGCCGAAGGGGTTCTTGCATCCGGGCATACGGTGATTGTCGACGCGACATTTCTCGCCCGTTCGCAGAGGGAACCGTTCAGGGAGTTGGCGAATCGCCTCTCAGTGCCGCTGCGGATCCTGTTCTTTCATGCCGATGCCGCGGTTCTCAAGCAACGTGTTGCAGCTCGCCAGCGTGCAGCACGAGATATCTCGGAAGCCGATCTGAACGTCCTTGAACACCAGCTTGAGGTATATGCCGGGCTGGATGCCGATGAACTGAGCGATACCATTACTATAGATACCCAGATACCGTGTGACCGTGAGAAGACGCTGGCGCTGATCGCGCAGTCATTGCAGTAGCGCGCCCATGGACGCAAACATGGTTAATCAAATCAATAAGATGGTGGGACACTTGCCGAATCAGGTTGTTTCCGGTCTGGATACAGCCGGGGCCGCGGCTGACAATCTGGGCCTGATGCCGGACATCGATCCAACCGGCTCAGGGCGAATAATCGGAATTCGTGGCGGCGTGGTCGACGTGCTGTTTCCCGAAATATCCCCGCGTATTCACGATCTCCTCTATGCGAGCAAGGTGGCGCTCGAAGTTGCCGCGCTGCTCGACAACGGCGCTGTTCGCTGCCTCGCACTCGCACCGGTTCGCGGGCTCGGGCTCGGCATGCCGGTACATACGAGCGGTGCGCCCATCCAGGTCCCGGTAGGCGATGCCTTGCTTGGACGCATGCTGAATGTATTCGGCGATCCTATTGACGGCAAACCCGCCCCCATCAGCGCCGCACGGCGCTCCATTCACCAGGCGCCACCATTGCTTGAAGACCGCGTAGTACACAGCGATATCCTGGAAACCGGCATCAAGGCCATCGACCTGTTATCGCCGATCGAGCGTGGTGGCAAGACCGGACTCTTTGGCGGCGCGGGAGTGGGCAAAACCGTTCTGATTACCGAACTGATCAACAACACCGTGCAGCAATATAAGGGCGTCAGCCTGTTCTGCGGCATTGGCGAGCGCTCCCGAGAAGCAGAAGAACTCTATCGGGAAATAGGCGACGCGGGTGTGCGTGACAAGACCGTGATGGTGTTCGGTCAGATGAACGAATCGCCCGGTGTACGTTTTCTCATCGGCAAGACAGCACTCACGATGGCGGAGTATTTCCGGGATGACCAGCAGCAGGACGTGCTGCTGCTGATCGATAATATTTTCCGCTTCGTACAGGCCGGCTCGGAGGTCTCCGGGCTGATAGGACGCATGCCCTCACGGGTAGGTTATCAACCGACGCTGGCGACGGAACTTGCTTCCCTTCAGGAACGCATTACCTCTACCCGCAAGGGTGCTATTACGTCAATTCAGGCAGTTTACGTGCCCGCCGATGATTTTACAGACCCTGCCGCAGCCCATATTTTTTCCCATCTTTCGGCATCCGTGGTGCTGTCACGCAAGCGTGCCAGTGAAGGCTTATATCCGGCAGTCGATCCGCTGGCCTCGGCCTCGGTCATGCTGTCACCGATCGTTGTCGGGCAGCGTCATTACGATATTGCGCGAGCAGTGCGGCGCACACTGGCCGTCTACGAAGACCTGCGCGACATTATTGCTATGCTGGGCATGGAAGAGCTTTCAGCAGCGGACCGCGCTACTGTGGCACGGGCGCGCCGCCTTGAACGCTTCCTGACCCAGCCGTTTTTCACGACGAGTTCCTTTACCGGTACCGACGGCAAGCGAGTGACTATTGCGGACACTCTCGATGGCTGTGAATCGATTCTGGGCCAGGCGAAGTTTGATGACGATGAAAACGACTACTACATGATCGGCTCGCTGCGGGACCTGGAGAACAGTTCATGAACGTGGCCGACAGTATGCAGATAACACTGCGCCTGCCAACGCGAATTCTGTTCGAAGGCGAAGCACGACGGTTATTTGCCGTAGCCGAGAACGGCGCTTTTGGCATACTGCCGAAGCATATTGATTTTGTTACCGCGCTGGTGCCCTCGGTGCTGATACTGACTACGGCAGCCGGCGCGGAGCAATTTTTTGGTATTGACGAAGGCGTATTGGTCAAGAAAGGTCACGAAATCCTCGTTGCAGTTCGTCGCGGTGTGCAGGGCGCGGATCTGGATTCCCTGAATGAAACCGTACAAGCCACCTTTGTTGAAATAGATGAGGAAGAACGGGTAGCCCGATCCGCGCTGTCACGTCTCGAAGCGGGCATTGTGCGTCGCTTTGGTGAGCTGCGGAAACCGCTGACATGAACACGAAAAGCGACAAGTCTGCTGACGACATCCGCCGCAGCGCCGAGCGGATGAAACGTGCCCGGAATGCACCGGGCGCGAGCCCCCTGCGAGGATTGGGGACGTTCGGGATGATCGGCTGGTCAATCACCGTGCCGACGGTGGGTGGTGCGTTTCTCGGAATGTGGTTGAACCGGGTCTTACCCCAGGATTTTTCATGGCCGATTGCCCTGATTTTAGGTGGCGCGGCAGTTGGCGCCATGATTGCCTGGAATTGGGTTGGCAAGGAGGCCCCGCAGCAAGAGGTTCAGCGTACAGCCCGGGAAGAAGTCGACGCCAGGAATAAGGGGGACGATCGGTAATGGTCATAGACTGGGCGGCAGCGCTGTTGGGGTTTTCCGTCGGAGTACCGGCAAGCCTGTTATTTTTTGCCGGCCTGGCATGGGGTGTGCGACGGGCCCTGCGGTCCACCCGGCCCGGAGCGCTGCTTCTGTTGAGTTTCCTTTGTCGGGTAGCGTTATTGCTGGCCGCCGGCTTCTGGCTGGTGTCGAGCAGAGATAGCGCCTGGCCCCTCGCCGGCTACGCACTCGCCTTTTTCCTGGTGCGCATCGCTGCCGTTTTATGGGTCCGGACGGCCCGGATACTCGCCAGTGCCAATCAGGAGTGCACCTGATGCAAATTACACCGGATGAAGTGATTGTATTTACAATTTGGGGGCTCGACGTGAACGCCACCATCGTCAACACCTGGATTGTGATGGCGCTCCTCGTTGGAATATCCAGGATAATAACCCGCAATCTGCGCGCCGATGTGCCGCCTGGTCGCTGGCGCACAGCGCTGGAAGTTATTGTCACGGCGATTCAGAGCCAGATTGAGGAAATTACCGAGAAGTCGGCGCGGCACGTAATGTATTTTGCCGGCACACTGTTCCTGTTCATTGCGCTATCCAACCTGTTGTTGGTGATTCCCGCTTTTTCGCCGCCTACGTCGTCACTATCAACGACGACGGCGCTGGCGCTTTCGGTCCTGGTAGCCGTGCCCTTATTCGGTGTTGCAAAGAAGGGTGTGCGGCGTTATCTCAAGAGCTATATCGAACCGTCCGTGGTGATGCTGCCGTTCAATATTATCGGTGAGTTTTCCCGGGGTATTTCGCTCGCGATCCGCCTGTACGGCAATGTCATGAGCGGTGCTGTCATCGCAGCCATCCTGCTGAGTATTGCGCCGTTCTTCTTCCCGGTGGTGATGAATATGCTTGGACTGTTAACCGGCCTGATCCAGGCCTATATCTTTGGCATTCTCGCAGCCGTTTATATTTCAACCGCAACGGCAGACCCGGAACCGTCTGCACATAAAGAGGACTATTTATGACAGATCTCGCCATTATTGCTGCCATTTCAATTTTTACAGCCGGCCTGACCGTGTCTTTCGGCGCGCTCGGTCCTGCTCTCGGCGAAGGGCGGGCAGCAGCGGCCGCAATTGCCGCGATTGCCCAGCAACCGGATTCCGCGGCCACCTTGTCGCGCACCCTGTTTGTCAGCCTGGCCATGATCGAGTCAACGGCTATTTACTGTTTTGTGGTGGCCATGATTATTATTTTTGCCAACCCGTTCTGGGATGCCGTGGCCGGCGGCTAGCACACGCATCCGGGCACGATTTCAGAAACCTATTTACTACACGGGACACAGGCTATGTCCATTGACTGGATTACCGTTGTCGCCCAGATCGCCAATTTCCTGGTGCTGGTCTGGCTGCTGAAACGTTTTCTCTACCGGCCGATACTCGATGGTATCGATGCCCGCGAAGCCGAAATTACCCGGCGCATGTCCGAGGCCCGGAAAGCGCAGGAAAAAGCACAGGCGGCAGAAGCTGGATACCGAAAGCAGCAGGCTCGGTTGCTCGCGGACCAGGATGCGATGATTGAACAGGCACTTTCGGCGACAGAAAACGAGCGCGATACCCTGCTGGCCGCCGCCCGCGCCAAACTCGAGCAGGAGCAGAAAGAGTGGCACAAACATCTGGAGCGGGAGCGTCACAAGTTCACTGCACAATTACAACGGGCCGGGGAAGAGACACTGCTGGAGCTGACGCGCAAAGCGCTGCATGACCTCGCTGACGACACGCTGGAAGAAGCGATCGTGCGGCACGTGAGCAAACAGCTGCAAGTGATTGCCGGTGAGTTATCACACGCCGCTGGCGATAGTACTGAGGCCGTGGCCTCTACCCGTGACGCTCTGCCAGAAGCTGCCCGTTTACGCATGCAAGCGGAGGTCGAGAAACTGCTGCCTGGCATGACACTGCGATTTGCAACCGATCCGCAACAGGCACCCGGGCTTATTTTACGTGTGGGCGGCGCCCAGGTTGCCTGGACCATCGACAGCTATACCGATGAGTTTGACGCTCTGCTGGATGAGCGCACGTCGGCACGTGTTTCGGGCCGGATGCAAAACGACAATGGTTGAAAACCTGATGACCATTGGCGATCGCAAGCGACCGGACGATAGCTCGGACACCCGTGCCGGCGAACAGTTTGACAAGTGGCGCGCATCAATACTGGCATCACCTTCACCCAGACCGGCGGTCACCGAAGTAGGAACGGTGACCGCTGTGGCGGACGGAGTTGCCGTGGTCTCCGGCCTGGCCCGCGCGCTGGCGGAAGAGTTACTGCTATTCGCATCCGGCGTGCAGGGCATCGTGCTCGATCTGGAGCCGGGGCGGCTGGGTGTCATTCTGCTGGGACCGTCCGAACACATCACGCTGGGAGAAGATGTACGTCGCACTGGCAAGGTCGTCAGTGTCCCGGTCGGCCCCGCACTGCTGGGCCGCGTGATGGATCCCATGGGTCGCCCGAGGGACGGGCTAGGACCGATCACGACGGTGGCCGAACACCCCGTTGAAGCTGAGGCGCCAGGCGTTCTCAGCCGGTCTGCTATCGTCCGCCCGCTCGCCACCGGTATCACGGCGATCGACGCTGCAGTACCTGTCGGCCTCGGCCAGCGTGAGCTGATCATCGGTGATCGCCAGACCGGCAAGACCTCCATCGCGGTGGATACCATCCTGAACCAGGCGCACTCGCAGGTCACATGCATCTATTGCGCCATAGGGCAGCGTGGCGATGCGGTGTCCCGAGTAATCGGGGCCCTGAGAAAAGGCAACATGATGGCACGCAGCCTGGTGATCACCGCCGGTGACGAGGAAACTCCGGGCCTGGCTTACATTGCGCCCTACTCCGCCATGGCCATGGCGGAGTATTTTTCCGATCGGGGACAGGACGTCCTGGTCGTGTTTGACGACCTGACCCATCACGCCCGCTCCTACCGGGAGCTGTCATTACTGTTGCGCCGGCCGCCCGGGCGCGAGGCTTTTCCTGGCGATATCTTCTATGTCCACGCCCGCCTTCTCGAACGCGCCGGGCAGTTCACGCACGACGCCGGGGGTGGCTCGATTACCGCGTTGCCCGTGGTGGAGACCCAGGCCGAGAATCTGTCTGCGTACATTCCGACCAACCTCATTTCGATCACCGATGGTCAGATCTACCTGTCGCCGCGACTTGTTCGCAGAAACCAGTTTCCCGCCGTCGATCTCGGGCTCTCAGTCTCGCGTGTTGGCGGCAAGGCTCAGCGCCGCGCAATGCGCGAAGTAGCCAGCAACCTGCGGGTTACGCTATCGCAATTTGAGGAGCTGGAAGACTTCGCACGTTTTGGTACGCGACTGGATGATGCGACACGCGCACGCCTGGCACGGGGTGCGGCGGTTCGGGCAGCTTTGCGCCAGGCCGAGCGCGATCCGATGTCGGCTATCGAACAACTGTCAGTGTTGCTGGCTGCGATGGAAGGCCTGTTTGATGAGCTGCGGGAACAGGAGGCAAGTAGCGCCATGGCGAGTGTCCGTTCAGCAGCTAATAGTGAGTTGCAGGCGGTTGATGAACGCATCACCCAAAACCAGCCATTGCGCCCCGAAGATCGCGCACAAATTATTGGGGTGGCCCGCGCTGCGCTGCTTCCCGGCAAACGCTCTGCCAGTCGGCAGACAAGCACAGACGAGGCCACGCTTGGCTCAGACGTTTGAAACGCTGTCTCGCCACCACGACACGCTGACCAGCATTCGGGGCATCGTCCATACGATGAAAACGCTGTCGGCCATTAACGCCTCGCCTTACGAGCGTGCGGCGAGCTCAATTGAGGCCTACCACCGGACCATCCTGCAAGGCTTTGCAGCCTTCGCACATCGGACCGGCAAGATTGCCTTGCAATCGGACGATGCGGCCGGTCATTTACTGGTGATTTTTGGTTCCGATCACGGACTCTGTGGCAACTACAACGAAGTACTGGCAGAGACCGTGAAACAATACTGCGAGGTGCAGACAAGCAGGAAACCGCGCGTACTTTGTGTCGGCGCCCGGATGAACAATGCACTGATCTCTCGGAACCTGTCGCCGGAGGCCGTTCTATTACCACCGGCCTCCGCGGAAGGCATTGGCCGCCTGGCCGGGGAGATCGTAACCCGACTCGATATCATCAACCGGGGCCAACCGCTGTATCGTATCGCCGTTACCCTGGCGTTCACGCAGCGTGGTGGACAGCATCTGCGAGAACCGGTCACGCAATCATTGCTACCGTTAGAGCCGAGCCTGCTCCGGCCCGAGAGGCGCTGGCATTCGCCTAGCCTGCCAGACTACAGCATGGCCCCGGGCGCCATGCTGGCCTCGCTGGTCCGCAGCCATATTTTCGCCAGCGTATTCCGTGCCTCGGCAGAAGCCATGGTGACCGAAAATTCAGCGCGGCTGGAACTGATGCAACAGGCCGAGCAGTCGGTTGATGACCGCCTTGAGCAGGTGAAGGGAGAACTGAGGTCCGTCCGGCAAACTGAAATCACCGACGAACTGATGGATGTCATCACCAGCTTTGACGCATTGAAAAAAGATGCAATGCGAAAAAAGTGAGGATGGTTCCGGTCCGGTTACCAGCCGGACACCAGTACGTATTCAGCCGGCCCGGTTCAGCTCCTGTCTGCCTACGACGATACCTTAACGTTTTTGTCTTTTCCGCTTCGGGCCTTCAACTTTCGCTTGGCTTTAGGTGCCTCAATCTCGAGCATACCGTGTTCGAATTCTGCCGAGATCTTGTCGACGTCAATTTCCGCAGGCAGTGCAATGTGCCGGTACACGTTGTTGCTGCGGAACTCACTCCAGCGAACATTCGTATCGGCCTTTTTGTCCTTTTTCTTTTGTTCGTCCTTGTGTGTCGCCTTGATAATCAATTCGCGCGGGTTGGCAGTGACAGTGATGTCTTTGGGGTCAAAACCTGCCAGCGCCACCTTGACTTCAAACTCGTCGTCTTCTTCGACAAGTTCGGCCGTTGGCCAACAAATTTCACGTTCTGCGCGCAGCCAGTCTTCCAGGTCGTTGCCCTCGCCAAAACCTCGACCAGCGAACAGATTGAAGGCACGAACCCGTATTTTTTCCGCGATTTCGTTGAATTCGTCGAATACCGGCAGGCTGCGTTCGTCAACAGACCGGACTTTTTCCACATTTAATTTTGACATCAGACACTCCTTTGCAATTGTTGAGGTTAATCTGCGCTAATCAGTGAGTTGGCGAGGTGTCAGCCCAGCTAGTCAGCTGCATTCTTCGGCGCCGGTTCCACCAACGAGTAGGCGGCCGGCACAGGGACCGAGTGCTGTTGACCTTGCACCCACGGACGCTACGAGTATGAAATTCAGTGTCCTGCTTTGTAATACGTAGCACCCACAGTCGGGTGTACTGCAGTCTCGCGCTTTCGGTATTCCCGTATGGGCCGTTGACGCTTAATGTGCTATCAACGCTTGCAAGTAGTTCGTCAAACTTGGTCGACGACGGGAGATGTCAGATGTTTCGATTGGTCACATTAATGATTCTTGGCACAGCGGCGGCGATTGCCGGTTGTGACCGCGACCCGATGTCCGAGACGGGATTCAGGCTGCCCGACGGCGACCCCGTCGCAGGACGGAAGGCTTTCATCTACATGCAGTGCAACCAGTGCCACACGGTTGCTGGTGAAGATCTGCCGGAAGCGCTGCTCGCGGGCCCGCCCTACGTGGAGCTCGGCGGCCCGGTGTCGCGTGTCAAGACCTACGGTCAACTCGTTACCGCAATCGTAAATCCATCGCACGAGCTGGCGCCCGGCTATGCCGAAGAGCTCGTCTCCGAGGATGGAGAATCGAAAATGTACAACTACAACCGGTTCATGACAGTACAGGAACTCACCGACGTAGTTCGCTTCCTGCAACCGCACTACGATGTTGTGGTGCCGAACTATACATATCGCGTGTACCAGTAGGAAAGTTTCAATAGCGAAACGACACTTTCGGAGTTCGATAGTCAGTCACTGCAGCGTTGTCAACCGGGGTGCAAAAGTCAGTGATCCTGGCGAGCCGTGCTCCGTCGCCGATTCGCTGTCATCGAGCGGCCATACGTCGAGTCGAACGACGCCGGTGGCTACGCCTGATGCCGTTGCCTCGATATCATCGGCCTCGCGTATTCGTTCATTACCGTAGCCCGATGTTGCGAATTCATTAACGATGGTCTGCGCCCGATAGCGCGCCAGTCGATTCAAGGCTGTTGCGGCGACCACTTCATTCGCGACCAGGGCATCGAAAACAGCCCGATAGTGGGTGGCATCCTTGTTCGGGCGACCGTCAATAACCGCGCGTTGCGCGTCGGACAAGCGCTGCTGCGAAAATTCGTCCAGCACTGTCCACACTTTTGAATCATTGAAATCGATGGCCCCCTCACCGGCCATAGCGGGCGGACTACTACTCGTTGCAAGCATGACATGCAGCCGTATTTGCTGCCGTGCCAGCGCCTTGCGATCCGCCGCCGGATCGAAACCCGGGTAAATAGTCAGGCCAAGCCTGGGCCGCTCGCTCAACGCCAATTTCAGGGCTTCAAGCCTGGCCGCAGTAGCGTCGTTGATCGTTGCGCTACCGGCAGGAAAAGTAAGCCGTCCCAGATCGACGTCCGGGCTGCCGGCGAGCACGGCCAGTGTCTCGAACGGCCTGCTCGTCAATTCGCTGACGTAGTGGGCAATTGCATCGCCAATGACCGTAGTCGGAACGACGCCGGGTGTGGCGGGCCGCCAACCAAGCGGCATGTATAGCGTGATAACGCCGCAACTGTCTTCAAGTAGAGCAGCGGCGAGCGGCAGTTCGAGATTCGCGCGCGGCGCATTCGCAATGACTTCCCCTAATTGCAGGTTCCGAATAGCAAGACTGTTCTCGAGTGCGAGTTGATCGTCCTCAATCGACCAACGCACGTTCATCGCCAGATCGCCGCCGTCGAATCGACGCCCAAGCGCCTTGGCTATAAACGGTGACACGGCCGACAGTGGGATCCCTTGCACTTTGAGCGCCACGTGGGTTGAATCCTGTGGCTGCGACGACAGCCAATCCGCGGCCAGTTCAACGCTCCCGGCTGCGGCAATGCGACCTGTCATAGAAACAGCCACACGCGGCTCGCCACCGGGCCGCAGCTGCGTAATTGTGCCAACGATATCGTCGGACGCCAGCTCGCGAATCGGCACAATGCTCCTGTCCGAATACACGAGGCGGCCGGCGGACACATTGACTTTTTTTATCCACGCGGGCGCGCGGATGGTATCGAACAACAAAGACCGCAGCCACGGTGGCAGATCCGCCTCTCCCGTTCGCTGGCGCTCCACATGCAGCCGGGGATGTTCGAGCCGCACCGATGCAACGGACACTGGCGGGCGCGTGGACGTATCAAAAACAATGCCAACACCTTCGGCGGCCGCGACGCTGAACACGGGCCGCCCGTTGTTTATCTGCGCGATTTCCAGCTTCTGCAGTTGCACGTCCGCATCGATTCGAGCGTGGTCCGCCGCCCACACAAACGAGCCATCGCTTTGAAGTCTCGCGCCAGACCACGTCAAGCCGGGGCCCGCGCTGATTCGGGACTCGAGGATCGAGGCGTCGTCCAGTATCACGCTGAAACGAAGGGTCGTCCCGCCGGGTGCTCTCGCCCATTCGCCGCTCGCAGCGAGGTGCCCTGCCCCATTGATGGTCGCCGACAAGGTCCAGGGGCTGTGCATAACGGCAGTCGCTGACAGCTTTTTTGCCGCAAATTCAATGTCATCAAAATTGGACACCGTGGCCGCCTGGCCGGCC
>DDIS01000040.1:50232-50361 GCA_002338615.1 Proteobacteria bacterium UBA1844 | reverse complement strand
ACGCCATCAGGTGTGCACCCTCGCGCCGCAGTCGGGCATAACGCACCAACGCGTTCTCAGTCTCCTCCAAAGCCAGCAATACCGTTTGTTCATAGCGCGCCAGATCGCCGGCCGCGTCGGCATCGGCGT
>DDIS01000040.1:0-50131 GCA_002338615.1 Proteobacteria bacterium UBA1844 | reverse complement strand
GGCATCGGCGGCCGCGATACGCGTGCGCACACGCCCCACATCGAGAAACGACCAATCAATACCCAGTGCGACGGCACGGGTTTCGCTGTCGCGTTCGAACAGCACGGCAGTGTCGATCGCCTGCGTACCGATCAGCCCACCTAGCGTGAACCGCGGAAACAGGTCGGCAGTTGCCACACCAATCTGCGCCGTGGCGCTCGCCAGACGCCGCTCCGCAGCAATAACGTCGGGGCGACGTCGTAGTAGCTCACCTGGAACTCCTGTCGGAATGCTCGTCGGGAGCGTCGGCAACGCCGCCGGTTGTTCCAGCTCACTAATAAGCGCTTCGGGTTGCCGCCCGGACAGTACAGCTATGCGGTGCGCGGTCACCGCAATGTCGCTCTCCAGCGCCGGTATCAGGGCCTCCGTGCTGGCGAGCTGTCGCTGCGCCTGGGCAACATCCAACTGTGTGCCGCTGCCAGCATCGAGTCTCGCATTGACAAGCAGAAGTGAATTCCGCTGGTTGTCCGCATTGCTCGAGGCGACGGCCAATTGCTGCTGGAGTCCGCGCAAGCGAAAGTAACTCTGCGCGAGTTCAGCAACAACACTTACCTGCGCCGCCGCGAGATCCGCGGCACTCGCCTCTGCGTTGGCCCGCTCGGCTTCCACATTGCGGCGCACACGGCCGAAAAAGTCGACCTCCCAGGCGGCCGTGATGGCCGCGTCGTAGCTCTCGTAATCGCGCTGTGATCGCGAGCCATCCGGCAGCTGCGCAGCGCTCACGCGCTGGTCGGCGGCAGCGGCTTTGGCTGTTACCGTCGGCCAACGGTCGAGCCCGGCATTCGTCAGTAACGCACGCGCGCGATCATAGCGGGATAACGCAATGCGAAGATCGTGGTTGGCCGCCAGCGTATCGTCGATGAGCCCTGTTAGCATCGGGTCGTTGAACTGTCGCCAGAAATCATTCTGCACGTTGCCTGGCGTGTAAAAAGGCGCATCGGCGCGTGCAAAGTGTTCGGGTGCGACCGTTTCCGGCCGTTCGTAATCGGGTCCGACCGCACAGGCGACCAGGCTCAGCGCCGCGAACGACAGTAAAAATGGTTTACGCATGGCTACTCTCCAATACCGGACGGTCATCCTCAGCATGAGGCCCGCTACGCGCGCCGATGTAGGCGGCCAATTTTCGCAAGCCAACATAAAAGACCGGCGTCAGGAACAGTCCAAACGCGGTCACACCGATCATTCCGGCGAAAACCGCAACACCTAGCGCGTGACGTATTTCAGCACCGGCACCGCTCGCCAGAACCAGCGGTACGACCGCGGCTGTAAAGGTGATCGAGGTCATGATGATTGGCCGCAGCCTCAGGCGGCAGGCCTCGAATGCCGCGTCGACGATGCCACGCCCTTGCAACTCCAGTTCCCGCGCAAACTCGACGATCAGGATGGCGTTCTTGCACGCGAGTCCCATCAGCAGCACCAGTCCCACCTGCACAAACAGATTGTTGTCGCCACCGAGCGCCCGGACGCCCAGCAGTGCGGACAGCATGCACATCGGAACAATCAAAATGACTGCGAGCGGCAAGGTCCAACTCTCATAAAGCGCCGCGAGTACGAGGAAAGCGAGCAGTACCGCCAGTGGAAACACAATCAGTGCCGCGTCGCCCTGGTTCACCTGCTGGAAGCTTAAATCCGTCCATTCAAAGCCCATGCCGGCCGGCAATACCTCCGGGGCCGTGTCTTCAATCACCGCCAGTGTCTCATCCGATGAAAGGATGCGCGGGTCGGCCTCGCCCATCAGGTCGGCGGCTGGGTAGCCGTTGTAGCGAATGACCGGATCCGGCCCGTAACTTTGTTCGACATGCACCATGCTGCCAATCGGTACCATCGTGCCGTCCCTGTTGCGCGTTCGAAGGTTGCCAATGTCCTCTGCGTCGACGCGAAAACGCGCATCGGCCTGCGCCATCACCCGGTAGGTGCGGCCAAAGCGGTTGAAGTCATTTACATACGCCGAGCCAAGGTAAACCTGCAAAGTCTCGAACAAGTCTGTCAGTGCGACGCCCTGCGCTTTCGCCTGGGCACGGTCGACGCTTACTTCAAGTTGCGGCACATTGGATTGATAGGAACTGAACGGATAACCCATCCCCGGAATCTGGCTCAACGCGCTGGACAGGCCGGCCACGGCCGATTGCAACGCGCCGTAGCCCAATCCGTTGCGGTCCTGCACGTATAAAGAGTAACCCGAACCAGTACCGATACCCAGAATCGCGGGCGGCATGAACGCAAAGCTGAACGCCTCCTGCACCGAGGAAAATTTCATGTTCAGCTCGGCGGTAATTTCTTCGGCCGATCGCCCACGGCCTTCGAAACTATCGAGCGCGAAGAAAATCGTGCCCATATTCGGGGTGCTGTTGAACTGCATTGCATTCAGGCCGGGGAATGCAACGGCATTGGCCACGCCCTCGGTCGATAGCGCGAGATCGCTGATCTTGCGTACAACCGCGTCGGTGCGATCGAGCGATGCGCCCGCGGGCAATTGCACACCGCCGACCAGGTACATTTTGTCCTGGGTTGGAATGAAGCCACCCGGCACGGCATGAAACAGGAAGCCCGTCGCGACCAGCAAGACCGCGTAAATGGCGAACACGGCGCCGCGGCGCCGCAGACTTTTCGCAATCGCAACTTGATACCGCTCGGCACTCTGGCCGAAGAAACGATTGAATGGACGAAACAACCAGCCGAACAGCCGATCAATTATGCGCGTCGGGGCATCCTTCGGCGCACCGTGAGCTTTTAGAATTGCGGCGGCGAGCGCGGGCGAGAGGGTCAGCGAGTTAAACGCCGAAATGACCGTGGCCACGGCAATGGTCACCGCAAACTGACGGTAGAACTGGCCGCTAACGCCTTCAAGAAACGCCATGGGTACAAAAACTGCGCACAGTACCAACGAGATTGCGATAATCGGTCCGCTCACCTCGCGCATGGCCTGATGCGCGGCGGCAAGCGGAGTCAGGCCCTCTCCGATGTTGCGTTCGACGTTTTCGACCACGACGATTGCATCATCGACGACAATGCCGATCGCCAGCACCAGCGCGAACAATGTCAAAGTGTTGATGGAGAAGCCGAGTAGCAGCAACACGGCAAAGGTGCCGACGATCGAAACCGGTACCGCGAGCAGCGGAATAATTGACGCACGCCAGGTTTGGAGAAACAGGATCACGACCAGCACGACCAGCAGCACCGCCTCGAACAAAGTATCGATGACAGAGTGAATTGAATCGCGCACGAATACGGTCGGGTCATAGACCACCTCGTAATCCATGCCCTCGGGGAAGTACCGGGCCAGTTCCGCCGTTTTCGCACGCACGTTTTCGGATAACTCGAGGGCATTGGAGCCAGGCGCCTGGAAAATAGCGATCGCCACTGCCGCTTTGTTGTCGAGCAATGAACGCAAGGTATATTCCGAGGCACCCAATTCCACGCGCGCAACGTCGTGTAGCTGTGTGACCTGACCTTCAGCGCCGGTCTTCAGTACGATATCGCCGAATTCATCTTCGGTGACGAGGCGTCCCTGCGCGTTGATCGACACCAGAAAATCGGCCGCGTCCGGTGTCGGCGGCGCGCCAAGCTGACCAGCCGAGACTTGCACATTTTGTTCGCGAATCGCGCCCACGATATCGCCGGCTGTGAGACCGCGAGCGGCGGCCCGGCCGGGATTTATCCAGACGCGCATGGCGTAGTCGCCGGCACCGAAGGTGATTGCCTGACCGATACCGGGCAATCGCGCCAGTTCGTCTCTCATTTTCAGTGTTGCGTAGTTACGCAGATAGACGCTGTCGTAGCGGCCGTCCGGCGATGTCAGATGCACCACCATGGTGAGGTTCGGCGACTGTTTCTCGGTGGTCACGCCCAGCCGGCGCACGTCTTCAGGCAGGCGCGCCAGCGCCTGGTTGACACGGTTCTGGACCTGTACCTGTGCAAGATCCGGGTCCGTCCCTGGCTGAAAGGTCACCGTCAAGCCGAGAACGCCGTCACTGCCTGCCACCGATTTCATGTACATCATGTTCTCGACGCCATTGATCGATTCTTCAAGCGGCGACGCGACGGTTTCAGCGATCTCCTTCGGATTGGCACCGGGATAAATGGCACGCACCTGCACCGTTGGCGGCACAACGTCCGGGTATTCGGTCAATGGCAGCTGCGGTATTGCGATGACACCCGCGACGAAAATGACGATCGACAGTACCGCTGCAAAAATAGGTCGATCAATGAAGAATTTTGCGAAATCCATGTTTTCTTTCCGTTGCAATATCAGAATGATGCCGCGGTAGTTTGCGGTCCCGGCGGCGGGTCGCCCATAGCAATGAGCTCGGCGTCAACCGGCATCCCGGGCATGAATACTTTCTGCACGCCGTGCACGATTACTTTATCGTCGACTTCCAATCCCGACTCGACGACACGCAGACCGTCGACCATGCGACCTAGCTGCACATCCCGGCGCTGAGCGTTGCCATCTTCGTCAATGGCGTATACGTACTTTCGATCCTGATCCGTTAACACCGCTCTGTTATCGATGAGCAGCGCGTGCACGGTAGCTGGCCCGGCGAGCTGCACGCGTGCGAACTGGCCGGGCGTGAAAATACGATCCGGGTTTGGCAGAATTGCGCGCGCACGAATGGTACCGGTGTCCGGATTTACCTGGTTGTCGACGAAATTCAATGCACCTTTGTAAGGATAGCCATCGTCGGAAGCCAAACTGACGCGCACCGGAATATGCATGTCGCGTGACAACGCTTCGCGGCGCAGGTCGTCGCCTTCGTAACCCTCGAAATACACGTAGACGGGATCCTGCGACACTATGGTTGTCAGTATCGTTGCGTTGGGCTCGGTGGATACAAGATTGCCGGGTGTCACAGCCGCCCGCCCGGCACGCCCCGATATCGGCGCACGGACCTTTGTGAACTCCAGGTTGAGTTTGGCAACATCGACGGCCGCCTGCACTGCGCGAATGTTTGCTTCGGCCTGCGCGAGGGTCGACTTGCGCTGATCAAGCTCTTCGGCTGAAAGGGCTCGCGCATCGGCTAATTTCGTTGCGCGCGCGACCTCGCTTCGCGCAAACTTGGCTTGCGTATGCGCCCGCGCAAGTTCCGCCTCGACGCGCGCGAGCTCCGCGAGATAGGTACGCTGATCGATCACGAAAAGAACGTCGCCCTTCTCGACTTCGCCGCCTTCTTCATAGTTGACACGCTCGATGTAGCCACTTACGCGCGGGCGCAATTCGACCGTCTCGACGGCTTCGATATGGCCCGTGTATTCATCCCACGGCCGCACGTCCTTACCGACGACCGCTGCAACGCTCACTTTGGGCGGGGGTGGCATCGATTCCGTCGCGGCCTCGCCACGACAGCCGGTTGCTGTAGCAAGGGCTGACAGGAACATAAGCAAGAACTTCAGGTGGTAGCTTTTCACGATTTTTCCTTGGTCACTAAGCAGGTATCTGCGCGCTATAAATCTGCAATCTCTGCTTAGTCGTCCGGGGCCCGCCTATTTCGACAATCAGGTTGCCGGCAGTACCTGGTCGATTAACACTCGCTCGAACTTTCCCGGCTCCTGAAACGGTGGGTTGTGCGCGGACTCCTCGAACCAGATCAGGCGCTTGTAGGGTGCACGGATCGCTCTGAAGTAGCACGCAGACACGACCGCGGGCACATGCCAGTCGTGGCGCCCGAGCAAGAAGAAAACGGGCATGGCGAAGTGACGCTGAGCGGTGACATCAACTTGCGAATATTCCGGCCACAACGAACGCAAGGAAAAGCGGTTGCCCTGGCCGAACTTCAGCAGGTCCACCCAATTGGCCTCATCGGTTGAAAGGGCGGCGACCTTGCGCGCATGCCGGATTGCAGGGTACGCCAGAACGAATGCCGGGCACCAACAGTCGAACGGCGCAAGCGTTTGTCAGGCTGCATCATTTTCAGCAGCTCTCTTCACCGGAACGAGCACGAGCTCAGTGAGCCGATTCTTGATGTAGCCGCGGAGCCATGGCCCGGACAGCAGTTTCCGCAAACCATTCGGTCGAATTTCGGCTTCCACGGTATAACGGGTTCCCTGCTGCAACGGCTGGAATCGGTTGACGAAGCGACCTTTGTAGCGGCGATTGAACTCAGTCAGCTCTATCTCAAAGGGAGACAACAAACCAAGCAGATTGATAACTGTGCCGTCATGTCGATGGTCGATATCGATGACTTGCCAATCGGGTCCCGCGCGTCGCAGTTGTGCGGCGCGAACAGCCGGGAACAGGTGCGACCACTTGTTGAAATCACGATAGATTGCGGCAACTTTCTCTGCGGGCGCGCGGATCACTATTGAAGCTTTGGCACGCACTGCGTCCGTCGCCAAGCCCAACAGTAACAGAGACAGGGCAATGAGCCCCAAATCTTCCAGTGGCGAGTACCATCGCAACGGACGCGCGAAAAACACGCCGAAGCAGCCGCAGTTCGGTAGTTCGAGCCCGCGCATCAATGCGCTCATCAACAACAGGAAATAGCCTGTGTTCAGCGCGATAGCCACGCCCATGACATGCTTCAACTGCCAACCCCGGAGAATCCATACGCCAAGCGCTATCTCAAGAATCGAGACACCGGGCGCGGCGATATAAAGTGCGGTTTCGTCCAGGCCAAGTCGATAGGTTTGCAACACGCTGACAAACCCGTGGATATCAAGCGCCTTACCTGCACCGGTTGCGAGGATCAGCCCACCGAGAAAAAACTGGAGCACGCGACGTGCGGCCGCGATGATCTGACGATTGTTCATGACGCGTCCACTCTTGCATGCGCAACCACGCGCGATGTGACGGGCTAACCTGTGATGGACCAATCCGGTTGGCTGCCTCGCACAACAGCTTGCCAAATGCCTCGAAAAAGAGTCGCTCGGGAGACACCGGTTTCGACACGATGCCGGAATATTTTATTGGGCATTTGCCGATTGGGCGGGACTCGTTACTCGGCAGGCAACTCTTGCAAGCGCCGCAACAGGAAACGGCGATCAGGCTCAGTGCGTGCAAGTGCCAGGGCCCGCTCATAAGCCACGCGCGCCTCCTTGAACCTCTGCAGGCGCCGACACATATCGGCTCGTGCTGCGTGCGCAAGGCGATACTGATCAAGCTCGCCGCCAGCGAGCAACTCGTCGATCAGTTGCAAGCCTTCCGTGGGCCCGTCCCGCATCGCAACCGCTACAGCTCGATTCAACGCCACGACAGGTGAGGGTGCAACACGTGACAATACATCGTAAAGCCCGACAATCTGCGTCCAGTCGGTGTCCGCTGCATCCATCGCTTCCGCGTGAACGGCCGCGATGGCTGCCTGCAGCACATACGGTCCGATGCGACCTGAGCCCATTGCCCGCTCCACCAGTTGTGCACCTTCGTCAATGAGTTCCTGGTTCCAGCTAGATCGATCCTGTTCATCCAATAACACAATGTCACCGCTTGCCGACGTGCGGGCCGCTCGCCGGGACTCGTGCAGCAACATCATTGCCAGCAAGCCCACCGCCTCCGGCTCCGGTAACAAAGCGACCAGCAGCCGTCCCAGGCGAATCGCCTCGACCGACAGATCGTGGCGAGTCACCGCTTCACCCGAGGTCGGCGAGTAGCCTTCGTTGAAGACGAGATAGACGACTTGCAGCACGCTGTCGAGACGCCCCGGCAGGTCTGAGTCGGCAGGAATTTCGTAGGGGATGTTGGCATCGCGAATTTTCGCTTTGGCACGCACGATGCGTTGCGCCAGAGTCGAAGGTGCAGTCAGGAACGCGTGCGCTATTTCCTCGGTGGTGAGCCCACACACCTCGCGCAGCGTCAGAGCGACCTGTGCATCGGGAGACAGGGCGGGATGGCAACAGGTGAAAATTAGCCGTAGATGATCGTCTTCCACGTCGCGCTCGTCCGGGTCCGGTATTTCGTCGGCTTCGCCCTGCAGTTGAATGGCAATATCCTGTAGCGTGTTGTCAAAACGTGCACGGCGCCTGATTGCATCGATAGCCTTGAACCGCCCGGTCGAGACCAGCCACGCGCGCGGATTGTCAGGCATGCCTTCAGTTTCCCATTGTGCCAGTGCCGCGACAAAAGCCTCCTGCAACGCTTCCTCGGCAAGCTCGAAGTCGCCGAGCAGACGAATCAGCGTCGCAAGGACGCGACGCGACTCTTCGCGATAGATACGGTCGACAGCACGCGCGGTCGCCTGTTCGCTAGTTGCCGTCATCGCTACCCCGGTGGGCGAAAACGACCAGTCCGGGACCCACTCGCTACAGTGCTGCTGGAACGCAGGTATTGTTTCCGTCCGGTTGGCGTAAACTTGCGACCGTTACTCATAGCGCTCCTGGCTCGCGTTGTCGGCCCTCAAGATCGCGTATCGGGCGCACTTCGATACTGCCAACCCGGATAGGCGGAATCTTGCTAGCCAAACGAATCGCTTCATTCAGGTCGCGTGCCTCGATCAGGTAAAACCCCGCCAACTGTTCTTTGGTTTCAGCAAAGGGGCCGTCGGTGACCGACAATTTACCATTGCGCATTTGCAAAGTGGTGGCCGTTTCGACCGGCTGCAGCGCTTCGGAAGCGAGGCAATGTCCGCTTGCTCGCAGCCCTTTGTCATGTGCCACGCACTCCTCGTCCGGGAATCCTGCCAATTTCGATTCCTCGCTATACACCAGACACAGGTATCTCATATTCTCCTCCAGCCGAACTTGTGGAGCGGCCATATACAAAAGTTAGTCGAAATTCGACATCGTCATTCGACTACATTATGCAATTTAGCTGATCCGCCGTCAGTCGGCCCAAAATGGCAATCCTGGCATTGCGATTGGCGGGCCACAGACGTTTGGGTACATTTTCTCTAAGCTCAAAGGAGACAATCAATGGAACCGATAATCTACCTGTTCTTCAAGGGAAACTGCCTTGAAGCTATGACTCACTACGCCGAGGTTCTTGGCGGCACGATTGGTGCAGTCTCTCGTAACGCAGACGCGCCCGATGCGGAGAGCCGCATGCCGGGTGGAGACGACATGATTCTGAACATGAGCATTACCCTGGGAGGGGCAACGATCATGGCATCCGACGGTTCCGACGATATGTACGAAAAGCCACAAGGCTTCAAGGTTGCGATATCGCCGAAGTCGCGCAAAGAGTTTGACCGGGTTTTCAAAGCGCTGGGCAATGGCGCTCAATCCGTCGAGATGCCGCCCGGTGAGACTTTTTGGGCTGAACGCTTCGCGATGTTCACCGACCAATACGGCACACCGTGGATGCTGAACTACGAAGGCAACAAGGGTTCCGCGTAGATACAAACTTGCTGCCCTGTGAGGAGACGTTGAAATGATCGATCAGCCCAAAGTCTGCACCTGCCTGTGGTTCAACAGCCAGGCGCTGCCGGCCGCCGAATTTTATTGCTCGTTGTTGCCCAACAGCCGCATCGGCCGCGTCGGATATTATCCTGAAGGACAGGAAATGGAAAAGCCCGGCAGCGTGCTGACCGTCGAATTCACGCTGGCCGGAACGCCCTATCAAGCGCTCAACGGTGGCCCGCATTTCAAGCTCGACGAAGCGGTGTCAATCTCGATCTCGACCGAAGATCAGGCGGAGACCGACCACTTGTGGGAGTCCCTCACTGCCGATGGTGGTGCCGAGAGCGAATGCGGCTGGCTGAAGGACAAGTTTGGGCTGTCCTGGCAGATCGTCCCGAAACGTTTGGTGGCACTGCTCACCGGACCTGAGGCCGCGAAGGTTTGGCCGGCCTTGATGCAAATGAAGAAGATTGAGATCGCGGTGCTCGAAGCCGCGGCCAACGCAGACTGAAGGAGTAATACGATGAGCTACATCGACGGCTTTGTGATCGCGGTGCCAACCGCCAACAAACAGAAGTTTATCGAACACGCCAACAAGGGCAACGGCTTGTTCCTTGAGTTGGGTGCACTCCGCATTCTGGAATGCTGGGGGGATGACGTACCCGTGGGCACGCTGACCGATTTTCACCGCGCGGTCCAGGCGAAAGACGACGAAACAGTCGTCTTTTCCTGGATCGAATGGCCAGACAAGGCAACGCGCGATGCCGCGATGGGCCAGATGGAGCATCTCATGAATACCGACGACCGCTTTGATCCGGAAAAGAATCCGATGCCCTTCGATGCCAAGCGAATGATTTACGGTGGCTTCGCACCGGTCGTTACACTCGGGAAATAACGTCCACGAGTCCCGCTCGACAAGAAAAGATGTCCCACCGTGATTCCTTGCAAGGAGCCATTACATGGCTATTCATGAATTGTTTGTTTACCTGAGAGCCAAAAACAGCGACGAGGCTGTCAAGTACTATCGACGTGCATTCGGTGCTACCGAGACGTTTCGCCTGGTTGAACCGAGTGGTCGCATCGGCCACGTGGAGTTGGAACTGGGCGGCACCACGATCATGATTTCCGATGAGTTCCCCGAGTTCGATGTCTACGCGCCAGATCCGGCTGGTCGCGGGACCTTTACCATCCACCTTCACACCGATAACGCGGACGCGCTGATCGAACAGGCGCTGCAAGCCGGGGCAACCCTGATCCGTGCAGCGCAAGATCAGTTCTACGGAGAGCGATCCGGAATGATTCGCGATCCGTTTGGGTACGACTGGCTAATCGGGCACTCTATTGAGGACGTGACGCCGGAAGAGATGCAACGACGTTACACGGATATCTGCTCGAGCGACAATTAAGCCCACGCGGACGCACACTTTTCAACGAGCATGGAGAAAGGAACTCAGCTTCCTCATGCCTGAGCTTCCTCCGGCCAGTAAAGCCGCATCGGGTTAGCAACGAGCAGCTTGTGCTGCAGGGCGTTCGTCGTTGCGATGCGGGGAATCATATCGACCAACTTGCCATCGTCAGGAATCGCAGTCTGCATATTGGGATGTGGCCAGTCAGTCCCCCACAGACAACGATCGGGATAGTCCGCCACCAATGGCGCGACGGCATTCGCGAAGGCATCCCACGGCGGACCCGACGCGTCCAGCCTGTCCGGGCACGTCGCCTTGAACCAGATGTCGCCACGGCTGTCTAGCAACTTGCGTAGTGCGCGCATATCCGGGCCATCAGGACCCTGGGTCACGTCCGGACGAGCCATATGGTCAATTACAATCGGCACCGGAATCGCATCGAGAAATGGTCGCAACTCAGCGAGGAGTTCCGCCTCAAAATAGACTACGACGTGCCAGCCGAGTGACTCGATACGGTGCGCGATCTCGATGAATTTGTCTTTGGGTGCGTGTTCCACCAGGCGCTTGAGAAAATTGAATCGCACGCCCCGGATACCGCTGTTGTGCAGCACCTCGAGCTGGTCGCTTTGCACTTCAGGGTCAAGCACCGCGACGCCGCGCGCTTTCCCATTCGAACGAGCAATGGCATTGAGTGTTGCCGAGTTGTCGCTACCGTGACAACTCGCCTGCACGATGACGTTGCGGGAAAACCCCAGTCGATCCCGTAGCGCGAACAGCATCTCGGGCGTGGCGTCCTCCGGCAGGTACCGGGCTTTGGCGCTGAACGGAAATTGGACCATCGGGCCGCATACGTGACAGTGTGCGTCGACGGAGGCCGCAGGAACAACGAAGCGCGGTCGCGAGGGGTCAGTGTGCCAACTGGTAATTCTCTCACTCATGCGAACACCCTACCATCCATGAGTTTTCGAGCCGTGCGAACCAGTGCAGAACTGACCACTGCGCCGCTGGAGTTAACCTCTATGACACAAGTGGTTTCGCCGCTGGCGTGCTCGATGCTCATGGTCTTGCTGGTACCTGGCGGGATACTCGCGACTTCGGCAGCCGGCGAGTCCTTTAGCAAACAGGCCGTCGCGACACTCACCGCGCCAAGGACACCGATCGACGCATGCGCACGGTGCGGGATAAAACTGCGTGCCGCTACAGCGCCGCCGTGCTGGGGCGGTGCTACGAGCATCATTTTCGGTACTGTTTTTTGCGCAACGTCGCCGAGCTTCATTCGTTCACCGACCTGGAGGCGAATGGCCTCCAGCCGGGCCTTCAGGTCCGTCGCATTGTCCAACTGTTCACGAGACTCGTAACCGCTCGCGCCGACATCGCTGGCCTTCATCACAACACAAGGCATGCCGTTGTCGATCAGGGTCACCGCAACGCCGTTAACCGTATCGAACGAGTTCCCGGTCGGTAGCAACGCGCCGCATGAAGAGCCTGCCGTGTCTCGAAACTCCAATGTTATGGGCGCAGCGGTGCCCGGCACGCCATCAATTCGCGTCGCGCCTGAATAGGAAACCTTGCCGCGGGGTGTTGCAACCGTGGCAACCGCAACTTGCCCGGTGTTCTCCATGAATATCGCGACATGAGTTTCGTCAGGCGTTGCTGTAACCAGGCCACGCTCGATCGCGAATGGTGCAACACCGGCGAGGATATTGCCGCAGTTTTGCTGGTCCGAGACCAATGCCTGGTCGACAAAGACCTGCAGAAACAGGTAGTTCACATCGATGCCGGGTCGCCCGGACCTGGAAACAACGGCAACCTTGCTGGTCAGGGGGTCCGCGCCACCCATGCCATCAATCTGCCGGGGATCCGGCGACCCCATGGCGCGCAGCAAAAACCTGTCACGTGCATCGTTGTCGGCCGGCAGGTCGTCGTGCAAAAAATAGCCGCCCTTCGATGTGCCGCCTCGCATCCACATCACGGGAACGCCTTTATCAGACATACTTGAGCCCCATGCCGGCCAATTTCTCGCGCATAGTGTACATATCGAGACCAAGTTCCCCGGCTGCGAGGCGTGCGCGTTTTGCCTTTTCATTCGCCTCACGCGCTTGCGCGGCGATCAGTACGTCGGCGGCATTTTGTCGCGGCACGACACAGACACCGTCGTCATCCGCCACGATGATATCGCCCGCGTTGATCGGCACGCCGGCGCAAACAACTGGTACGTTGACCGATCCCAACGAGGCTTTGATCGTGCCCTGTGCAAAAATGGCCTTCGACCAGGCAGGGAAGCGCATCTGCGTCAGATCTCGAACATCGCGAACGCCGGCATCGATGACGAGGCCGCGACAGCCGCGTGCCTGCGCGGAGGTTGCCAACAGGTCTCCGAAATAGCCGTCCTCACAGGGCGACGTTGGCGCGACGACGAGAATATCCCCGTCGAGCAACTGCTCTATGGCGACATGCACCATCCAATTGTCGCCAGGAGGCGCTGAAATGGTGACGGCCGATCCGGCTACGCGCGCGCCGGCATAAATCGGCCGCATATAACTGGCCAGAAGACCTGTCCGTCCCTGTGCTTCGTGCACCGTCGCGACGCCACAGGCAGCCAGGCCATCGATGACCTCAGCGGTCTCTCTTTCCACGTGTTGAACCACGACTCCGTGCATGAAACGCACCTCCTTTCTGCGGCCAGTTATCTCAGTTCACCATGGCGCCGCCCCGAATGAAATTCAGAACTGTACATTGACTATAAGAATATGCTAATTCTTGTCGATATGGACACATCGAGGCTTAACCTGCGCCACCTGCGTGCAATGGCTGCAATCGAACGCCTTGGCAGTGCAACGGCTGCAGCCGAGGCTATTAGTATTACCCAACCGGCCATCACCCAGGCGCTGGCAAAGCTGGAGTCTCAGCTGGGTCATCAACTGTTCGAGCGACGACCCGATGGCATGAGCAAGTTGCCAGCAGCCGCGATCTTTGCACCGCGCGTCGAAGCGGCGCTGGCGCACATCGGCTCGCGCCGCGTCACCACAGCCTGCATGCACGCAATGATCGCGTTAGCCGACGCCGGCAGCTATGCAGAAGCCAGTGCCGTCACGGGACTCGCGCAACCTACGTTGCATCGTGCGGTGCGGGACCTGTCGCTGGCTCTAAAACGTACGCTGGTCGAGCGACGCGGCAAGGGTATTGCGCTCACGGAGCAGGGTCGTCGAACCGCCCGAGCCTTTCGCCTGGCACGCGCTGAGCTTGAGGCTGGTCTTAGTGAGTTGGCCGTGTTGGGTGGCCGCGAAACCGGGCGGATTGCGATCGGCGCCATGCCGCTCTGTCGGGCACGCCTGTTACCGGCAGCAGCAGCCGCATTTCACAGGAAACACCCAGAAGCGGACGTCGTGATCGTCGAGGGCTCGTTCCGCGAATTGATTGAACCATTGCGTGATGGCGTCATCGACATGATGATCGGTGCATTGCGCCCCGCCGCGCCTGCTGACGACCTGGTCCAGAACGAATTATTTGTTGACCGACCCGTCGTGCTGGGCCGTAGGGGCCACCCGCTCGCCCGACTGGCAGGCAAGGTGACCATCACGGATCTCGCTCGCTACCCGTGGACAATTTCCGCTCGCGGAACGCCGCTGCGAATTCAATGGGACCGTATGTTTGCGCGCGCTGGCGTCGCGCCGCCCAGAATCCCGGTCGAGAGCGGGTCCGTCATCGCCAATCGTGAAATTTTGCGCAAGAGCGATTTCCTGACATTGCTTTCGCCAGACCAGGTCGCCGTAGAGCTCGAAGCCGGTTGGCTCGTCAGGATATGTGAGGCACCGGGAAACCTGGAGCGCATGATCGGTTCTACAACACGGACCGGCTGGCGACCAACGGCCATGCAAGCCAGCTTTCTCCAGCTCTTGCATGACACCGCTCGCGATATAACACTTAGCAAAAACTTATAAGATGTCTGGTCTTTCAATTAGCGCCACGGGGCGCCATTCACTAGCCTGTAAGCATGACGCTAGTTATTGACTGTCACGGCCACTACACCACTGCGCCAAAGGCGCACAACGAATGGCGCGAGGCACAAAAGTCCGCGTTTGAATCTGGCATCGCCGCGGGTCCCTACCCCGTAATCTCGGACGACGAAATCCGCCAGACCCTGGAAGAAAACCAGTTGCGTCTGCTCCGCGCACGCGGTGCGGACATGACAATTTTTTCACCGCGTGCGTCCGCAATGGCTCCGCACATAGGCGATGAAAGTGTCGCCATAGCCTGGTCGCGGGTCAACAATAATCTTATTGCTCGCTGCGCCGCGCTGTACCCCAACGAGTTTGTTCCTGTGTGCATGTTGCCGCAGTCACCGGCGGCGGACATGCAGGCTTCAATCGATGAGCTACAGCGCTGCGTCGATATGGGGTTTGTCGGTTGCAATCTGAACCCGGATCCGGCTGGCGGTCATTTCAGTCACCCGCCACTCACGGATCGTTATTGGTACCCGTTCTACGAAAAGATGGTGGAACTGGATGTACCTGCGATGATCCATGTATCCGGTAGCTGCAATCCCGGCCTGCATGCGACCGGCGCCTATTACATCGCGGCCGACACGATCGCGTTCATGCAATTAATCCAGGGTGATCTGTTCGGCGACTTTCCGAGCCTGCGTCTCATCATTCCGCACGGCGGTGGTGCCGTGCCCTACCACTGGGGGCGCTATCGTGGTCTTGCCGACATGTTGCAGCAACCGGATCTCGCCAGCCATGTGATGCAAAATGTGTACTTCGATACCTGCGTCTATCACCAGCCCGGGGTCAACTTGCTGGCCGACGTCATTGATAGCAGGAACATCCTGTTTGGTTCGGAAATGGTCGGTGCGGTCCGCGGCATCGACCCGACGACCGGACACTATTTTGATGATACGAAACGCTATATTGATGCCCTCGATATTTCTGACGAGAAACGTCACGCCATCTTCGAGCAAAACGCACGGCGCGTATTCCCGCGCCTCGATGCGCGGCTCAAGGAGCGCGGACTGTGAAAGAGAGTATCCAGGAGTACCTCGCGGAACTCGAGGATATCCCCGGCACGCGAGTGTATACCGCCCAACGCGCACGCCAGGGTTATTGGATGAACCAGTTTGCCATGAGCCTGAAGAGTGCTGCGAATCGTGAGCGTTGGAAAGCCGACGAGAAGGCGTATCTGGCAGACTGGCCAATGACCGAAGAACAGCGGCAATCCGTTCTCGATCGAGACTACAACCGGATGCTCGAGCTTGGCGGCAACATCTATTTTCTCGCCAAGGTCTTCTCGAGTGACGGCTTGAGTTTTGTCCAGGCCGTCTCGACCATGACGGGCATGAGCGTCGACGACTACCAGACCATGATGAGAGCCGGTGGCCGTTCACCGGACGGTGTGCGCTCGATCAGGGACAGCGACTGATCATGGCAAAAATTGTCGCAGGTATAGCCTCCAGCCATATACCGGCGCTGGGCGCCGCGATCGACCATGGCAAGACCGGCGAGGATTACTGGAGACCAGCCTTTGCCGGGTACGAATGGACGAAGGAATGGCTCAGGAAATCGGCCATGCCCGATGTCGTGATTCTCGTGTACAACGACCATGCTTCCGCGTTTGATATGAACATCATCCCGACGTTTGCGATTGGCTGTGCGGAGAAATTTGACCCCTGCGACGAAGGCTGGGGGCCGCGCCCGGTTCCGGTCGTCGAAGGGCATGCCGATCTCGCCTGGCACCTTGCGCAATGCCTGATACTCGACGAGTTCGACATGACCATTATTAACAAGATGGATGTCGACCACGGTCTGACCGTGCCACTCTCCCTGATGTTCGGACAGCCGGATGCCTGGCCTTGCAAAGTGGTACCCCTGGCGGTCAATGTTGTGACCTACCCGCCACCCACAGGAAATCGTTGCTGGGCATTGGGCGAAGCTATCCAGCGTGCCGTCGAAAGCTTTCCCGAGGACCTGAACATTCAGATCTGGGGGACCGGCGGAATGAGCCACCAGCTGCAAGGGTCACGTGCTGGTCTGATCAACGCTGCATGGGACAATCGCTTTCTTGACCGGCTGATCGGGGATACGGACGAGCTGCGGCACATTCCACATATCGAATACCTTCGCGAAACGGGTTCCGAGGGCATTGAAATGGTCATGTGGTTAATCATGCGCGGTGCGCTCGGCAAGAAAACCCGATGCCTGCATCGCCACTATCACGTCCCTGCCAGCAACACTGCGATGGGACATCTCGTATTGGAGCCTGAATAATGAGAATTGCATTGGCCGGTGCCGGCGCGTTCGGTGAGAAACACCTTGATGGTTTGCAGAAAATTGATGGGGTTGAGATCGTCTCAGTCATTAGTCGCAGAGCGGAACAGGCCGCTGAAGTTGCCAAAAAGTACGGCGCGAAACACAGCTCAACTGAACTTGAAGAAGCGCTGAGCCGTGATGATGTTGATGCCGTTATCTTGTGTACGCCGACCCAGATGCATTCGGCACAAGCAATCGCTTGTATGGATGCGGGTAAACACGTGCAGGTGGAAATTCCGCTGGCCGATAGCCTTATCGACTGCCAGGCAGTGTTCGACAAACAACAGGAAACCGGTCTGACCTGCATGGTCGGGCACACACGGCGATTTAACCCATCGCATCAGTACGTACACAACAGGATCACAGCCGGCGAATTCAACATTCAGCAAATGGATGTGCAAACGTATTTCTTTCGCCGCAGGAACATCAACGCGAAAGGCGAACCGCGCAGCTGGACCGATCATCTGCTTTGGCACCACGCCGCCCATACGGTTGACCTGTTCGCTTACCAGGCGGGCCCCATTGTGAAGGCCAATGCGCTGGAAGGGCCACACCATCCTGAGCTCGGTATAGCGATGGATATGTCTATCCAGCTGAAGTCTGCAAGCGGTGCCATTTGTACACTGTCACTGTCGTTTAACAACGATGGTCCGCTCGGCACATTTTTCCGCTACATCGGCGACACTGCAACCTACATTGCCCGCTATGATGATCTCGTAACTGGCAAGGACGAGACTATCGACGTGTCCACAGTCGACGTATCGATGAACGGCATTGAACTGCAGGATCGCGAATTTATAGCGGCGATACGCGACGGTCGTGAGCCCCACTCATCCGTGGCCCAGGTGTTCGATTGTTACCGGGTCTTGCACGACCTTGAGCAACAATTTTCGTGAAAACATCTGTCGTCATCATTGGCGGCGGCCCTGCCGGTCTTCTCCTGGCACGTCTGTTGCAGTTGAACGATATTGATTGCGTCGTCATCGAACGTCGTTCGCGCGAATACGTTTTAAGCCGCATACGGGCAGGCGTACTTGAACAGGGTCTCGTCGATTTGCTGCACGAAGCTGAAGTTGACAGCCGCTTGCAAGCAGTCGGGGAAGTCCATCGGCGATTTGACATTGCTTTTCACGACGACGTTTGTCGCATTGACATGGATAAACTCACCGATGGCAAGAGCGTCACGGTGTACGGGCAGACTGAAGTAACGCGAGATCTCTACGATGCACTGGATGCGGCCGGTACCAGAATTTTTCACGACGCTGAGGGTGTTGAGTTGCACGAATTGGACACAGACGCACCGTATATAACGTTCGAGGCGAACGAAAAAAAACACCGGATCTCGGCACAATTTATCGCCGGCTGCGATGGATTTCACGGGCCGAGCCGGCAAGCGATGCCAGTTACGGTCCGGCACGATTATGAATTGGTCTACCCTTTCGGTTGGCTTGGCATCCTCACGGAAACTCCGCCTGTCGCTGAAGAACTCATTTATGCCGGACATGAATCCGGGTTTGCATTGTGCTCTTTGCGCTCAAGGGCTTTGAGTCGCTACTACGTGCAGTGTCCAATCGACGACGACGTCGCCGACTGGAGTGACGATCGTTTCTGGGACGTGTTGAAGTCACGCTTGCCAACGGACGTCGCCGAATCCCTGATTACCGGCCCGACTATTGAGAAGTCCATTGCGCCATTGCGTAGTTTTGTGAGTGAGCCAATGTCATGGCATCGCCTGTTTCTTGCAGGTGATGCGGCGCATATCGTTCCGCCGACCGGGGCAAAAGGGCTCAACCTTGCCGCGTCAGACGTGTATTACCTGTCCCACGCGTTAATTCGCTTTTTCAATCAGAACGACGATACTGGTCTGATTAATTATTCCGCGACTGCTTTGGCAAGGGTATGGAAGGCCGAGCGGTTTTCCTGGTGGATGACCCAGCTACTCCATTTCTTTCCGAACCAAAACAAATTTGAACAGCGCCTGAGGGCAGCTGAATTCGACTACCTGAAAAGCTCCAGGGCCGCCCAGACTGCCTTGGCCGAAAATTACGCCGGGTTGGCGTATTGACTGCGTCAGAATAGCTGCAACCCTTCGGGTATGTCACTGGGAGCCCGACGTGCAGTCGTCGGCGGATAGATTCGTCCACTTCAGTGCCTGTTACCTGCCACGGCACACCGCGCGAAATATTGTCGCCAAAATTGCAGTCCCAGCCTTGTAGAATACGGCATCATGCGAACCAAAACTCACAGCGCCAGGCTGCTGTCCAGTTCACTGTTTGTTACCCTGGTTTTCACCAGTCCGGGCTCGACGGCTGCCGAATTCAATGGCTATGGCGCCCTGACGACCGATTACGTGAAGCGTGGCGTCACGCAAAGCGATGGCGATCCTGCGCTGCAGATTGCCGCTGATTTTAGCTTCGGAAGTGGTTTTTTCCTGGGTGCGTGGGGCTCTACGATCGACATCAGCAACGGCACGGTGGCACAAAGAGATATAGAGCTAAATTACTATGTCGGGTACGCACTTGACGTCTCGGATACGTGGCAACTCTCGGCAAGCGCGGTGGCCTATGACTACCCTGGGCAATCAGGCTATTTTGACTACGATTACCTGGAGTTTTCATTGGGCGCTGCTTTTAAGGATCGCATGTGGCTCGACTTTGCCTATTCGCCGGATCTCTACAACAGCGGCAACTCGGCAACGAATGTTGAGCTCTACGCGGAATGGCCTGTCGGCGACATGTGGGCGATCGGTGGGGGTGCCGGCAATTACGATACATCAAGCCTGACTGGCCATTCCTACTGGTATTGGCAAATGGGTATCACGGCTTCGTTGCGGTGGGCGGATATCGACCTGCGAGCGTACGGTACGGACCGATGGGTACCAATCGTGAGTACGCCGGACCGGGCAAAATCCCGACTCGTGCTGAAGATTCAGATTCCTTTTTGAATGCCGCGCCTAGTCACCGCAATGTTGCGATGAACCGACCAGGTTCAGCGCGTCACATGCGTTGATCGATATTCTCGACCCGGACTCCGATATCTGCGAGCGATGCAGGATAGCGCTGATAGAATCAGGCGAGCTTTCCGGCGCTATCGAAAGCAGCAAAGCAACGACGCCGCTTACATGTGCTGCTGCCAGTGAGCTACCCGAACGAAATTCGTACTGATTTTTTGGCGTCGCAACGAGGATGCCGGTTCCAGGAGCGAACAAGCCATTGCCCGGTGAATCAGACGACGGACCATCCGTTGGTGTCGTTCCAACTCCAATTACATGCTGCAGACTCGACGGAAACCCGGCGCGTTGATCCGACTCGCTCGACACGGCGGCAACAACAATTACCCCGCTATCCAGTGCTCGCTGAATCAGACGTTCCAGCAATGGATCGTGCGGCCCATTCAAACTGAGATTCAGCACCTGCGGCGGATCTTCGAGTACAGCATCAAGGGCTTTCGACAGTGAGAAAGAGTCGCAGACCGCGGGTTTGCCAGCGCCGCCACTCCAACACGAGACGAACGACTCCAGGGTTGCCTCCGGCGCGATGCCGACAATACCCAATGCATTGTTTGTTCGGGCCCCGATAACGCTGGCAACGGCGGTACCATGATTTCGATCGACCGACTGGCCCTTGATCAGAAATTCGCGAACCTGTCCAATTCGGCCCAAGAGGTCTTCGTGGTTCTGGTCGACGTTGCTATCAACAATTGCGATCCGTACCCCGGCACCTCGGGTTGTCCGGTGCGCCGCCGCTATACCAAGGACATCCAACCCGTATTGCAGATTTGCATAGGTATCATCATAGTTGGTTGCTTTGGTCATGCCGGTCTCAAAACTTTGCAAAGGCTGCGCGGATTCAACTCGAACATCGAAACTCAAGCTGTCGATAATTGATTGCCGATCCGTGCCCTCCGGCACACGAAAGACGAAGCAATAAACGGACAAAGACCGAATCGGCCAGTGTTCGATCGTTTCAAGCGAATATATTCTGGCAATGTCCGCAGCGTCATGGCGCACCTGCCGCGCAACTGTATAGCTCTTGCGGCGCGAATACGGAGGGCCGAGGCCAGCGCTCGCGGTGGGCGCCGAGTCATTATCAAATGTAACCAGGATGTCGCGTGTTGGGTCCGGCAGTTCTTTTGCCGCCGCCATTATTGAAAAGGAAACAAGAACAAGCGCCAGCGCAATTTTCAGCGTCCGCATGGCATTTACCTCATGGGCAACTGGAGCGCGGTGAACTTCGCAGATTGTACGCCTGTCAACGCCTCCGCATGCTCTTCGTATTTCTTCAAACCCTGCAGCGTTGGCGCGGCAAGCTTTATGTGCACCTCGTAAACACCTTTGTCGTTGACCGCCCACTTCACTGCGCCGTTGAGCTGCGCCGCAATCCTGGCTCGTTCGGATTCGGCAACGGACCTCTCGAACTGCAGTTGCAATACGTAGTCGATGCCGTCCGTCGACCCCTCCGAGGTCGCCGTTTGAAATAGTTGATTGCCAACGTCGGCATCATTTTCCGGATACAGCGCCACTATAAGAACTACGCCAAAAATCGCGATACTGGCAGCAACCGCGACCCTGCGCGAAGTAAACGACCGGGCGCCGGACAACTTCCCCACACCGTGAGTATCATCACCAATGATGTCTTCGGCCCGGGTCACAGGTTTTAAAGGTGCCAATTCACGACCGAGCACAGATGCGCGCATTTCCGCGTGTATTGCGAAGTCCGCCTGACAATCGCTACAGTTTTGCAAATGCTCACGTAGAATCACTGCTGCCTTATCGGCAAGCGTCCCGTTCAAGTACCACGGAATGTTTCTGCGGAGCTCGTTGCAATTCCGGATTCGAGTTGAGCTATTCATTCAAGAATTCCTTTCTCCGATCTTCAGGAATGCCACTCGCAGTCAGATATTCCTTCAGATTTTTCCGCGCATGAAACATGCGTGTCTTCACGGTACTCACGGGAACGCCGCTCGCCGTTGCCGTCTCCTCACACGTCAGCCCCAGAAAATATACCAGCATTACAGTGAGCTTCTGTTTTGCCGGCAATGTGTCGATGCCCTGACGAACCCAGTCTTCGCGTTCAAGACGAGCATCGCCCGCGCTGACCATAGCGTCTTCATCCCTGATCGATCGTGCCTGAAACCTGTGTTTTCTGAGGTGGGCGAGTGCCTGCCGGTACGCAATGCCAAATATCCAGGTCGATACCTTTGATGCGCCACGGAAACGCCCGGCATCTTTCCACAAGGTTAGCAAGACATCGTTGGCCAGTTCCTCGGCCGCGCTGTGCGAACTCGTCAATCGAAACAAGAACGAAAACAGGCGCGGATGGTAGATCTCAAATAGTTCTTCGAATGCGCCGCGGTCGCGCTTCGCAACGCGCTGCAGGAGCAGCACATCCACCGCGGCCTTGTCGCTGCTCGATTTGTTTGATTCCACCACGCTCATATTTGCAGTCAACCACACCTCAGGCTCTGCGGAAATCACCTGACCGTATTGGTAAGTCGGGTATTTCGACGAAAAGGTTCATTTTTGCGCCAAGTGAACCTTTTCCGAGGCCAGGACCACCCACAGCAAGTATCGGAACTGAATAATGACGGAGAGAAATTGGACTCGTCGCACTGCAAAAGCAACAAAGCCGGCTTCCTTGTCACGCTATCAACCTTCTTGTTTGCCTCTTGCACTGGCGGTGATGGCAGTGGTCTGCCGCCGGCGCTTCCGCCCGGTACGTTTGCGCCGAACCTTTCTGAGATTCAGGCCAATGTCTTCGAACCAAATTGTGCAATAACCGGTTGTCATCTTGGCTCCGCAGCGCCCCAGGGTTTGCGTCTTGACAGGGCGAATAGCTACGGCATGCTCGTCAACGTCGCGAGTTCGGAGTCGTCCTCGACACTGCGGGTGGCGCCGGGCGACCCCGACAGCAGTTATCTGATTCAAAAACTGGAAGGCTCGGCCTCGGTCGGTGCACAGATGCCGTTGGGTGCTCCGCCGCTGGAACAGGCTTCGATTGACATAATCCGGCAGTGGATCAGCGACGGTGCGATTGACGACCGGATACCGTCTTCAAACCCGATCAGGGTGACTTCCATGTCACCCGTGCCTGACAGCGCACTTGCTGCTGCGCCCGGCAATATAAGTGTCATGTTTGACCGTGAACTCGATGTATCGACGGTTAACGAGATGACGTTCCTGCTAGAAAGCAGCGGTGGCGATGCAAGCTTCGGCGAGGGCAACGAAACGGGTATCACCGCAAGCAGCATCGATAAAGCTGCAACAAGCGCAACATTTCAGCTGTCGGGAATTGCATTGACGAACGATTCCTACCGGGTTCGATTGCTGGGCACCGGTGCCTCGATCATCATGGATCTCGATGCCAATGCGCTCGATGGCGAATTCTCGGGAACATTTCCATCCGGCGACGGCACTGCAGGCGGCGATTTTGCTGCAAGCTTTTCCCTCGAAATACCAGCCAGCCCCGAGTCGCTGAATGCGCTGCAAGCAAGTGTTTTCACGCCGAACTGCGCGGTGTCCGGATGTCACACAGGCCCGTCAGGTCCAGCCCTGCCATCCGGGCTGGACCTGACCAGCGCAACGGCGAGCTTCGCCAACCTTGTTGGCGTCGCGAGTATCCAGCAGCCCACGCTGTCCCGGGTTGCCGCGGGGGAGCCGGACAATAGTTACCTTGTCCAAAAGCTCGAAGGCACTGCTGCGAGCGGCGGACGCATGCCACTTGGTGGTGGCGCACTGGACCAGGCCCTCATTGACGATATACGCGAATGGATCACTAACGGAGCGAAGCGCTAAATGCTGAGCTATAGACTTATAGTGCCGCTTGTGACGGCCTTAGTATTGACAAGTCTCGGTCAAGCCGTACAGGCCGAACCCTACCTCGCGGTGCAGAAAGGCATGCAGTGTGCAAACTGTCATAGCAATCCGGCGGGCGGTGGAAAACGCACGGTGTATGGCAATGTGTTCGCGCAGTCTGAACTGGCAGCACGTCGTTGGGGCGATAGCGCGCTATGGACCGGCGAGGTGGCAAAATGGTTGTCCATTGGCGGTGATCTGCGGGCCAGTTTCGTAGACACCGACACGCCGGGTCGCAGCAGCACCTCCGACACAAGTTTTAATCGCGGCACCCTTTATCTTGAGGCGAGCCTGATTCCCAACAGGCTGTCACTGTACATCGACGAGCAATTCTCGCCGAACGATCTTGAGAATCGCGAGATCTACCTTCGACTCAATAGTAAAGACACCAGGTGGTACTTGATCGCTGGCCAGTTCTACTTGCCGTACGGCCTGCGGCTCCAGGACGACACGGCATTTGTTCGGCAGGCAACCGGCATCAACTTCGCCACCACCGATCGGGGCTTGCAAGGCGGCTACAACTCGGGCCCCTGGTCAGTAATTGCGTCTGTTACCGATGGCAGCGGCGCGGGGCGAGACAGCGCGGGTAACCAGGTCAGCCTCGTTTCCAGCTATGTGCAGCCGATGTGGCGCACCGGTATCAGCGTAAACCTCAATGAGGATGATTTCGGTGATCGCACGATGTTCGGGCTTTTTGGTGGTTTGAAAACAGGGCCTGTCGCGTGGTTGGCGGAAATTGACCGAATCAGTGATGATATTTCAAGCGGTGTCAGCACCGAGGCGTTCGCCGGATTGCTCGAAGCGAACTGGACAGTCCACGGCAAGCATAACGTAAAACTCAGTTATGACTTTCTTGATCCCAATAACGATATAAGCGAAGACCAGCAGGTTCGCTATAGCCTGGTTTGGGAATACTCGCCGATCCAGTTTGTGCAGACGCGGCTTGGTTATCGGCTTTATGACGGTATCCCACAGGTCGACGCACAAAACCGCAAGGTTTTTTTTGTCGAGTTGCATGGATTCTTTTGATCCCATCGACGCAACAGTTTGAACCTTTTTCGGCTCCGGGTGCACTCATGGCATATACGGACCTCCGCCAGCGAGGATCCAGTAACGAATAAGGCCGGGGAATATTCCAATGACAACCACAGGTAGATTACCGCACATAGGGCTGTCCTTTCTGATTTTGCTTGTCAACGCAGCTTGCGGTGGTGGCGGGAGCTCGTCCACATCGCCTCCTGCGGTGGATACCACCGCTCCGACCGTCGCGGCAGTGCAAGCTCCCGCCGCCACCGTCAATCGAACCGTGACTTTGACAGTGACCGCAAGCGACAACGTCGGCGTAACAGCAGTGCGTTTCTTCGCTGATGGCGCGCTTCTCGGCAGTGATAGCACCGCACCGTTCAGCATCGCCTGGGACACCTCCGGCGCGGCTGAAGGGGATCATACGTTGACCGCGGAAGCTGACGATGCAGCCGGTAACGTCGGCACGTCTGCCGCGGCAACGGTCACGGTTCAAAACATGCTGGTCTTTTCGATTGCGGCGAGCGGCAATGAAGAGGTTCCGGTATCTGACTCGCAAGCTACAGCTCAGGCGGACCTGACGATCAATGTCGCGACCGGCGACATGCAAGGTACTTTGACAACCAGCGGCATTACGGCGACAGCCGCGCACATTCATGATGCGTTCGCCGGCACGAACGGTCCGGTACTGATCCCCCTCGATCAGGACACCGTTGATCCAACGATCTTCACGGTACCGAGCGGCACGGGGCTGGACGCTGCCGGCGTCGACCGGTTGCTGGCCGGCGCGCTGTACCTCAACGTACACTCGGCCGCACTGCCCGACGGTGAAATTCGCGGCCAGCTTCTCCCGGACGGTTTCGTGCTGCGGTTTAGTGCGCTTACGGCTGCCGAGACCGTTCCACAACTGAAAAGCAGCGCCACCGGTCGCGCAGCAATAACACTCGATCAGGCAAGCGGTGCGGTCGCGATACACACTCAGGTCTCAGGCCTGGATGACGCTACAGAGGCTCATTTGCATCAGGCCTATGCCGGCGCAACCGGACCGGTACTGGTCGGTTTGACCAAGGATATGACAACTGCCGGCCACTGGTTTGTCGAAGGCGCGGTACTGAACGCTACAGCGCTGTCGGCGTTCGACAACGGGCAGTTGTATGTGAACGTGCACAGCCCGGCAAATCCCGGTGGTGAGATTCGCGGCCAGGTTCTGCCCGAGGGCATCGTTGTACTTTTCGCGGAGTTGTCCGGCGCACAGGAAATACCAGGCCTGGACTCAACAGCCACCGGCCTCGCAACGTTGACACTGGACGAAGCCGCGTTGTCATTAACCGTGCATGTCAATACTCGCGGCCTGGACGACGCGTCCGCCGCGCATTTGCACAACGCATTTGGTGGCGTCAACGGTCCGATCGAGTTTGATCTAACGCAAGACGGCAGTAATCCAGCGCATTGGTCCGCCGAGCAACACGTGCTTGATGCCGCGCAACTCGCCGCGGTACTTTCTGGCAGTACTTACGTCAACGTCCACAGCCCGGACAATCCAGGCGGCGAGATACGCGGCCAGGTGATTCCGGATGGCATTGTCTTCGCGTTTGGTCGCCTTGACGGTAGCCAGGAAATCCCCACGGTCAGTACGTTGGCCCGTGGTACCTATGCCGTCACCGGCAACACAGCCGCCGGCACGGTCGTTGCGCATGTCAATACCACGGGTGTCGACGATGCGACGGCTGCACATCTTCACGACGGCTACGCCGGAACAAACGGCCCTGTGGTAATCGGACTCACGCAGGACCCTGGCAACGTCGCATTGTGGTCGGCGACTGGCGTGCCTGTCGATGCAGCTCAGTTGGCCGCGTTGAGTTCCGGTCGCTACTACGCGAATGTGCACACGTCGGCCAACCCCGGCGGTGAGATTCGTGGCCAGGTTGCACCTGCATCGATTGCGGTCCTGTTCACTGCAATGAACGGCGTGCAGGAGGTACCGGCGAATGCGAGCGCTGCAAATGCGGTTGCCGCCAGTACAGTCGACCTTGATACCGGTACGATAACACTGCATGTGAATGCCACCGGCGCTGATGACGCGACGGCATCACATATTCATCTTGGCTTTGCGGGTCAGAACGGAGACGTGCTCATCGGACTCGCACAGGATGCCGGTAATCCCGGTCACTGGTTTGTAACAGACGCACCACTCGATGCCGGCGGCATGACGAGTTATCGGGCCGGTCAGCTTTACGTCAATCTGCATACACCGGCGATGCCTGCCGGCGAGCTTCGTGGCCAGATTGCGCCACCACCGGTCGAAGTACTGTTCACTGACATGAGTGGGGATCAGGAAGTGCCGGCCGTTGTAAGCGCAGCCACAGGTATCGCCGCGAGTACCGTCAATCGTGATACGGGCGCACTGGAATTGCACGTTAACGCGAGTGGCATCGATAATGCGACCGCGGCGCATATCCATACAGCACCAGCGGGCCAGAACGGACCGGTCCTCGTTGCACTGACACAGGATACCGTAAACCCGGGGCACTGGTCTGTCAGCACCTTGCTCGACATGGATGCGCTCGGTGATTACAAAGCCGGTGGACTGTATGTGAATGCGCACACGCCGGCGAACCCCGACGGCGAAATACGCGGCCAGATCGCACCGCCAGATGCGTCCGAGTTTGATAATGTCGACCCTATCGTGACTCTCACATCACCCGGCTCACCCGTAAGCGGCACAGTAACGCTGATGGCCGACGCCAGTGACAATCAGGGCGTCACCGTTGTCCGATTCCTGGCTGACGGCGCGATTATCGGCAACGACACGACCGCGCCCTACTCGTTCGATTGGGACACAACAACAGCGGCCAACGGCAGTATCACACTGACCGCCGAAGCCGAGGACGCGATCGGCAATACTGGCGTCTCTGCCGACGTGATCGTTACCGTGCAGAATGTTGCCGCAGTGACTTTGGGTCAGATTCAGTCGCAGGTTTTCTCGCCAATCTGCTCCGGTTGCCACTCGGGACCGACCAGTAGCAACCTGCCGTCGGGCATGAATCTGTCCAGCACCAATGCGAGCTTCAACGCGTTGGTCAACGTTGCCAGCTTGCAGGTAGGCAGCCTAAATCGCGTCACGCCCAATGATCCGGCCAACAGCTACCTGATCAGAAAGCTCGAGGGTACACAGACCGTCGGTGCCCGGATGCCGCAGGGAGGACCTTTCCTCGATCAGGCGACGATCGATATGATCAAGGATTGGATTAGCGACGGCGCACCAAACAACTAAAGTCCTGTGCGCCAAATTTGCAGACGATGCACCTGGGTTCGCTGTTTTCAGGATGCTCGAAATCACTTAGCCGGTCCGAGTCATTCAATGAATTGCCGGATTCCAGCAAACGTATCCCGCCAACCGGTGACGCACCCGGCCAGCAGCCGGTCGGCTTCCGAGCCGGCCGGGAAGCCGTCCTGCCTGATGCGCAACGACGCGCCGTCTGCCCGTTGCGAGATCAGAAACTCCAGAACGAAGGCGGGTTGAGGTGCCAATGGCTCGGCCTTCGAAACTACGCGGTAGTTTTGCAGTAACATTCGGTGCGGTGGCTGAAAGACACTGATATCGGCAATTGTTGTGTAGTCAGGATCATCTTCATGCTCGCCCCACGCGGCGACCCAGATGCCGTCGGCTCTGGGCACAACAATCGCACGCGATGCCCCCCACCACTGGCATATCGAGCTTGGCGTGTACAGCAGAGTGAACAAGCGCTCGGCGGTTGTCGGGAAGTTTTCTTCGTACACATGCGCGCGTATATTCATCCTGAATCCCAGTGGCTTGTCTCTACCGATAGTTGTTGCCGAATCCGTTGTTGCCGAATCCAGGGATGACCGATTTTTCCACTTGCAACAGACACAGGACTGCGTCAGGCACGACCGTCGGGCATATCGATCCGGCAGTGCCGCAACGCGCGGTTTGATCTATGGATCATCAACCGATCCAGCCCTTGGCCTTCGCGCTTGCAGAGAACCACAACAGGGCGCCGGTACTTTTTGCATTGTTGTGTTGTTCATCGTTCCCCCCCAGTTGCATCAGGCCTCGGTCCACGCTTTCTTTATCCACGTTTTGACGTCCATGTCGACGTCGGCTGCTTTTTCGAGGCGCACCCGGTGGCTGACCATCGCATTGAAGCTGCCGGATTTTTCGAGACGTCCTTTTGCTGGTGTGCCCTTCAGGTTGAGGCCAAGGTCAACGCGCGTCCTCGTGGACGGTTGGATGATTGCGAACTGTTTTGCGCGGCGCAGACTGACGTAGGCCTTTTTCGGGGCAACCTCAAGTTCGCCACAAGCTTTCGCGGCCTTGATCAACGCGTCGTAGATCGGCTTGAGAGCGGCTTTGTCGCCGGCATATTGAGCGGCAACAAGATCTGTCGTGTCGCTGACACTGCCTGCGTCGCTTTTCAAGGTCTTGTGCGCGACCAGATTTGCAAAGCCATGCGTCATACCGTGCTCGGACTTCAGCTGCTTGACAATCTCCCCGTGTTTCAGGGCGCCTGACCTTTTAGCAATTGCGATCCATTCCTCCAGCGTTTTACCGGTCTTCTCTTTCAGGTTGGCGATCATGGTATTCGCCATTTCATCGGGTGACTTGGGCATGAAGGCGTTTCCCTTGCAGATTGTTACCGATCGCGCGGCCAGTTTTCCGCGCTCATTGACTTCGGCGTCATAGGTGCCATGAGTTTGAACATGCCAAGCATCATCCTGGCGCCGAACGTAACCTTTCCGGTTTCCAGATAGGCTTTGAAATTCTTGACGATAAATCGTGCACCGTCCGCCATCGACTTCTCGCTTTTGGAGCCCGCTACAATGTTTTCCGTGATCAGACAGAACTCGGTGCCGCCTTCGGTTTCCTTCAGCGTATACGTGACAGTCGATGGCGGATCTTCGAGGGACGTCAGACGAAAGCTGTGGACCAGACGATGCGGTGGGTCCATTTCAAGAATTTCACCGATGACCGCCACGGTCTTTCCGCCATTCGACACCATGCGGTACGCATTGCCGGGCGCCATGACTTTTGCGTCCCAGCTCGAGTTCCAGAAGAACGGGCGTGGCGATGTTGTCTTGATCAGCTCCGACCAGACGGTCTCGATCGGCGCATTGATTAGGACTTTGTATATTTCTCGATCCGCGAAAGTTTTTTTGGACATTATTTGGCTCGCTTCTTTTTATCCATCTCGTCGTTCCGCGCGCGTATTTCCGCGAGGTACTTGATCCGGGTAAGGTTGCCGCTCCAGTACGCGCTGTATTCCGTCGTCCAGCGTTCGTGGATCAGCTGTATGGGAACGGCATTGAAATAGAGTCGGCGTGTGCGTCCCTCCTTTTCGGAGACGATAAGATCGCCCTGTTCAAGTACGCGCAGATGCTTCATCACTGCGATTCGGCTGACATCGAATTCACTGGCGAGTGTACCGACACCAATCCCGGGGCGTGCTTTGACCGTATCGAGTATGCGCCTGCGGCTTTCATGAGCAAGTGCCTGAAAAACTGCATCCATGTATTGGTCATTTGACATGTAACGATATGGTTACATTTATTGAGCCGCCTGTCAACGGGCCAGCTCCGGGACGATGGCCTTATTCCCAGATCACGGACGCTCACGAAAAACCCAGTGCCGGCGCCGGCGACGCCCAACGACAAGCTGGCCAAATGATTGACAGGGCATTATTTGATTTGGTGGCAATGGGTGCTCAAGTTGGACTGACTCCGGTCAGTCCAACGTTGGAGTTCCCCTGGGTTAGACAGACACGGCTCCGCGGTACCGAGGTAAAGCCCCTTCATGGCTTACCCTCACTCGAGTTTTCCACCCTCGATCTCCCGGATCACGCCGCTCAGGATCTCGATTCCCTTCATGAGATAGTCCTCGGTGATCACGAGCGGCGGTAGCAGCCGTGCCACGTTGCCGTGGTGGCCGCCCACTTCGATCAACACCCCGCGCTGATGACCGTATTTGCGTATCATCCTGGCGAAACCCGGCGCGGGCTCTTTGGTCTTCGAACTTGTTACCATCTCGATGGCGATCATCAGTCCGAGGCCGCGCACCTCTCCCACGATGTCGCTTTCGGCTTCCAGCTTTTTCAACAGCACCACCGCTTTCTTCCCGAGCTCCAGGGCTCTTTCCGGGATCTGCTGCTCCTGCATCCAGCTGAGCGCTGTCGCCCCCGCCGCGAAGGCCACCATGTTGCCGCGAAACGTACCAATGGTCTTGCCCGCCGGCCAGGTGTTGTACTTTTCCTTGTAGGCAATCGCCGAAATCGGAAAACCAATCCCGCCCAGCGCTTTGCTCATGGTGACCACATCCGGCACGATGCCAAAATGTTCGAAGGCGAACATCCTGCCAGTCCGGCCCAGGCCTGACTGGATCTCGTCGCAGATCATCAGCACGTCGTGTTGATCGCAGAGCTCCCGCACCCTTTGCATGAAACGGGTGGTCGGTATGATGGTTCCGCCCTCGCCCTGCACCGATTCCAGAATCACCGCCGCCGGCTTTGCATACCCTGAATGGCTGTCGCCGAGAACCCGCGCGAGGTTCTCCGCCGCCTGCAGGTCCACATCCTCATCGGCGCATCCAAAAGGATTGCGGTAACTATAGGGGTAGGGAACAAACTGCACACCGGGCACCAGCGGACCGAGGCCGTCGCGATGACTGCTGTCGCTGGTCAGCGCCAGCGCGGCTCCGGTCATGCCGTGGTAGGCCCCCGCGAAGGCGATGATGCCCCAGCGCCCGGTGTTGTAGCGCGCCAGCTTGACTGCCTGCTCGACTGCGTCGCTGCCGGTGGGTCCGCCGAAAAACAGGCGGCTCAGCTCCTTCGGCAGCAGACCCTTAAGCACCTTCACCATGCGGTTGCGCGTCTCGGTAGGAATATCCAGCGAGTGGGTGACTTCATCGATCTGTGCATGAGCGGCCTTCAGTACTTCGGGGTGGCCGTGGCCGACGGCCATGACTCCGGCCCCGCCGAACATGTCGATGTAGATGTTGCCATCCACATCCTCAATGGTCGCGCCTTTACCGCGTTTGATGGCCATCGGCATGCCCTTCGGATAGCTGATGGCTGAGCTTTCGTGTTCGCTCTGGTAGTCGAGAATCTCTTCGCTCTTTGGCCCTGGTGGCGTTACCTTGATTTGTGGTGCGTCCGAAAATGAGAGTTTGGCTAATTCCTTTTCACTGATCATTCCTTGCCTCCTGGTCGTTCTACAATCAATGCTCTCAGCGGTAACACCCTTCGAGTTGTTTTGCTGGAAAAAGAAAGTCCGCGGATTTTAATTGGGGACATGCATGCCGGGTGATTCCCGGCACTGCCAATTTTGCCCCTGGCTCCCCGAATTCGCAAAGTGTCGGGTCGCGTTTCCGACCCTCGCTAATGTAAGAATTCTTCGTCAGAACCACTTGGCATACGGGTAGCATTTCTGAAAAAGATTCCGTAATACGATTTACAATTCGAATGAAAAGTGCGGCCATGCGTTCTTAAACAATTTTTTACTAACTTTTGTGATCGATGCGAGAATTAGTAATGCGAAAAGTTCTGCCAGAGTTATGAATAATTCTTGTCGGCCTTTTCTTGAAAATGACCCCTAAAATGCTGCCTTGCCATCTGCCGTGTTGAATTCATGGGTTACGATCATGCCAATGCGACGTTAAATTTTTTTGCCCTGATGCACAGTCACCGGCCCTTTCTGTCCTTCCACTGCGCAAAGTGACCCCCTTTCCGGTGCACATGAAAGTTCATCACCTCAACCAAAACCTGTAACGCAAGCTCGTGCTGTGAACCCGTTGCAGCCGCGGCGAGTCCTCAGGATTCAGCACATGGTCTGCTCCAATCTGCTGCGCCATTTCCCGGTGCGCCGCAGTCCGGCCGTACGCAACCACCGCTGCTCCCCGATGCTTTACGTCGATGATGAATCCCCGACCAATAACGCCGATTCCTGCGACCCGCAGAAAGTCACCCGTGCGAAACCCCGGTTCTTCGATTTCCGACGTGCCATCGATACACGTCGTTTCTTTGAACGGGTCAGCATAATCAATCGAGTACCAATGAGTGCCCGTCCCCCGATAACTGGGTAGAGCCGAACTGGGTAGAGCCCTCACAAAAAACGCCCCGCAAGGGGGCGTTTTTGTGAACTTGGTGGTGATGGGTGGATTTGAAACGCTCCAGCGATATCTCAGGATATCCTCCCAATAACTAATTCGCGCCCAACTATCTGTTTTCACTAAGTTTCTAGTTATCTTCGGGTTGAACCGAGGCATTAATGCCAGTGGAAATACACCCGAGGAGACCGACTTTTGGGCGACCTTTGTCAACAGCGATTAACAATAGGAGCGGTTCGGTGCCTCATTCATCCTCCCAGGGTAGCTGACTGGACAACAGGAAGTCCGCTTTGTCTTCAACCAACTCAGCAGCGAGCGCCGCGAGCGGGTCAATTTTATCTTGCAGAAACGTCTTCAAATCCCTTTGCTGAACAAAATCGAGAGAATACGTGCCGGAAAGGTCGCCTGTTCTGAGCTCTCTACTGAATGCCACGTGTCCTCGGGGCTCGAGAGATGGGGCGGATGCGCTGGAATCAACACAAAGAGTTCGCTAGTCGTGACAAACATCGGGATTAGCATCCAGATATGCTTCCACTCATCTGGCCTATTCCCTTTTGGCAGCTCCTTTGCGCGCGCTTCAAGCGCCTTCGCAATGGGATAGAAGATCGCGTCGTAGAGACCCCCATGGTTGGCGGCCCACCCACTTCCTTTTCGATCAATCCTACAGAATTGAACCGCCTTTGAACTCAGATTCGATTCATAGTGAATGTCGCCAAAGCCCAAATGGAAGAATGGATTGATCTCGCGACTACGGGCTCGTCCGCCACCTAAGTCTTTTTGCATCTGGTACCGTACCGGGAATCGAAAATGATTCGGACTTCGTTTTTCATCCGCAGCGTTCTTGGATCGAATTATGAACACAAGCGGATTCGCGCTGTTCTTGCATTCGACCATTAGCTCCACGAAAGCCGAGAGCTTCTTCCGTTCATTATGGCCGACCCGTCGGATGGCCCGAATATCGATTTCTCGCGACTTGCCTTCATCCGAGTCTTCGAACGCAACGTTTGTAAAGACGTGGAACCCAAGCGTCTCCAACTGTGTTGCGACGCGCTGCTCCATTAGGTAGCCCGATTTTTCAATCGCGGCGATGATTTGCTCTTCCGTGGGGTGTTGGCTCACGTACCTGCTCTATTCGTGCTCGGAAGTTACATGTGACTTGCTGGACCTTACGTGCGCTGATATCTAGTGCAGCTCCGAGCAATCATATCAAGAGAACGATGTACGCGACGAGACCGCAGCGATGCAAGACACGTGGAACTTAAGGACGGATCGCTGAAAAGCTCGGAGCAAGGTCACGGAGTGACATCAATCTGACACTTGAACAGATTCGTGCTTGTAATCCTCGCGAAGCTGTCGAAACTCGTCGTCGGTTACCTCTCGGCTCTCGTACTCGAAATCGTCGTCCACGAGAATCTGCGGAACCATCTGAGTAATCCGGTGCCGCGGCCCAACTTGTAAAGAGTTCGGCAAGTAAACCCGTTTAATAAATGGCAGTTCTTCGCATTCTCGCTTGATGAACGTTTCTCCGGGCGTATTAGGAATAAACCATGGAGCCAAACCGAATCCGCCAAACTGATCAGAGATAATTGTTCGCAGACTCCGAATTGCCTCGAGGGCAAGTGCCCGATCTTCTCGGTCTACTTCGGGCCGAAAATGGATTGCTCGGTTTCGACTGCCTTTGAGGTTACGAAATGCCTCGCAAACGCTTGGTAGAAGAACATCCCAAGACTCGAGAGTGTCAATAGCGCGATCCCAGTCATCGAAGGACTGCTTTCGATATACATGCTTGTAACTGTCGGTTCCTCGGTAGTCTTCCCGCAGAATAAGAACCAAATAGTTAAGGATTCTCTCTCCGAGCGCACACGCGCTCGTGAGAGCTGGGTAATAGGCTCCCACGACAAACGCATGACGAATTTGCTGAAAAAATCGATTGTGGAACGCAAGAATTGACATTGGCTTGTCGCCGAGATCGACGAAATTCTGGCGCTTGATTTCGAAATGAGAACTCCCAAATTCCTCAATTAAACCCTGCTCAATTGACCTTTGGTTCTCTTCCCATTGATTCTTTATCTCAGGCTTCCAGTCCTCTTTTATGTCCATAATCAGCGTATTCACGCGAGCGTCGAAGTCCATGTTGAAGACACGAAATCTCTTCACTTGAGTCCTCTAGGTCGTCTTCCAAGCGCTGATGACTGCCGATGAAGCATCAATAGTGTATCTCTACATATCCTCAAATTCACTAATTCGCACCCAAGCGTCTGTTTTCCCTTAGTTTCTAGTTATCTTCGGGTTGTACCGAGGCATTAATGCCAGTGGAAACTCACCCGAGGAGACTAACTTATGGGCGCCCTACGGCAACTGCTCACAAACGAAAACAGTCGAAATGCGGCGTTCGTGCCGCCAGGCAAACAGGTCATCACACGTGACACCAGGCTACGAGGTTTCTATCGACTCGATGGCACCACTTGTTCGGCCTATTACTGCCAGGCCGACTGCAAAGATCCACTTGGACGACGAAAGACCATTCGCCGCAGGATCGAAGACGTGCAATTGATTGGCGTAGACGATGCGCGTAACCAGGCGCGGCTACTCATCGCCAAGATCAAAGCAGGCGAATTCTTCGACAGTGGCGAGGACCAGCACGACGTCACGCTAGGCGAAGCCTGGGAGCACTACCTGGCGACCCGCGATCTCTCGATTGAGACTCATCGTTCTTATCGAAAGTCATTGAAGAACGTGCTCACTGACTACATGGACGTACCGCTAAGGAATCTGAGCGAGACCGCAGCCGCGCGAAAACTGGTTGCTGCTCGGCACGCCGAGGAGACCAAGCGGCGTGGCCCGTATCAGGCCAATCGCGCGTTCCAGGCCCTACGTGCTGTCTACAATCACGCCCGCAAGAGCTTCGACGGTCTGCCTGAGATGCCACCGACAGCGCTTGTGCGCTTCAATAAGGAAAGCCGTTACCAAGTGGGCGACGAAGTATTGCCGCGGATCTGGGAAGCTCACGCGAAGATCGACAATCCGATCGTGAAATCGCTGTCGGCAGTGATACTGCTCACGGGCGGCCGCCCGATTGAGATCTCACAGCTACGCTGGCAGAACGTCGACCTTGAACGCCGTACAGCTTTCATCGAAAAGACGAAGAATGGCCGTTCCTTTGAGTACATTCTATCGACTCCAGCCGTCGAGTATCTCGAGCGAGCCCGTTTCGATGACGATTGGGTATTTCCTGGAGTCAAGCAAGGCCGTGACTATCGGGTGCCGTCGATGCCGGTGCCTGTCGGCAAGTTTCGCAACGTATACCAAGCTATCGCGAAGAAGATTCACGTCGACGATCTTTTCCTGAAGATGCTTGTCAACCACAAGTTGACCGACGTCACGCATGGCTATGCGGGGCAGCGATCGATTCTTCTCGATACCCTAGTGTCTGAGCAGGAACGGATCAGCGCGGCACTCCAGGACGTGTGATCGAAGGTTCTCTTGTTAGCTCCAGATCGTATGAATTCGGCGCCGTTCCTGAACCATTTTCTTGACCGCCGGAAATGGTTTCCGCAATTTTCGAACCAATATCTCCGAAGTCTCGTGAATCATCATCGTTAACGCATCGACCGCCAAAGTAGATGGTTCTGGCTGCTCTGGTGGCCACACAAACTCCCACTCCTTTACAACGCCTTTCAGCATGGCCATCACGTCGGAATGAGTTGATCTGGAGAAGAGCCGGAACATTGACTCATACAGATCAAGGCGGCCAGCAAGCTCACTCCTGAACCAGACGCTTGTGTTTACTCGCGACCTCGGCTCCGAGATCGGCTTGTTTCCATCTGTATAGACTCGCGACAACTTTGATCGATACTGCGCCCTTTCTTCTTTGGTCATTTCCAGAGCCTGCTCGATCGTAATCCCGAGTTCGCCGGGCATCTTGCTGATAATCGACGTCGAAAACGGCGACTCCCTATTTTCGAGCATCCGCTCAATTCCGCGAACTTGCTGAACAGACGACATATAGAGTACGTACTGTAAATATTGCGGACGGTGGCGAAATAGGTTGATCAGATCAATGTAGTTTTCGAACGCGGAACGAGCTATCAATTCCATACCGACGGCCTTCTCAGCGTCGACTAGAGCGAGCAGGCTGTCGCCCTTCTGAACCAAGTTGTTATACATCGTCATACTCATCCGCTTTTGCGTCTTTGTGCGGGGAGTCACTTTGACGTGCTGGATAAATCGATGCCCGACTTTCACGCTTGCGCGCAACAGCTCGATCATGTCGCTAGCTAGGCTCATGTGGCCGATTATAGCCGGCAGAAATAGGGATCGTTCGCGAGTGTTGTGATCGACGCCACGGCTACTTCCACTGGCGTAGAATAGAGCACATTGACTTCTAGGCGCTGCCCAGTGTCCGAGAAACTAGTCGATGGTTAACGAGAATAGTGGGAGAGGAAATATCGAAAAGCCGCGTACAGAGCAGGAAATTTTCGAAGAGCTCGAGGAATTGTGTAAGTCCCCAGGTTTCGCCCATGCGTTGGCGTATTTCTGCTTTCGTGACAACACAATTATGTACGCTGACGGCGAACTCAAGACTGACGATGTACTTCAGCAGTTTTCGATGTCGCGACTGATTAGAACGGAGATATCCACTCTGATTGGGCTCGCTCGGAAGGGCGAACTCGACCTTACGCTTCCGCAGGCCGATGTAGTTCAAACTCACATAGATCGAGCCGAGGCCCTTCTACAGGAAATCCACAACTCAATGATGCTGCCGCTCATTGAGTCTTTCAATCCACAGAATCCCAAGGGCGATGATCAGGAACCGCTCACAGCAGGCGCAGCGCTCAGAGAAGCCATTTTTTATGGCGGAGAAGGTGCATATCAATTTCAGTATCGAGACCTGGCACTAGACAAATACTCCCTCGATGACGATTGGTTTAAGGAGAACCGCGGCTACTCCGTGTCTGACGCGGTGACCGTAGTTGCTGCTATCAGCCAAGTCCAGAACGAAAAGGTCAACAGCTTAATGGCATCAATGGCGGAGAAATCCCCAGACGAGTGGACGTTTCTGCCGGCTTTTGAGTTCTCAACTGCGGAAATTGCATCCGCGTCCAATGTCGACGAATCGGTTGTTCACTCCGTGATTGAGTCGTTTGTTGCCCCTAACGACGCTGACATGGAGCAGTTTGGGGCGTTGGACGACTTCAATCCGACGAACGCGTATCCAATTGTTCGCGTCGACGAAAACGAATACTTGTTGTTCCAGCACTATAGCTTGCTCGAGGCATTCTACGAGACACCCTTCTTTTGGTTTATCGATGACTCTGCCTACGTTGATACAGCCATGGCGAACAGGGGTGCATTTGCAGAACGATTTTCAGAGCAAAGGCTACAGCTCGTTTTCGGGAAGGAACGTGTCTACAAAAACGTAGAAATATACGACTCGAAGAACAATAGCGTTGGCGAAATTGACGTCCTCGTCGTGTTCGCAAATCGAGCAATCATCCTGCAGGCGAAATCGAAGCGCCTCACCATCGCTGCGCGGAAGGGCAATGACAATTCCTTACGCGACGACTTCAAATCTGCCATTCAAGATGCCTATGATCAGTCTGCATCTTGTGCTGAGTACTTGCTGGACAGCGCATATCGACTCGAGGATCACGACGGAAATCAAATCGATATCGACCGTGATTTTAAGGAGGTGTACCCATTTTGTGTCGTATCCGACCACTATCCAGCTTTGAGTTTTCAGGCAAGACAGTTCCTCAAGTTTGAGGAGTCCGATCGAATCAAGTCGCCATTCGTCATAGACGTTTTTCTATTGGACGTGCTTACCGAAATGCTTCAGTCGCCACTATATTTCCTGAGCTACATCAATCGAAGAGTCCAATACACAGAGTCGATCATGGTCAGTCACGAGTTGACTTGCCTTTCGTATCATCTCAAGCAAAACCTCTGGGTGGATCCTGAAATCTCACTCATGCATCTCGGAGACGACATTTGTGCCGATCTTGATCTAGCCATGTTGACGCGGCGAGACAATGCACCTGGAACACCGACGCCGGATGGCATACTTACGAAGTATGCAGACACAACATTTGGAAAGATTGTCCAAGAAATCGAGCACATTGAGCACCCAGGCTCCATTGATTTGGGCTTTCTTCTGCTAGAAATGAGCGGCGAGACAATTGAGCGCATCAACGACGGAATTGCCGTTATTGTCGATTCGCATTTGAAAGACGGTGGCCATCACGACTTTTCCATCGGCGTCGGAGAAAAAGGCAGGGTTGGCTTAACTATCCACTGCAATAGCGATGACGTCGTCACCGCTACGGAGAGATTAGATAGGCACTGCCAAGTTAGGAAGTACGATCAAAAAGCAGAAGCCTGGTTTGGGGTGATTATTGAACCGAAGACTTCTGGTTTGAAATTCGCGATGGGCCTCCAATTCCCATGGGAGCAGTCGGATGACCTGGACAAAGCGACTCAAGATCTGAAGAAACCCCAGATCCTCCGCCCAGGGAAGCCGATGAATTTTCGGACCCTGGAGAGGACCGGCAGAAAAATCGGTCGCAACGAGAAATGCCCGTGCGGAAGCGGGAAGAAATACAAGAAGTGCTGCCTACACAAGAGCCACTAGCGGGCGATTCCTGTGAGCTTTTTGGCCACTAAAAGCGACTTTTTTACGACTTAATTAATAGCAGGAGCGAAATAAGTTGCTGAGCCGGAGCCATTTTTGCGCCTGGTGCCAGGTGATTGTGGTTCACCAGCGAGCGGATTAGCCTCTCTTGGGCTCTGCCTTCGCGTAGATGTCCTTCGGCGGACTGTCGAAGTACTTCAGCAATGCAGGGCAAAGCCAACCTTCGATATCGAAGTCTGACACCCGGTACCAGTTGCCCTCCATTTCCTCGCGAACCCACTCGCCATGCACCTGGAAGCCGGGGAAAGGGGCATGCGAAAAGAGCAGTTTGAAACCGTTCTCGGCTCCCTGAATGTCGACGACCATCTGGTCAATTATCGTGTCGGCACCGAAAACGAAGGGCTCCTTGTCGAGGTCTTTGTCCTCGTCGTCGAATACCCAGGCACCTTCGAACTGGTAAGGAAAAATAATCTGCAGGAAGTTGCTCATTGTCAGCTGCCAGTTACGGTCAATACCTGGTGGTAGACCTCGCCAACACCGTCCACTTTGCGAATCTCGAATCCGCGCCGGACCAGCATTTGGCGAAGCTTCAAGTTCGGCTGAGCACACGTTACCGCGTGCACCTGCCACTCAATCTCTCGAATATCTCGTTGCTTTGCCAGTTTGCTTGCCAGCGAACCGATAGCGGGCAGCACGCCTTCGCCACCACCATCGATTTGAGCCAGTTCGATCACCATGACGTCGCCCTGCAAGGAGAATTGCCCAAGTATTTGAGCGGAACCGATGTTCACTACGACGGCCTCGCCGTTGAAAACGAGTTCATCAACGTCGGCAACATCCAGATCGAGAATTTCATCTGGCGTCAGCCCTTCAAATTTGACGTCTCTTGCAGTCATGGCTCATGAACGAAACAGTCGAGCAATCTGAGTATACGGAACAGCCCCACTAGGCCGGTAGTTTGCACACTTTGCACACTTTTTTGTCAGCCGTCGGATAGGTCGGATACAGGTCGGATTCGCCCAAGCGTTGCGGTTGCTGACTGTATCCAACCTTCCAACCTATCCAACCTGGAAGAGAGGTAGAGGCAATAGAATTGCACGCCCGTCCTTGCAGCCGCCACCCTGGCTCTCAGGATCTGAGCAAAAAGCTGGATAGGTCGGATTTGTTGGATACCTGCTGCTGATTCAGTGCCTTGCTGCAGGCTGACGTTGGATATGCAATCCGACCAGGTTGGAACTTCAAAAGGGCATGTTGTCCTGCTCCTGGTGAAGCTCGTCCCAGCCCTGGCAGTCTGACCAGTCGATCTCGAATCCGACGTGTTCCTCGAACGCCTCCCTGGCCGTGCTGAGCGGCTTCAGCAGGTAGCACCAGCGCTGTTTCATCTCGCCGTGCTCATTGACCATGCGCTTCCCCTTTCGCTCGCTGATGGCGAGCAGGATGCGCCCGATGCTGGTTTCAGCGGAGCGCCCCCTCATATGCCGCACCAGGTCAGGTCCCCGTACCCAGTGACCGTCGCCATCCTCGCAGGCCGAGCGCGAATCGCCCTCTTCCAGCATCTCGAAAATGATTTGCTGATAGACGTCCAGGCTGCGCAGCTTCTGGTCCCGTTTAGCCGCAGTGTCCGGGATCGTCCGGTGATCGAACGTTGAAATATCGAACGCCTGTAGGTAATGAAGCAGCGCCTCGTAGCCGCCGTCATCGAGCTGATCCTGAATTGCCTTGAAATACGTCAAGTTCTGTTTCTGGCCATCCCCGACGTCGAGCACGAGGAAGCGTCGATCATCGGCGTCGGCGGGCACGACCCATTTCTTATTGCTGGCGAGGATAATGTGCAGACACGAGGCCGAGGACTCAGCGTCGATGCCTTTGCCCTCGATCATCAAAGTGTACTCCGTGACCAGGGTCTTCAGCTGCGATTCGTGACGCTTGTCGCCCGCGTAGAAGGCCTCATCGCCGAACAGCAGCACACAATCGCGCAGGTGCGCATTGAAATTGCCGACAACGTGGCCAGCATTCGAAATGTGCAGGTAATGCTGACCAAACAGGTGGCCGAACGTCTTCGCGAAGAAACTCTTGCCGACGCCCTGCCCGCCACGTAGAACAATTGCCGTCTCAGCTGGCACGCCAGGCTGCTGGACAGCCCTCGCCATCCACGATACGACGTAGCGATAGAGGTCGGCATCGCCGCCGCAGATGTTATCCCTGACGTGCGCAAGCAGCAGCTCGCACTCGCCCGGCGCTGATTCGACCGCGAAACCTCGCCACAGGTTGAAGACGTCATTGTTCACGTCTTGCTCAGGCTTGAACTCGATGCGCTCGAACTCGCGCCTTCTGGAGTGCTCGAGCCACCACTTCCCCGTCGCCGTATACGTCGGATTGCCTTGCCTGTCGGTCCCGGTCTGAATTCGCTTATTCAGGTATGCGTTCCGAAAATCCTCGAACGACTGCTTCACGAGTTTGCGCCGGCCCAGGTCATCGACCTCGTGAACCACGCGACATCTGCCGCCGAGGTTCTTGATGACCATGTACCTGTCATTGAGCTCGCGCAGCACAGGGTCAACGGCCTCGTCAATCGCTCGATCTACAGTTCGCAGTGCGTATTCGCGCCAGCGGCGTCCCTTCTCGAGGACGCTTTCGCTGATGGCGAAGTCATTGTCAGTGATCACAGCAAAGATGATTTCGTCGGGAACGTTGCATCTCGCCAGGTTACAGCACACGTCCCATAGCCAGACACTGCGCGAGTTGTCGCCCACCTTCGGGCTGTCAGGGTCTGAGCCGTCGACGATGATCGCCTTGACTCGATCCGGCACGCCCCATTGGTCCAGATCGTCGACAGACGCCAGCGTCGCGTCCGTTGCTGCCGAGATCGCTATCGGGCTTTGACGGACAGTGACGCGCGCACCCGGCTCGGCCTTTTCGAAACAGGTCAGGTCGTATTCCCGCCCAGGCTCGCTCAGCTCAACCCTCGCTTCGACCTTGACGCGGCCCTTTGCGAGCTTCTTAGCATCAGGCAAGTTCCAAGTGCCTGGTACCCGCATGATTCGATCGACGTTGTGGCACGAATCGGCCCCGAACGCGCGCTCGAGGGCCACGTTGTAGAGCTTCGCATCCTCAGCTTTGTCGATGTCGCCGTCGACGGCGATGGGCTCCTTGAGCTTCCAGAATGCCTGGTAACCACCGCCACTCAATACGACAAACGTCGGGGGAGGAACGCCGTCGGGCAGGTCGGTGGTTACCAGGGCTTTGATTCGTGCCTGTTCCTCGCCGAGGTCCTCGCCGACACGTGGGTCAACGTCGACGTGCAGGTATGCGACTTCCTTGATGTCTTTGCGCGCAGGCTTTTTCGACAGCGGACGTGTAGTCGGATTGACGCTGAAGTAGATATTGCGAGTACCGTTCCAGCGCTCAATCCATGAACGCATAGGCTCGATATCATCAAAGGTGCAGGCGTCGATGACCTTCGTGTCTGGTTCGATACAGGTAAGTGTCCAGCTTCCCCCGGGATGAAATTCGCGGAGGAAATTCTCCGCGCTACTCATCACCGCTCATCATCCACTCGTCGAGCCACTCGCGGCGAAACTTGCGAAGTCTGCCGTGCTTTACCGAGCGCGGTGGGTTTGGTTGCGAACAACGGTCGCGAAAGGCTTTGGTCGTCGTGTAGCCGAGGTAAGCGGCGGCTTGGTCAAAGTTAAGCCAGCCCGGCGGAACCGGCGGGCGGTTCTCGTACAGTGCTTCAATGATTCGGCCGGTAACTAGCCGAGCGGTGATCTCAGCTACAGCCGCGTGATCTGGGTCTATTCTTTCGTAAGAGGCCATGGTCAGGCTCCTCGCAAATCTGATTACGCATCCCGACGGATCGGGTCGTGCGCCAGATTCAGAACCTCAACCATGTTGTGCAGGGCCATGCCTGCTCGGCTTGAATTGACATCGGTCGTCGTTCGGAAGCCCCACCATGTGGGCGAAACGGCGTCCTCTGGGTACCAATATATCTTGACGATATCCCCTCTGCAAACCAGCGATTTCAGCTTTTGTGAAAGAGTCAAAGAGCGGATACTCTCAGTCAATCGACTAGAACTTCGCACAGATAGGACCACTATGAAGACGCTCTCTGAAGATGAAGCCTATTTGGCAATGTTCGCGTTCATAGAGAAGCGATATCGCTTGACGGCCTCTGACGACTTGGCATCGTTTTTGAGCGATATGTCGCTCCTGTTTGATGGCGGCACCGCCGATCCCGCGTTACAGGGCGACTGGAAGGAAGCTTTAGAACTCGCGCGAGATGGAAAAGTGGACGCGATGCAACGGCTGCGAAGGAGATAACTGGCAATGAAACCGGAAAGACTTGGTGCTGTGGTAGCGGAACGAAAGTTGGATTTTGTTCGCGCTGACGGATCGACCATTCAGTGCACCGTAAGCGTCGGCACCCCAGTGCCAGATGAGAACGGAGATTGGTGTTGCCCATACGAACTGCGAGCGGGTGACGACACAATACTGTTTGCGATGCACGGCGTCGATTCCATGCAGGCTCTTATTGGCACCCTCAAGACGCTGGACGGCGAGGTTTCGAGGATGGCTAAGAAATTCGAGGCCGAAGTGCGCTACCTCGATGGAAGTCACGATTCGGTTTTCAATCCCTGAAGTATCACTACGGTAAATCCATGAAAAAGAGCGCTGCCCTCAATATCATTGACCGACTGACGAATATGCACGTTGCTATGAATGATGTCATACGTGCAATTGAGGAAATTGAGGAGGAGTCTGAAAAGAAGGACATGCGCCGCGCCGTCGCCGAGCTTATGGGCCGAAGCTATACAGAGCTGTTGGCGCCCATCCTGCAACAGTATCCGGAGCTCGATCCTGACGCAGACCCCCACGACGTCGAACCGGACGGGCCGTTGAGCCCAAGTCAGTTAGCCATGGTCGAGAAACTTACAGACGAGCAGATTGAAGATATCGACAACTCACTCTTGGAGAGCTGCCCAGACCGCTGGCGCAAGGTGGCAGCAGTCGTTGGCATTACGATGACGCGCTATATGAAAGACAAGTACCCTGGCGTACCAGACATTTTCTATGCGCAGCGCGTGCGGGCATTGGTCGAGAAAGGCATCCTCGAGTCGTCAGGAAATCTCGACTACATGCGATACAGCGAAGTTCGACTCGCTAAGGACAAGAGTGAGTCGTGAAGCCGCCGGAGATTCGAAACGCGATACGCGACTATCTCAATCTAGTCGAGTCCACTGACGGGTCGACCGAAGACGCCGAGAGCCGCCTTGTTCCCGTTTTGGACCGACTCGCGCTGGCACAGTCATTTGTTTCCTTCACGTTTGACGAAACCGACTATCCGGACTCGCCAGACCAGAACTACGACGACCTTCGAAAGCTGGTTTCCAAACGTTTTCCCAACTACGGCTACTACAACGTAGCGGATCCGATTACTTCGAATATCGGCGAGGCTGGAGCCAGTGTCGGCGATGCAATCGATGATCTTGCCGACATCGCACGAGATCTCTACGACGTTGAGTGGTACTGGGCAAACACCAGCGAAGCCAACGCCCTGTTTCACTTGCAGCAGAGCTACCGAACTCACTGGCGGCGGCATCTGAGAGAGTTTCAGGTGTACCTCGATGCCCTCGAACTTGACCGGGATTTGTCGGTATGAAGCTGGCGTCGTCGATAATGCGCACGGGACAAGTTCTTATTCTGGCACTTGCCTTGCCGGTCCTTGCCGGATGCCCGGATTCCGCAATCTACGTCACGAAAGAGATCGCGCCAGGCATGCTGATAGACGCCAAGATCGACACATCAGCTCGTAGGTTCCGCGCAGGCGAGGTCAAAGTCGCCGGGACAATTCTGATTGAGAATAGACTTGACGAGGCGATCAGATATTCGAATGAGCGCCTGTGGCTGAATGTCAATAATGAGCTTTCACGCCGAACCCACGTCGATAGTCTCGCGTCCCACGCAGTCGATGTAGGATTCGTTGAGATTCCGCCTGGCGAGAACCTATATCTGTCGGTCTACTGGGTGCTGCCAGAAGAGATCGGCCGGTCGCTGGACGAACGGAGCGTAGATCTGGAACTCGCCATACCGTGACGGGTGGGGTCAAAATTGCCAAACCGACTTAAAAACCGACCTAGCGGCGACATTGCCTGCTAGGTCAGTTAGTTAAGTGGTGGTGATGGGTGGATTTGAACCACCGACCTGCGGGTTATGAGTCCACCGCTCTAACCAACTGAGCTACATCACCGTTGTCTGGGCCCGGCGCCTGGGAGAGCCTTGGGGGGCGCAAATTGTCCTTATGCGGCTCCGGCCTGTCAAGGCAAACCGGGCGCGGCGTTACCAGTATAATGCCAGGTCACGCTTTGGGAAGCGGAGTGCCTTGTGAGTTTTCTTTTTGTCCTCGAAATGATTGGTACGGCCGCCTTTGCTGTAAGCGGCGCCGTCGCCGCATCGCGCAAGAACATGGATATTTTCGGCTTTTGCGTGCTGGCATTGATGCCGGCGGTTGGTGGCGGGACCTTGCGTGACCTGTTGCTTGACCGGTTTCCAGTCTTCTGGGTCGCCGACACGAGCTATGTCATCGTTGCCTTGCTCGTCGCCGTCGCGGTATTTTTCGGCGTTTACCGCCCCGGCGAACGGTTTCGCTTGCTGGTCTGGACGGATGCACTTGGCATGGCACTGTTTGCTGCGATGGGCACCGATATAAGTCTCGCTTTTGGTACCGGACCGATTGTCGCTGTCATGCTCGGCGTTACGACTGCGGTGACGGGTGGCATCATCCGGGATATCATGTGCGGAGAAATACCCCTGGTGCTCTCGAAGGAAGTTTACGCAACGGCCGCGTTCGCGACCGGCCTGATTTTTGTCGCCGTGTTGACGGCAAGTGACAACCGCAATCTCGCGTTAATCGTTTCGACAGTCGCAGGTTTTACGATACGCGGCCTTGCAATCACCTTTAATTGGTCGCTACCCCGGCCCAGGGTGCGCAGGTAGTTTCTTCGCGGATAAGCTGTTCGCACACCTATATTGGTTCGCACATCGTTTCGAACCACACTTTTCGCGCGGCGCATCTTTGAATATCGCCGCTAATAAACAAGGAACAACGAAGTGTCCAAACTTGACGAATTTCCGATTACCAAACGCTGGCCTCCACGGCACCCGGATCGCATCCAGCTCTATTCTTTGAATACACCAAACGGCGTCAAAGTCTCCATCATGCTGGAAGAAACAGGGCTGGCATACGATGCGCACCTGGTCGATATCGGCAAAGACGAATCACACCTGCCGGAATTCCTGTCGCTGAATCCCTACGGAAAAATTCCTGCCATCATTGACCCATCCGGACCCGGCGGGGAACCGTTGGGGCTTTTCGAATCAGGCGCAATTCTTCTGTACCTGGCCGATAAAACCGGAACCTTCATTTCAGACGATCCGGCACTGCGCTGGGAAACCATTCAATGGTTGTTCTTTCAGATGGCCGGCATTGGTCCAATGTTCGGCCAGCTGGGCTATTTCCACAAATTTGCTGGCAAAGAAATCGCGGACAAGCGCCCGCTCGAGCGTTACGTGGGCCAAACCAAACGCTTGCTCAAGGTTCTCGATGAACGGCTGGCAGGTCGCGACTGGATTATGGGTACTGACTATACAATCGCCGATATCGCAACCATTGGTACGGTGCACAATCTCATCACGTTTTACGGGGCGCGGGACCTGGTCCAGTACGATTCGCTGTCGAACGTGCCAAACTGGCTCGACCGTGCGCTCGATCGCCCAGCCGTGCAACGTGGCCTGGAGATCCCGCGCGTAGCTTGAATTCAGGCATCTGGGTCGAACTGCAAGCCTTTATCGCAATTCAATCAAACATTAAATCGGAAATGCATGACATCGCCTTCCTTGACGATGTATTCCTTGCCTTCAAGGCGTAAGCGACCGGCTTCTTTCGCACCTTGCTCGCCGTTGCCGCGGACGAAATCGTCGTAGGCAATGACCTCGGCGCGAATAAAGCCTTTTTCAAAGTCGGTATGTATTTCACCGGCCGCTTGTGGTGCGGTTGCGCCCACTTTCGTCGTCCACGCACGAACTTCCTTCTCACCCGCGGTGAAGAAGGTTTGCAAGCCGAGCAATGAGTACCCGGTGCGAATGACGCGATTGAGTCCCGGTTCGTCGAATCCAAGGTCGGACAGGAACTCTGTGCGGTCATTTTCATCGAGCAGGGCAATTTCTGCTTCAATCGCGGCGCAAATGGCGACCACCTCGGCTCCTTCGTCTGCCGCGTAGCGAGTGACGGCATCCAGATGCGGGTTGTTTTCGAATCCGGACTCATCCACATTCGCGACGTACATGACCGGCTTGGCTGTGATCAGGTGCAGACCAGAAATAACAGGCGCTTCCTTGTCATTCAGCGCAAGGGAACGAATCGGCAGCCCCTGGTCCAGGTGCGCCTTAACTTTCGCCAATGTATCGCGTAGAAACAGCGCATCCTTCTGCCCTGTCTTTGCATTCTTTTCTGCCTTGAAAAGTTGCTTCTCGACGGACTCGAGGTCAGCCAGTGCAAGTTCGGTATTGATCGTTTCTATATCGTCGAGCGGGTCAATCCTGCCGGCGACATGCGTCACGTCATCGTTCTCAAAGCAACGAACGACGTGCGCAATCGCTTTTGTTTCGCGGATGTTGGCAAGAAACTGGTTGCCGAGCCCCTCGCCTTTCGACGCGCCGGCGACCAGGCCCGCAATATCGACAAACTCCATCGCCGTCGGAATAACTTTCTGCGGCTTGACAATACCGGCAAGTACCGCAAGCCGCGCATCAGGAACCGGCACCACACCCACGTTTGGCTCGATCGTACAGAACGGGTAGTTTTCGGCCGCTATTTCCGCCGCGGTCAGCGCATTAAACAGCGTGGATTTACCAACGTTCGGTAATCCTACGATGCCACAGGTTATTGCCATTCGGGGCCTCTTGGCACTTTCTACTTCGTGTGCAGTTGTTTCATCGCGGCGTTCAGGCCGTCATCGATCAGCACGGGCATGACCGCGAGCGCTTCGACCAGGTTCGTCTCGATCGCGCTCTCGGCATCGGCCGTGGCTCTCTTAAGTACGTAGTTTGTTACCTGGCTCTTGTCCCCGGGATGGCCAACGCCAATACGAAGGCGCATAAAGTCCGGCCCGCAATGTGAAATCAGGTCGCGCAGCCCGTTGTGGCCACCGTGCCCGCCACCCTGCTTGAGTCGAACCGTTCCTGGCGGCAGGTCAATCTCGTCATGCGCCACCAGCAAGTCACGGGCATTGAGCTGGTAGTAATCGAGCACCGCTCGCACCGGCTGACCGCTCAAGTTCATGAAGCATTGTGGCTTTACCAGCCATACCTCAGTGCCGTGCAAATCTACGCGACCGATCTCCGCGTCAAATTTCTTGTCGTAGCGAAACTCACCGCTGTATTTTCGCGCGAGCGCATCGACGAACCAGAAGCCGGCGTTGTGCAGCGTCTTCTCGTATTTGTCCCCGGGATTTCCGAGGCCCGCAATGATGGATACCGGTGATGACATCAGGTGCATTGGCAATGAGTAAATCGAACAGCAATAGCAGTGATTTGAACAAAAAGACCCCATAGCGGGGCCTTTTCGCAATCAGAACAGGTGCAATGAATGCACCCGGCAAGCTGCGGACTAGTCGTCGGCCTCGTCGTCTTCGACTTTCGGTTTCGCCGCTTCAGCCGTCTCTTCTTCTTCGGCCTCAACGTCCTCTTCAACCGGCGCCGCCTTGATAATATGTACCGACACGATCGCCTGGTTGTGTTCAGGGCCCTGTGCCAGCAATGGAATCTCGACACCTTCCGGCAACTTGATATCCGACAGGTGCAACATATCGTCGAGATCCAATGCGGAGATATCAACCTCCAGGAACTCGGGCAGATGCTTCGGCAAGCAAACGACTTCGACGTCGGACATCAGGTGAGCGACACTGCCACCACCTATCTTCACACCTGGCGACATGTCGCCGCCCTTGAAGCGCAGCGGCACATTCATGCGAATCTCTTCGTCCTCAACGATGCGTTGCAGGTCGATGTGCATAATCTGCATTTTAGCCGGGTGGCGCTGCAGATCCTTCAGGATCGCCGCCTGGCTTTTGTCGCCGACCTTGATATTCAGAATACTGGAATAGAAAGACTGGGTTTCCAGCTCTTTCAAAACCTTGTTGTGGTCAAACATGAGGGCCCGGGGTGGGCGGCCTGCGCCGTAGATGATTGCGGGTACTTTTCCGGTCAGACGCAGGCGGCGGCTCGCACCTTTCCCCTGATCTTCCCGGTATTCCGCAACCAGATCGAATTTTTCAGCCATGACTGAACTCCGTTAACTGATTGATATTAAAAGTAATTGCCAGAACCTGGCGACGCAGCGATCGCGACCAATTCGCTACGGGCCGCGAAGTCTAACCGATGCAAGTCCGAAGAGCCAGCGCGGCCATCGGTAACGGTGCCGGTCATAACTTA
>DDIS01000047.1 GCA_002338615.1 Proteobacteria bacterium UBA1844 | reverse complement strand
GCTTTGAACATCATTTCTTCACCCGTGAACGGATTGGTACCCTTGCGAGCTTTGCGAGCCGGCTTCTTCACAACACGCATTTTCAGCAGACCAGGAACGGTGAACATTCCCGAGGCGCCGCGGCCACCGAGGTTCTTCTTGATCTGGCCGTTGAGTGATTCGAATACTGCTGCTACGTCTTTGCGCGTCAAACCAGTGTCATCGACAATCTGTGCGTAGATTTCGGACTTGGTTGGTGGCTTCTTGGTATTTGCTGCCATGAAAAACTGACTCCTCAAAAAAAACAAAAACGGGCAGGCGCCCGCGATGAATGCTGCGCGACGATAACACATGTTTTCGTCGCGTGTAAGCGCTAAAAGGCCTTTTATTTAAGGGATTTTTGCGGTAACGACAAAGAATCAGTCGCTAAAGAATTCTCGCTGGAATCGCACTTTGGAGAGTTCGTCTTCGCCATCGGGACGAATACTGATTTCGAAATTCAGAACCTCGCGATTTGCAACCGTTGTGTCGCCGATGTAGTAGATCGCCAAAGTGTCGCCAGGCTCTTCAATTTTTCGCATGGTGACGTTCTTGAGTTGGCCGGTCAGATTCACCGTGTTGACTGTCACGTCGGCGGTCACCGGAACGTTGTCGGATTTCCTGAGAACCGACACGTTCAGCATTGCCCGGTTCTTGCTGCGAACAATGTTGTATTCGCGCGCGATCGCGGGTGGCAAATGATCGGTCGTCTGTGCACTGAAGTGCACAATGTGATTTCCAATGTCAGCGGAGGTTGCCCCGGCAGGCTGCGCCTCCGGCACACTCGCTGAATCGCCCGGGCCACCGCAGGCAGCCGCCAGGACCATCGTCGATAGAGAAACCAGTAGTGCTCTTTTGTTCATGACACTTGCCCCCTTTTTGAAGACCACTATAAACCATAAATCACGCCGCCTACAGGCCCAGGGGGCTATATCCGCGGATAACAATATTCAGAGCGAACAGGCCGATAATCGCCAGCATCGGTGACAGATCGAACCCACCCATGGGCGGAATAATACGACGCAGCGGTCGCAGCACCGGTTCGCTGAGCGTTGCAATAATCGCGGTAGCCGGGTTGTGCATACCCGGCGCAACCCAGCTCAGGATGACCCGAATCAGGATTGCGAAAGCGAACAGGTTGACGGACAACATGATCAGTTTGACGATCGAGGTCAATGCTATTGCACCGATCGATGGCATGCTCATGACCTTGAAGGCGACATAGATCAGCAAAATTAGAAACACCGCTGCGTACTGAATGGCGAACGCAACCAGCACCGTCGCCGTGTCCAGGCGGCCAAACGACGGAATGACGCGACGCAAAGGCACAACGAGCGGTGACGTCAGTCGCAGAATGCCCTGCGCCAACGGGTTGCGGAAATCCGCTCGCAGCCACGGTAACCAGATGCGCAGCAGCAGGACCAGGATATACAGGCTTGCCAGAGCTTCAATGATGTAGTGCAGTGCCTGCGGTAGGTTGCGTGGCATTAAGATCAGTCCCTTGCCGATTTGTGCGCAGCGTCCGCGAGTTCGGTCGCCCGGTCCCGTGCTGCGGTGAGTGCAGCTGTGAAGATATCACGAATGCCTCGCGCCTCAAGTTCATCCAGCGCGGCAGCAGTCGTACCGCCCGGCGATCGTACGCGCGCTATCAAAGCTTCCATCGGGTCGCCGGACTGCTGTGCAAGCATCGTAGCGCCGACAGCGGTTTCCAGTGCGAGACGATTTGCAGTGTCCTCATCGAGGCCCAATTTGACGCCGGCTTTGGTGATCATATCGATCAACAGGTAGAAATACGCGGGACCGCTTCCGGATACTGCGGTGACCGCGTCAATATCCGCTTCGCTTGCGACGGTTACCACGGGACCCACTGCGGACAGGATCTTACTTGCCATTGAGATCTGATCGGCGCTGGTGCGCGCATTGCCAAAAATGCCCGAGACACCTCTGCCGATCAGGGCCGGCTGGTTCGGCATGACCCGGACGATCGCATTGCCACCGCTCAGCCAGGTGTCGATGTCGTCGATGCGCGGCCCGGCTGCGATCGAGATGATCAATGGTTGGTGTGTCTTTACTGCCGGTGCCAGGTCGCTGCAAACTGCGGGCAGAACCTGCGGTTTTACCGCCAGCACTATGCATTGGCTTCGCGCAACGACAGCGGCGTTGTCCTCGCTGATGAATACACCGGGCAGGGTTTCCAGGAGGACCTGCCGCTGCGAACTCAAGCGCTCGGCAATCGCGATGCTGCGCGGATCGAAGCCATTGTCGAGCAGACCACCCGCAATTGCCCGCGTCATGTTGCCGCCGCCAATAAATCCGACCGACTCCATCGACATGCTAATTCCTATCTCCGAATAATGCGGTGCCAATACGCACAATGGTTGCACCTTCCAGTATGGCGGCCCGAAAGTCTCCGCTCATGCCCATCGAAAGCGTGTCTGTTTCAATGCCATCGTTGCGCAGGGATTCTGCCATTTTCCGAAGCCGGGCGAAGGGCTCACGCTGTTTTTCCTCATCCGCTCGCTCCATTGGCAGGCACATCAGGCCCCGCAGCGACAGCCGTGGCAACGCCGAAACAGAGGCGGCCAGTCCTGGCAGCTCGTCCGCGGTGATGCCGGACTTGCTTTCTTCGTTGTCGATGTTGACCTGCAGGCAGATGTTGAGCTTGCCGAGTGCCCCCGGTCGCTGATCATTCAGCCGGCGCGCCGTTTTCAGATTGTCGATGGTGTGAACCCAGTCAAAGCTCTCGGCGACCACACGTGTTTTATTGTTCTGCAGGTGGCCGATGAAATGCCAGGTCAGATTCCGATCGCGGGTCTGGTCGATTTTCTCGAGCCCCTCCTGGACAAAGTTTTCGCCGAAATCGCTCAAGCCGGCGCTGGCAGCCTCCAGGACCTTTGCTAGCGGCTGTTTCTTGCTCACGCCGAGCAATTTGACAGCACCGGGCTCGCGCCCGGCCGCTTCGGCTGCCGACGCCAGCAAATCTTTGATTAGTGCTAGGTTTTCCGTGACTCCAATCACGTTTTAGTCCGTTTGCTTCGCTATACTAGGCTCAATTCAACGCCGGGTTATGGTAAGTCCGGCGTCACCAAATGAGGGAGAAATATGGCCGTCGACGTTGCCCAGCTATTGTCGTTCACGGTAAAGAACAACGCCTCGGACCTGCACTTATCAGGTGGCGTGCCGCCCATGATTCGCGTCGATGGTGACATCAAGCGAATCAATATGCCGGCGCTCACCCACAAAGATGTCAATAGCATGGTGTACGACATCATGAATGACAAGCAGCGCAAGGACTACGAGGAATACCTCGAGACCGATTTCTCCTTTGAGATTCCGAAGCTGGCTCGATTCCGTGTCAACGCCTTTAACCAGAATCGCGGCTCAGCGGCTGTTTTTCGAACCATTCCGTCCGAAATCCTGACACTCGATGATCTCGGTGCACCCAAGATTTTCAAGGATATCTCGATGCATCCGCGAGGTATCGTCCTCGTCACCGGACCGACCGGTTCAGGTAAGTCGACGACGCTGGCGGCGATGGTTGACTACATCAATGAGAACAAGCCGGACCACATCCTGACCATTGAGGACCCGATCGAGTTTGTTCACGAGTCCAAGAAGTCGTTGATCAACCAGCGCGAAGTGCATCGTGACACGCTGGGCTTTAACGAGGCATTGCGGTCGGCTTTGCGCGAAGACCCGGATGTCATCCTGGTCGGCGAGCTTCGTGATCTCGAGACCATTCGCCTGGCACTGACGGGTGCCGAAACCGGTCACCTGGTGTTCGGCACATTGCATACCAGCTCAGCAGCCAAAACCATCGACCGAATTGTTGACGTGTTCCCGGCTGCAGAGAAAGAAATGGTTCGAGCGATGTTGTCCGAGTCACTGCGCGCGGTTATTTCGCAGACGCTATTGAAGAAAGTGGGTGGCGGTCGAATCGCCGCGCACGAAATCATGATCGGCACACCGGCTATTCGAAACCTGATCCGCGAAGGCAAGATTGCACAGATGTACTCGGCAATCCAGACCGGTCAGGGATCGGGCATGCAGACGCTGGACCAGAATCTCAAGGAATTGCTGACCAAGGGCCTGATCAACAAAGAAGAGGCACGCTTCAGGGCTGCAAACAAAGAGAATTTCTAAGTCCGCTCAGGCGGCTGGATTGGAGTAGAGCACAATGGAACGCGAACAAGCGGTACGACTGACGCAAAACCTGCTGCGCAAGATGGTCGAACGGGAAGGTTCGGACTTGTTCATCACGGCTGCGTTTCCGCCCGCCATCAAGGTCGACGGCACGATACACAAAGCGACCGACACGCCATTGTCCCCTGATCAGGCGGCGATCATGGTGCGCTCCATCATGAATGACAAGCAGATCAAGGAATTTGACGCCACCAAGGAAGCGAACTTCGCCATTGCGCCGCAGGGCATCGGACGCTTTCGTGTCAGCGCATTTATCCAGCAGGGCATGGTAGGGGCGGTGCTCAGAACCATTACAACCGAAATTCCGACACTCGAAGACCTCGAGTTGCCGCCGATCCTCAAAGACGTCGTCATGAACAAGCGCGGACTCTGCATCATCGTCGGCGGTACCGGTTCGGGTAAATCGACGACGCTTGCCGCAATGATCGGTCATCGCAACGAAAACTCGCGCGGTCATATTGTCTCGATTGAGGATCCGGTCGAGTACGTCCATCCGCACAAGGGCTGCGTCATTACGCAGCGTGAAGTGGGCGTCGATACCGAGTCCTGGCACGCAGCGCTGAAGAATACCCTGCGACAGGCGCCGGACGTCATTCTGATCGGCGAGATTCGCGACAAGGAAACGATGGAATACGGCATCCAGTTCGCCGAGACGGGACACCTGTGCCTCGCGACACTGCATGCCAACAGCGCCAACCAGGCGCTGGACCGAATCATAAACTTCTTCCCGGAAGAGCGTCGCCAGCAATTGCTGATGGACCTGTCGCTCAATACCAAGGCGTTCATCTCGCAACGACTGGTGCCGCGGGAAGGCGGCATCGGTCGTGTTGCGGCCATGGAAATCATGCTGAACACGCCGCTGATCCAGGACCTGATCTTCAAGGGCGAAGTCGGTCAGATAAAAGAGATCATGGCGAAATCAACACGGCTTGGTATGCAGACGTTCGACCAGGCCTTGTTCGTACTTTATGAAGACGGTGCGATTACCTACGAGGAGGCCATGCGCAACGCTGATTCGAAGAACGAGCTGCGCCTGAAGATAAAGCTAGAGAGCAAGCGCGATTCATCCGCTGCAGACCAGCAGGCCGAGAGCCTGGTGATCATGGAAGAGGATTCGGCTCGGACATTCTGAGCCTACAGGGACTAAAGAACGATGAACGTCAAACCGCTATTTAAACTGATGGTAGAAAAAAAGGCTTCGGACCTTTTCTTCGCACCGTTCTCACCGGCCAAAATCAAGATCGAAGGCAAGATCATGCCGGTCAACAAGCTCGAAATGACGCCGAAAATGGTGAAGCAGGCGGCCATGGAGTTGATGACCGAGGAGCAGATGGAAGAATTCAATCGCGAGCTCGAGATTGACTTCGCATTGTCCGAGCAGGGCCTTGGACGTTTTCGTGTCAACGTATTTCACCAGCGCGGTAGCGTATCGATGGTGCTGCGCTACATTACTTCCGAACTGCCAACACTCGACGAACTCGGCATGCCAGATCAACTCAAGGAGCTGGTGATGTTGCGTCGTGGGTTGATTCTGATGGTTGGTGCGACCGGTGCGGGTAAGTCGACCACGCTGGCGGCGATGATCAATCATCGCAATGAGAAAACGTCCTCACACATCATTACGATTGAAGACCCGATCGAGTTCCTGCATCCGAACAAACAGTCGATTATCAACCAGCGCGAAGTCGGGCTGGATACGAAATCCTACAGCCGCGCGCTGAAGAGCGCGGTCCGAGGGGCCCCCGATGTGATCCAGATCGGCGAGATTCGTGATACGGAATCCATGCGTGCTGCACTGGATATGGCCGGTACAGGTCACCTCGTGCTTGCTACCGTGCACTCAAACAACGCGCCAGAAACGCTCGATCGAATTATCAACCTGTTCCCGCAGGAGCAGCACAGCCAGGTTTTCATGGATCTCGCGCATTACCTTCGCGCTATACTTTCACAACGCCTCGTACGCGCACGCAATGGCAAGCGCGTAGCGGCGGTCGAGTTGATGTTGAACACGCCACATATCAAGGATCTGATCCTGAAAGGCGATATCTCGGCGGTTAAGGAAGCGCACAAGGACAGCGGCGAGGCTGGCATGGTCAACTTCGACGATGCACTTCTGAATTTGTACAAGAATGGAACGATTACGATGGAAGAAGCGATGTCGCATGCAGACTCGCGCGCAAACCTGGAGGCGAAGGTCAATTTTGGTGGTTAACGTCTAGGGCGTTGCCACGAAATCCGGGAAGAGAAATTTGACCACAACACTGGCGATGAGGAGCCCGCCCAAAGCGAGACTCCACATGTTGGTCACGACATAACGAATGCGATTCCGGTTTGCGAGCCCAATTAGTCGCCACAGGCGTCCGGTAATCCAAAAACAGGCAACAACAACCGCGATCATCTTCACGGTGTAACCGAGATCTTTCAGAACGCCTCCAAACTGAATATTCCGAAATAGCAGCGGTACGGAAATAACACTGAACGCAACCGCCAGCACGAACTGTGCAATGATGCCGGGTGCCTGTTGTCGGAGCGCACGAAACTTTCTGATCCCGCCAAAAATCGCGTTGCGATATTCCTCGGTCAATCTCCGGGAAACGCGTTTTTCCCGGGCGATATCGTCGGGCAGATCAGAGTGGGCATCAATCATCTGGCCATTATCGTTGTGGCAGCTGGCTGAAAACTGTGCCGGACGTCGCAATTGTTGTGCGTGGTGACGCGTCCGAAGTGGAGCTACCAAACGACAGTCGACGCATCGAAAACCGGGCCGTCGACGCAAACCCGTTGCATCGCCTCACCGTTCGGTGTTTCGATCTTCACGGCACATCCCGCGCATCCGCCAACCGCACAGGCCATGAACTCTTCCAGCGAAACCTGGCAAGGGAGGTCGTAGTTGGCTGCCAGCTCGGCAACGGCTTTCAGCATTGGCGTCGGTCCGCAGCCGAAAACTTCCGTTTTCGCAAGCTCGCCGGCACTCAGTGTCGATAGCCATCGATCGGCGAGTTCGGTGACATATCCATCATAACAACCGCTGTACCCGGCCAGCGTTGCCAGTCGACAGGGAATACCCCATTCTTCAAACAATGGCATCGTGGCGTTGACGGCGTCATCAGTCCAGGGCGTTGCCAGTGTCGATGCGCGATACGCAAACGGAAACGGGATTTCCGATCCCAGTATCGCAATCGGATTCCAGTTGGACGGGTTTTGTCGAAGATAGTCCGCGATAAAGACCATCGGGGGTATGCCGACGCCACCGCCAATCAGTAGTGTGTTTGGGCGCTCTGCATGAAGTTGGAATGGTTGTCCAATCGGGCCGAGCACGCTGATCGAATCACCCGGCCGTTTTTTTGACAGCCAACGCAGCCCGTCGCCGACGATCTTGTAGAGAATCTCGATACAATCGTCGTCAACGCGCATGATCGACAAAGGTCGCCGCATTGGCAGCGTCTCGTCACAGCTCACATGCACGAAACTGCCAGGTCTGGCTGCGGCGGCGCATTTGGGCGATCGAATTCGCATGATGAACTGATCACTGGGAAACTCCTCGACCTTCAACAAGCTGCCGTTTTCGATGAAAATCGTGCCGCGATTCTGTTGCGCTTTTTTCTGTGCGGCAGTCTTCAACGGGCGTCCATCATCTTGCCGATACGATTTAGCACGGCCATGCGCACCGCAACACCATTGGTCACTTGCCTGGTGATCACGGATCGCGGTCCATCGGCGAGTGCACCTTCGATTTCGATGCCGCGATTCATCGGGCCCGGATGCATGATGATGGCATTGGCTTTGGCGTACTTGATGTTCTCGTGATTGACACCGTAATTCGCATAATATTCGTCGATGCCAGGCACACCATCGAGATTTCCAATGCGCTCGCGCTGGATTCTCAGTGCCATAACAACGTCGGCGTCCTTCAGTCCTTCGGCAATGTTGTCAACAATGCGCGCACCCGGAAACCGTTCCGGGTCTGGTGCAAGCGCCGGCGGTGAAATTAATCGCAATTCGCCAACGCCCATGATCTGCAATGCCTCGGATGCCGACCGTGCAACACGCGAGTGCTGGATGTCGCCGACAATTGCGACCGTCATGTTCCTGAAGTCAGCCTTGTGCTGGCGAATCGTCAGCAGGTCGAGTAGCCCCTGCGTTGGATGTGACACGTCGGACTCGCCGGCGTTCAGGACGCTGACGTGATCTTTTACATGACGCGCGATGTATGCGGGCACACCGTCGCCTGCATCGCGGACGACCATGATGTCAACGTGCATGGCCTCCAGCGTGTAAATGGTGTCGAGAATGCTCTCGCCTTTTTTTCGTGATGAGGTATTGACGTCGAGGTTCAGGACATCCGCGCCGAGCCTGCGACCGGCGAGATCAAATGATGCGCGCGTACGCGTACTCGGTTCGAAAAAAAGATTGCCGATGGTACGGCCGGCAAGCGATTCATCACGGGCCGGCAGAGCGCCGGCCTCCGTCAGGTAGCCCTCGGCATCGTCAAGCAGTTCGGTCAAAAGCTCCGCTGTCAGCCCGCGGAGCGATATCAGGTGCCGCAGGTTTCCATGCTTGTCGAACTGCAGTGTTGTGTCGTCTGGCTCCATGGCGGGGGCATTCTACCCAGATGAGAAGTATCTTTCAGCGATAAATACAGCGGCGGCGCTGTCAATCGTTTCCTTTGAAATGCGCCCTCGGGACCCGGCGACCCGGGCGTCTTTCAGGACTTGCTCCGCTTCGACCGAGGTATAGCGTTCGTCAACCGTTTCGACCTTGAGACCATAGCGCTGCAATTCGTCGATGAATTCATCGACGGCTTCACTGAGGTCGCTTCGCGAGCCGTCGGCGTGCGATGGCATGCCGACCACGATGCCGGTTGGCTGCCATTCCCTGATGAGTGCTGCAATGGCGCCGTGATCCACCCTGCCATCGCGGTTTGCCAGAACGCCCAGCGGGCTGGCCGACCCGGTGACGTCCTGGCCGACCGCTACCCCGATGCGACGAAGTCCGAAGTCAAAGGCAAGGATAGTGCGGGGCCGGGCCAAGTCAGGCGTGACCGGCATCCGCAGACAGGCTGGCCATGTCGACGCCCAACGATCGAGCAGCCGAGTTCCAGCGCTCTTCAAACGGGGTATCAAAGACCAGTTCGGGCGTAGCGGCGACACTGAGCCAGGAGTTGGCGAGCATCTCTTCTTCCAGCTGCCCTGCCTCCCAGCCAGCGTAGCCAATGGCGACCAGCGCCTTGTCAGGGCCATGGCCTTCTGCCATCGCGTCGATAACATCCCGCGAAAACGTCAGCTGAATGTCCTCGGACACAGAGAGCGTATTTTCAAAGCGGTGATTTTTGTCATGCAGGACAAAGCCGCGTTCGGTACCGACCGGACCGCCGGAAACGACCGGATTTTCCGATGCTTTGGGGTCCGCGTCGGTAACGGCGAGCTGGTCGAACAGGCCGGACAACTTCAGATTCAGCGGACGGTTGATGATGATGCCGAGCGCGCCTTCCTCGTTATGTTCACAGATGAGCGTGACGGTAGTGCTGAAATTCGGGTCGGCCATGCCCGGCATGGCGATAAGTAATTGATTCGTTAGTGATCGATCAGCTTCCATATCTGCAGTATCGGTGCTCCCGCTCGCCGGCACAAGTTGCCGTCAGCGCTTATTCGGCCGTGCCCGACATGAGCTGATCGGTGAATAGCCACTTGTATTCGAATCGCACGATGTCGTACTCAGCCGTGACCTCCACCGGAAACGGATCGAATGGCGATGCCCGGTGCAGAATGTCGAGTGCCGCGAGGTCGAGCACCGTGGAACCGCTGGTTTTACGGATAACGGCTTCGCTGAGGTCGCCGGATGCATCGATTGCAACCATCACGGTCGGGCTCCCGGAAATATTCTCAAGCTTGCCAAGCTGTGGCAGGTAGGAACGGCCAACGGCTTCGACACGCCGCTTCCAGTTGTCGAGATAGGCGGCAATGACCGACTCGCGCGTATCGGCGCTGACGATCAGCTGTCTCGGTTCATCGTCCCGGATCAGCATCGTTGCCTCATCTTCCTGGGGTAGCGGCAGGGTCTGCTCGCGACCGGCCTCCATCGCGATGGCTGTCGAGCTGTCGGGCTCGGGATCGGAGCGCGGGTCGATTTCAACCGGGCGATCGCTTGAATTCTCGGTTGCCAGCAGTTCGTCCGCTGCCTGTTCGTGCACCTCGGCGTCGAGCAGCGCGTTGCCGTCATCCCGTCCCTCGTTATCCACAGGCATTGCGCTTTGCAAAGGTGCTGCAGGCCGGACCTGCTCGGTCGTGTTGCCGCCACCCTGCTGACTTGCCTGTGCCAGGTAGGCCGCCTCATCAGGCCGATCAATCCGCTGGTCCGGGTCGGCAACGATCGTGACTTCCAGGGAAATTGCGCTGGCAAACTGGTCGGCAATTTCCGCGTTGAAGGTAATGCCGATGATCAGGATGCCGTGAATCAATGCGGCGAGGAACAGCATGGCCGGCAAGCGATCCGGGACTGCCGGAGCGACAAGGCGCATTTCGTCGAGCGGATCGGTTTCGAGCGTGTACTTCACAACTTTCTTTCAATCGCATCGAACATCAGGCCGGCAATATTCAGGTCGAACTGACGATCCAGTTCGCGGATACCAGTCGGGCTTGTGACGTTGACTTCGGTCATGTAATCCCCAATGACGTCGATGCCGGCAAATAATACGCCCTGGTCACGTAATACCGGGCCCACCTGTTCACAAATTCGCAAATCGCCGGCCGACAAGGGCTGCCCTTTGGTCGTGGCGCCGGCCACGATGTTGCCGCGATTGTCGTCGCCCGTCGGGATGCGTGCGAGCGCGTAGGGAACCGGCTCCCCGTCAATGAGCAGAATGCGTTTGTCGCCAAGAGTGATTTCGGGGATGTAGACCTGCGCCATCGCAAAGCGCTTGCCGTAATCCGTCAATGTTTCAAAAATCACATTGGCATTATTGTCGCCCTGGTTGACGACAAAGATCGAACGCCCGCCCATGCCGTCCAGGGGCTTGACGACGATACGCCTGTGCTCGCCAAGGAAAGATTTCATCTGTGCCATTGAGCGCGTAACAAGCGTCAGCGGTGTGCAATCGGGGAACCAGGCCGTGTAAGCCTTTTCGTTCATGTCCCTGAGCGCCTGCGGCGCATTTACAACCAGCGCTCCGGCAAGTTTGGCGCGATCGAGGATGTAAGTTGTATAAACATATTCCATGTCGAACGGCGGATCCTTGCGCATCAGGATCACGTCGAGGTCGCCCAGCTCAACCTCGCCTCGCTCGCCAAACTCGAACCAGTCATCGTAATTGTCCGAAACTGTGAGTCGTGTTGTGACGCCGATTGCCGTCCCCGATACCATGCGCAGATCTTGTTGCTCGAAATAGTGAATCCTGGCGCCACGGCGCGTGGCTTCCAGCAACATTGCGAATGACGAGTCTTTTTTCGGCGTAATTGAACCGATGGGGTCCATGATGATGCCGACATTCAGCGCTTTTGGAGGCATGCGTTCGGGTTCTTGTATCAAATCAGCGAGAAGCGGCCAACTATACCGTGAAAATCGTCGTAAGCGCCCGAAATATCATGATTTTGCACAAGCTGGCGCGCGTCGTAGCAGGACTTATGTCAATATGGTAAAAATCGTTTTTCAATCTGGGGAAAATTGGTGTCCGGTAACGCATCCCGAAGCCTGAATGGGCTAAAAATACTTGTCGTAGACGACAGCAAGACCATCCGCAGAACAGCCGAAACCTTGCTTACCAAAGAAGGTTGCCAGGTGTTCACGGCGATCGATGGATTTGACGCCCTGTCGAAGATAGCTGATCACCAGCCGGACCTTATTTTCGTCGATATCATGATGCCCAGGCTCGACGGTTATGAGACCTGCTCGCTGATCAAGCACAATAAGGTCTTCAAGGAGACCCCGGTCATCATGCTGTCCAGCAAGGACGGTCTCTTCGACCGTGCCCGAGGACGCATCGTCGGCTCAGAACAATACCTCACCAAACCGTTCACCAAAGATGAACTGCTGGGTGCGATTTCCAACCAGATTCATTGAGGATTAGACGATGGCACGTGTACTCATCATTGATGATTCGCCTACAGAATTGCATTTGTTCCAGAATATGCTGGAAAAGGCCGGTTTCGATACGCTGGTCGCCGACAGCGGCGAGGAGGGCGTCAAAGCCGCCCGGACTGCGAGGCCGGACTGCATCTTGATGGACGTCGTCATGCCCGGCATGAACGGTTTCCAGGCGACTCGCCAGCTCACCAAGGACCCGATGACCTCGTCGATTCCGGTCATCATGATTACAACCAAGGATCAGGAAACGGACAAGATCTGGGGCATGCGCCAGGGTGCCGTCGAATATCTCGTCAAACCCGTCGCCGGCAAAGACCTCATTGCGATGATCAACACGGTGATGGCTGCCTGAATGAGTAGTTCCGCAGACCTGGCGGCACTCGTTGAACAACCTTTTGAGTTGCTGGCCGAAATGGAGCAGCGCAGCCGCGTGGCTCACGCCGGGCATGGCTCGAGTTCGCTGCCGTCCGAATGGGTCGGCGTCGGCTTTCGCATGGGCGAGGAGCAGTTTGTCGCGGCCCGCGACCAGGTTCGCGAAGTCCTGATGCTGCCGGACTCGATGACGCGTGTCCCCGGAGCATCGCGGTGGATGCTGGGTATCGCCAACCTGCGAGGCCATTTGTTGCCGCTGGTCGATCTGAAGCTCATGCTCGGCAGCGGACGCACGACTTTGCGTCGCACAACACGCGTTATTTCAGTTAATCATCGTGAAGTTCCGGCTGGTATTGTCGTTGACGAGGTCCAGGGGTTCCGGCGCTTCATGGAGCACGAATTTGCAAATGAAACACCGGAGACGGTCGTACGCTGCGAACGTTTCCTCGCCGGGAGCTACAAGCGTGGCGACCAGTCCTGGCCGGTTTTCAATTTGTTCGATCTAGTCGAAAGCAATGTGTTCCTGCAGGCATCTGCGGAATGAAGGTGATTCATGGCCAGTAATATCGACAATACCTCCACTTTTCGGGCGCTGGCAGGATTTGCTGCCTTTTTGCTCGTCGGTGCCGCGGCGCTGATCTACCTTCAGTCAGGCGGCGGCAACTCAGCCGCACCGAAGCTTGCGGCTTTGTCGCAAGTCATCCCGTCACAAGCAGCGCGTGCATTGAATGGCGAAAGCGCCGCATTTGACGAACTCGACACCAGCGTGAAGGATATTGCCCGCCTGCGTCGCGCCGGGGCACCCGGTCGCTCGACAGACTGGCAGCAACTGGAATCCCGTGCCGCAGCGATTCTGGCCAAACGTGCTGAGGTTGAGGCGGTAGCCAGTGCTGCGACAAGCATCGAGCGCAATGCGGCTTTGATGGTGGACCTGTCAAACGCCTTGCTGGATCGTTCAGGGAGTACTGCAGCGATCCAGGAATTCCAGCAGCGTGCCAACCGGATCCGCCAGACCGCAGCGACGATCCCGGGCGGCGGCGAAAGCGCAGTGAGTGCCATTGCTGAGGACCTCGGCTACCTGAGAAACGTTGCCAATGCGCTGAATGGTCAGCCCAGCGATCTCGATATTCGAGCGCTCAACAACGCAGCGCGTGAAGATGCGCTGGTCCCCGTCATCAGCAACCTGTCCAGCATGGAAGAACAGTCAGCGGCCCTGGTTGGCAACGTCGCGTCTGTCAGTTCCCTTCAGGCAACGCAGGCAGAGCTCGCGGCAAGCGCCGAAATCCTGCTGGACTCGGCGTTCTCGTCCGGCCCGGATACATCGCTGCTGCCCGATTTCCTGAAAAACACCTGGATTCCGATTGGTCTGATCGGGGGCTCCATCCTGCTCCTGATCGGTCTGCTCATACTGCATGCAAAAAGTTCGATATTCGAACGTACGGCGCGCGAACAGGGTGAGCAGAATGAACGCAATCAACAGGCCATTCTCCGCCTGCTCGATGAAATGGGCAGTCTTGCCGATGGTGATTTGACCGTTGAAGCCACTGTCACGGAAGACATTACAGGCACCATTGCCGATTCTTTCAATTTCGCCATCGAAGAACTTCGAAAACTCGTCAAGACAGTCAATGACACCGCATTGATGGTGGACACGGCAACCAAGCAAACGGAAAACACGGCCGCCCACCTGGCACGAGCTGCAGACAATCAGGCAAAGGAGATCAATGCTGCTACAGAGTCCATCGTGTCGATGGCAGCTTCAATCGAAGAGGTATCGGGTAACGCAGAACGCTCGTCGGACGTGGCAAGGCATTCTGTTGAAGTGGCACACAAGGGTGGTGAGGCTGTGCGTCGTACGATCGACGGTATGAATGCAATCCGGGAAACGATCCAGGAAACCTCGAAGCGTATCAAGCGGCTGGGCGAGAGTTCGCAGGAGATTGGCAATATCGTTGAACTGATCAACGACATCGCAGAGCAGACCAATATCCTCGCGCTAAATGCATCGATTCAGGCGTCGATGGCCGGTGAAGCTGGCCGCGGCTTCGCCGTTGTCGCCGACGAAGTGCAACGACTCGCGGAACGTTCCACGAATGCGACCAAGCAAATTGAAGTGCTTGTCCGCACCATTCAGGCCGACACGAACGAGGCGGTCGTTTCAATGGAGCGCAGCACGACCGATGTTGTCGGTGGGGCTCTGCTGGCGGAAAACGCCGGCGCAGCACTCGATGAGATTGAACAAGTGTCGAACCAGATCGCAAGCCTGGTGCAGAATATTTCGAGCTCGGCACGCCAGCAGGCCAGCTCGGCAGCCGATGTGACGCGTCGCACAACACGACTTCGCGAGATTGGCGATCAGACCGGGAAGGCCACGACCGCGACGGCGGCATCGATTTCGAAACTTTCCGAACTCGCAACGCAGCTTCGAAAAACAGTGGAAGGATTCGCGTTGCCGGCGGAGATGATGCAGGCGAGCACCCTGGCCCGGACTTCGCCCAATGTACAAACAGCAAAACCGACGGTCGCGCCCACCGGCAACCAGGTGAAAACCGGATAAACGGTGCCTTTGAGACCTAGCGGAACCTTGTGAGCGACACGGACGACCAGATGACGGGCGATACAGGCATTCATGAGCAAATGATTGGCGAGGACAGAGGCAGCGGCGCGCTGAGTGCCTTGTCGGTCGTCGGCACCGAGCTCATGGAGACGATTCGCAATGCGCACCTCGCGCTGGAAGACTGTGTCGACGGTCGCGGTGGAACAGCAGCGCTGAAGCGTGCCGGTGAGCTGCTGCATCAGGCGCGTGGCGCACTGCGCATGACCGAAACCTACGGCGCGGCACTGCTTGTCGAAGAAATGGAACTGTGTTGTGACTACCTTGCCAGGCTGCGCGACGGCAAGGGGCGGGAAGACGGCCTGGAAGCCCTGACCCGCTCGATGGTGCAGTTGCCGGTGTATATCGAACGCCTGATGGGCGGGGGTCGCGACATCGCCCTGGTGCTGCTGCCGATGCTCAACGATCTGCGGGCTGCGCGCGGTGAACCATTGTTGTCGGAAGGCACACTGCTGCTGCTGAACCTGTCGCCGAGGCGATCGAAGGCAGGGGATGAGGTTCGTGCGGGCAGCGGCGAAGATCCGGTGCTGGTCGCAAAGCGCCTGCGGCCGAAATTCCAGCTGGCATTGCTGGGCTGGATCAAGGGCGGTGAAACACAACGACATCTTGATACGCTCGGCAAGGTATCCGCTGCGCTGGAGAATTCGTCAACACGCGATGATATGTACCAGCTCTGGTGGGTGGTATCCGCGGTGCTCGAGGCGCTCCAGCAGGGCGGGCTCGAAACGTCGATCGCGATCAAGCGCCTGCTTGGGCAGGCGGACCGGCAGCTCAAGTTCGTTATTGATGAAGGGCTGCTCGCCTACGAAAAACACCCGGTCAACGACCTGCTGAACAACCTGCTTTACTACGTTGCCCGGTCAAGCACGGCCGGCCCGCGAATCAGCGAAGTTCGGGCTGCATTCAATCTTGCCGAGCTGCTGCCCGGCGACGAGCAGGTCGAACAGGCCCGCGACGCCCTGTCGGCGCCGAGCGCCAGGCTCATGGAAACAGTGGCATCCGCGATCAAGGACGATCTGAGTCGCGTTAAGGACGTGCTCGACATATTTGTTCGCACGGGCATGAACAAGTCTTCCGAGCTGGTTCCGCAGCTCGAGTTGCTGAAGAAAATCAGTGACACGCTTGGCGTACTCGGACTTGGCGAGCTGCGCGGCGATGTCGACGGTGAAATCGAACGACTGAAGTCAGTGGTCGAGCGCGGTGGCGTCGCCAACGATCAGGTGATCCTGGATATCGCATCGACCCTGCTGCGAGTCGAGGATCGCCTCGACCAGCAACTGGTACGCCTGACCGCGCCGTCGGACCCTGCTGCAGTGACCGATACCGCCGACGACGGCGAGTTTCAGAAGGTCACTGCATCGGTCATGCGCGAGTGCATTATCAATCTCGCGCGCATCAAGGAAACGATTAGCCAAAGTTTTACCGATGAGGCCGCGTCCCAGGGGCTCGACAGCATTCCCTCACTGATCCGAGGCATCAAGGCCGGCCTTCTGATATTGAACAAGACCCGTGCGATGGAGGTCGTTGAGCGCGTCGGGCGCCTGGTGACGGCGATGCTGAGCGGTGGCGGCCCGTCAGTCCTGAACCAGAAGGAAACGGATCGCCTGGCCGACGTTATTGTCAGCATTGAATACTACATGGAGACCGTGAAAGCCGGGCGCAGTGAGCCCTGGTACATGCTAGACAACGCCGAGGCCTGTCTCGCAGTGTTGCGCGACGTTGAACAACGCCTGATCGAATCCAGGGAGCAGGCAGCCCCGTCGGTCGAGGCCACCCAGCGCCTGTCGACCGACGGTATCGCACAGCGGGCGGCAGAAGCCCTCGAAGCGCCGGCTGCGTCACTGCAGGCAACGGAAATTATCCCGTTGCCAGTCATATCGATGACGTCGGAACACATGGATCCGGAGATTCTTGAGCTTTTTATCGAAGAGGCCAAAGAAGAAATTGCATCGATCAAGCGTCATTTGCCGGGTTGGGCGGCAATGCCTGACGACATGGAAAAGCTGATCACGGTGCGGCGCTCATTCCACACGCTGAAAGGTAGCGGCCGCATGGTCGGTGCCGAGCGGATTGGCGAATATTGCTGGGCGATCGAGAATCTTCTGAACCGCCTCATCAATCGCACCCTGACTCGTACGCCGCCAATGATCGATTTTATCCAGCTGGCGGCCGCAGCGGTGCCGGAGCTGGTTGAGCAACTGGAAGTTGGCACCGAACCTGCTTCCGATATCAGCCTTTTCATTGCGCGGGCGAATGCGTTTGCTGACGGTGACCCGAATGCAGCCGTACTTAGCGTTGCAAGGTCAGAACCCGACGTGCCGCCGAAGGAAGAACCGGCACTCGAAATGGACCCGGTCCTGTACGACATTTTCTCGAAGGAAACGGCTGGCCACCTGAAAGTGATCACAGATTATCTTGAGGCGTGCGAAGGCCATCAGCCGCCATTCGATGTCACTGACAAACTGCACCGCGCCTGTCACACACTGCACGGCAGTGCCAATATGGCAAACGTCGAGCGGGGCGTTGCTGTTGCAGCCGCGCTGAACCGATTCGTCCGGCGGGTGTTCGATCTAAAGATTGGATTCGAAAGATCGGGTCTCGATGCATTGCGCGCGGCGAGTCGTGCAATCAATACGATCGTTGGCGACATCAACAACCCGGTACGTGAACGCGCGGACTACACGGCCCTTATTGACCACATCACCCGGCTTTCAGATGCCGTGCGGGCAAAGGAGAGTCCTGAGCCCGATGTCGCAGAAAAGCCGGCATCGGTTCAGGAAATGCCGAAACCGGTGGTTACCAGCGATGACAACGACGTCGAAGAGGCGGAATACGATGCCGAAATCGCTGCAATTTTCACCGAGGAATCGGCAGAGCTTCTCGAAGAAGCCGACCAGGCGCTGATAGCCTGGTCCAAAGATCGTTCGGCGCAGCCGATGGAAGAACTCAAGCGTCACCTGCATACACTGAAGGGTGGCGCCCGCATGGCGGGCATAGCCGCTATGGGCAACCTGAGTCATGAACTCGAAACGTTGCTGATTTCTGTCGACGAAGGCCGTGTCAAGGCTACGCCCGCCGTCGAGGATTTATTGCAGCGCAGCATCGACGAATTGCATCGCATGCGCGATACGGTAATCGCGGGCAAGCCGGTTGCAACTGCCGGCGAGCTTGAGCAGCGCATCAAGCAGGCGAACGCCGGATTCGAACTGGCTGAAGAAATTGATCTTGGCATGGGTACCAACGCAGCCGATGTCGCAAGCGAGCCGGATCGCGATGACGAGGTCGGCGCGTTCACCATCGAACCCGAAGACTCGGTCAGCATGGTCATCGTAGATTCGCCGCTGCTCGATACCCCGCGTATTGCCGACCGGGCTCACAGCGAGGATAAGCTTGCGGGTGCAAACGGCCAGTCCGGTACGGAAGCAGACGCGTCGCCGCCGCCGAAGGTCCAGGACGGATCGCAAGCACGGCAGGGCGGCAGGCAACCGCCAGAGTTGCGCACGGTTACAGAGAAACAAGGCGCCAGCGAGTTGCCGCAAACTGCGCGCAGCCCGGATGAGCGCGCACCCGTCGCGAAGGGCCCGCAGGAATTACGGACACCGCGCGGCGCGGAGCCACGCCAGGAATTCGCCAGGATCGACGCGGAGCTGCTGGAAGACCTGCTGAACGCGGCTGGCGAAATCAGTATTTACCATTCGCGCCTGAGCCAGCAGGTCAGCTCGTTCGAGTTCCATGTCGAGGAGCTCGAACAAACCGTTGCACGATTGCGTGGACAGTTGCGCAAGCTCGAAATGGAAACCGAAGCACAGATCATGCACAGCCACCAGGAAACGTTGGCGGCGAAAGACTTCGATCCGCTGGAACTGGATCGTTATTCGACCATTCAGCAGCTTTCGCGCGCACTGGCGGAGTCCGCCAGTGACCTGGGTAGCATCAAGGACCTGCTTGGCAACATCACCAATGAAGCTGAGAGTTTGCTCGTACAGCAGTCACGTGTCACCGCGGAATTACAGGATGGCCTCATGCGCACGCGCATGGTGCCCTTCGAACGTCATGTCGGCCGCCTGACGCGGCTCGTCCGGCAAGCGGCAGAAGAATCTGACAAGCGCGCCGAGCTGGCGGTCGAGGGTGCATCGGGGGAGCTTGACCGGCAGGTGCTGGACAAGATGTTACCGCCGCTCGAGCACATGCTGCGCAATGCCATCGTGCACGGTCTCGAAGCACCGGCCGCGCGCCAGGCCGCAGGCAAACCGGCTGTGGGTCGCATCACGATACGCCTGCACCGCGAAGGCTCTGAAATGGTAATCGACATTGCCGACGATGGCCGCGGTCTGGATGTCGATGCCATCCGCCGCAAAGCTTATGAAAAGGACATGCTCAAGCCTGACAGCAAGGTAAGCGATGAAGAGATCATGGAACTCATCCTGGCCCCGGGATTTTCAACCGCAAGTACGGTCACCCAGTCCGCCGGTCGCGGCGTTGGTATGGATGTCGTTGCGAACGAGGTGAAGAAGCTGGGTGGATCGCTCCGAATTTCATCGGTGACCGGCCAGGGTACGAACTTTACGGTACGGCTCCCGTTCACGCTTGCTATAACCCAGGCATTGATCGTGCGCACGGGCGACGAGGTCTATGCGTTGCCGCTGCCTTCGGTTGAAGGTGTTGCGCGAATTCCACGCGCCGAACTCGAAACCCTGCTCGGACAAACCGAGCCGAGTTTCCAGTATGGCGAGCAGTCCTACAAATTTCGGCACCTCGGTATGTACCTCGGTGGCCAGGCCGCGAAATTGCCGCAGGATGAATCGCATATCCCGATTATCCTGGTCCGTGCGGGTGACTATTCTGCGGCCTTGCTGACCGATGAAATGCTCGCGAGTCGCGAGATCGTAGTGAAAACAGTTGGACCGCAACTGGCGGGCATACGCGGCATATCCGGCGCGACCATCCTCGGCGATGGGCGCATTGTGTTGATACTCGACATCAACGCGCTGGTGCGCACCGGCGCGCCTGTTGTCGAGCTGAAAAAAGCGGCACCGGCACCGACCGACCGGCGGCCGCTCGCCCTGGTCGTGGATGATTCCATTACGGTACGCCGTGTGACCGAGCGCTTTTTGCAGCGCAATGGTCTGCGGGTGCTGACAGCCAAAGATGGCCTGGACGCGATCAGCGTTATGCAGGATGAAAAGCCCGACGTCATCCTGCTCGATATAGAAATGCCACGGATGGACGGCTATGAACTTGCATCGCACGTGCGCAACGACGACCGTATCGCCGGCGTGCCAATTATCATGATTACGTCACGGGTTGGCGACAAGCATCGGGCACGCGCCATCGAGCTCGGCGTCAACGATTACCTGGGCAAACCGTACCAGGATGCGCAATTGCTGGAAGCGATTCGCCGGCAACTTGATGACCAGGGAATTACATTGCAATGACAGGCGCCGACGACGAAGTTTACAGCCTGCTGATTCCGCTTACAGAAGACCGCCTGATCGTACCGCGGGCCTGTGTGGCCGAGGTCGTGCGCTTTTCGAAGCCGCAGCAGCAGCCTGGGGCGCAGGACTGGATGCTCGGCAGCATCAGCTGGAATACGCGCGAGCTGCCGATCATTTCCTACGAAGGATTACTCGGCAAGCCTGTGCCGGCTGCCACCGGACGGACACGAATCGTTGTGTTTGTCGCAAGCGCGGGCCAACTCAAAAACGGCTACTTTGGCGTCGTTACACAAGGTTTTCCGCAACTCGTACGCGTGAATCGCGACGTATTGCGGCTCGACGCAACCGACGGCTGGCCGGACACCGCGCCGGTACTGTGCCGCGTGAAAATGATCAACGAGTATCCGCTGATTCCGGACCTTGAAAAACTCGAACTGTTGCTCGCACGCGAATCCTTGCAAGCCTGATACGCTTCGCGCGGCGCACCGCTTCGCCCGTGAGTCTTCTGTCAGAGATCCCCGAACCTCAATTGCAAAACAGCCAATGCCGCGAGCGCCGCTGTTTCGGTGCGCAGGATACGCGGGCCGAGCGATACTGCCCTGAATCCTGCGACACCGGCATCCTCGATTTCTCGTTCGCTAAAGCCGCCCTCTGGGCCAATCAGCAGGCAGACTTTCTCCGCGATTGTGTCGAGTGCTGACAAGGCAGTGGCGGCGCCAGGCAGCAATATCAGCTGCGTGCTGTCCACCGCATGGCCGGCACCGAACCAGTGATTGAGTGACACGGGTGGGTCAATGAGTGGCGGGCGGAGACGGCCACACTGCTCAGTGGCACTTATCGCAATGCGCTGCCAGTGCTCCCGGCGTTTCCCGGCGCGCTTGTCGTCCAGTCTTACAACACCGTGGTTTGTGAAAACCGGCGTGATCCGTTTGATGCCAAGTTCGGTGGCTTTTTGCACCACGAAGTCCATGCGCTCGCCACGCGAAATACCCTGCACCAGGTGAGAACGGAGCGGCGATTCGGTGTCAGCGTTGAGCCGGGCAGCGGCCAATACCGTTACCGAATTTTTGCTCATGGCCGTAATCGTGGCTTGCCATTCGCCGCAGTCACCGTTGAATACCTGCACCGTATCGCCGACGGCCGCGCGCAGTACGCGGCCCAGGTAATGCGCCTGTTCGCCGCCGATAACAAGCTCAGCACCATTGCTGATTGGCGCGGAAACAAATAGCCTCGTGGTCATGTCAACGAAATCATGCCTGATCCTTGAGCGACATGTCGCCTCAATTTGACGTCGACCTGCAGGCCGGGCTGATCCGCGAGGTGCGCCAGGTAGCGAGCCCCAATTGTGATGCGCGGCCGGACGGCGTCGTACCGACGCTCATCGTCGTGCACGGGATCAGTTTGCCGCCCCGACAATTTGGCGGCCCCGAGATCGAGTCCCTGTTCTGTAACCGGCTCGACTGGGACGCGCATCCGTATTTCCAGGCGATCCGCGGCATGCGGGTGTCATCGCACGTCCTGATTCGCCGCGACGGCGAGGTCACGCAATTCGTGCCGTTTGGCAAGCGGGCCTGGCATTGCGGCGAGTCCGTGTTCCGTGGCCGCGCGCAATGCAACGACTTTTCCATCGGCATCGAACTCGAAGGGGAAGACGAGACGGCCTACGAAGATCGGCAATATGACTGTTTGCAGGCGGTCATTCGTGCCCTCCGCCTTGCCTATCCCGCTATCACCAATCGTGAACTTGCGGCGCACAGTGATATTGCACCGGGCAGAAAGACGGACCCCGGCCCTGCGTTTGATTGGCTGCGGTTGTATGATGGGCTGCTATGAACCTCATCGCACTCCTTGTCAGTCTCGTCATTGAGCGCCTTGCTACCCAGTATTTTCACTGGCGCAGAATGCCGTGGCTCGATCGTGTTATTGACGCCGGGATACGGAACGCGTCCGGGAAATCGACCGTGTCCGCGTTATCGCTGGTATTGCTGCTGACGCTCGTACTTGTGTTGCCGGTGCTCATAGTCAGCTCGGCGCTTAACGATACCTTGCTCGGTTTTCCTTACCTGGTTCTCTCCATCGCGGTGCTGTTTTTCTCACTCGGACCGAAAGATGTCGGAGAGGACGTGGATGAATACTGCCGGGCGCTGGAGGCCGGCGATGAAGAAACTGCGCGGCGCCGCGCAGAGACGCTGATCGAAGGTGAGCTACCTGAGGATCAGTACGAGGCAACGCGTGCCGTCGAAGCTGCCGTATTTGTACAGGCCAATAATCGCCTGTTCGCCGTTATATTCTGGTTTTTCGTGCTCGGCCCGCTCGGCCCGCTGGGCGCGTGGACGTATCGGATCACCGATCTCATCAGGCGTCGGGCCGTGCTTAACGCGCTGCGACAGGAAAACGAAGAGGCGTCCGCCGCTGCGGTCAGGGTGCAGGCCGTGGCGTCTGGACTGCACGCTTTTCTGGCGTGGATCCCGGCACGGCTGACAGCAATTGGCTATGCGATTGCCGGCCATTTCGACGCGGCCATCGAAGCCTGGCGCACGCCCCGGGGGGAACCAGGTGGGATAGCTGCAGGATCGAACGAAAGTCTGCTGGCGCGAGTTGGAGTCGGCGCGATGGCGCTTGACGAAGTGCCGGATGAGGACCTGGTCGAGCGCAGCATTCGTGGTGCGACGACAGCAAATAGCCTGGTGTTTCGCCTGCTGCTGATCTGGGTGGTCATTATCGCCGCGATGACGCTGTACGGATGGACTGCGTAACACTCTCGCCCCATTTGTTGCTACCCCGCAGATTCCTGGCCGCATTCGCGTTGCTTTGCCTCGCCGCCTGCCAGCCCACGCCCGGCGCGCCCCCGCCTGAAATCATTGCCACTCGCGTTGTAACGCTGGCGCCGCAGCTGACGGAACTTGTGTTCGCGGCCGGCGCGGG
>DDIS01000045.1:9311-10556 GCA_002338615.1 Proteobacteria bacterium UBA1844 | reverse complement strand
CCTGCAAGGCTTGCCGACGAGTCATAGCCGTAGCTATGGCGAGAAGGCAAAACGCCGCAGGACGGAAAAACGGGCCGAAATAGATCAACGAATAAGCCGCACGGGACACCAGGGCAGGACCACGGTCAGGCTTTTGGCAGTGTTACGCCTCGCTGGCCCTGGTATTTGCCGCCGCGATCGGCGTAGGAGATTTCGCACTCTTCGTCGGACTCGAGAAACAGCATTTGCGCGACGCCTTCGTGCGCGTAGATTTTTGCGGGCAAGGTGGTCGTGTTGGAAAATTCCAGCGTCACGTGCCCTTCCCACTCGGGCTCCAGCGGCGTGACGTTTACGATGATGCCGCAACGTGCATAGGTTGATTTGCCGAGGCAGATCGTCAGGACATTGCGCGGAATGCGGAAATATTCGACGGTGCGGGCAAGCGCGAACGAATTGGGCGGGATGACGCAGACATCGCTTTTCAGATCGACAAAGCTGCTCGCGTCGAACGCTTTCGGATCGACCACCGCCGAATTGATGTTGGTAAAGATCTTGAATTCATCGGCACAGCGAACATCGTATCCGTAGCTGGATGTCCCGTAGGAAACGATGCGTTTGCCATCCACCTCACGCACCTGCCCGGGTTCGAACGGGTCCAGCAAGCCATGCTCGGTCGCCATTTGCCGTATCCAGCGATCGGATTTGATACTCATCAGCTGTCCTCAATGACGATCTTCGGAAATTTCGCGGCGTAGTCCCGGCCTTTGGTCGCGAGTGCCGCCGCCGTGTGCCGCGCGACCCAGCGGTAAGCATCCGCCGCCGCGGACTCAGGATCGGCAATCACCGTTGGCCTGCCCGAGTCGGTTTGCTCGCGAATTCGGGCATCGAGTGGCAATGAGCCAAGCAGCTGCACGTCGAAGTCGGCGGCCATGCGCTCGCCCGCGCCGCTGCCAAAAATAAATTCCTCGTGGCCGCAGGAAGAACAGATGTGGGTACTCATGTTTTCAATGACGCCGAGAACCGGTATTGAGACCTTGCGAAACATGGCAAGACCCTTGCGCGCGTCAATGGCCGCGATGTCCTGTGGCGTTGTGACGATAACGGCACCTGACACCGGCACCTGTTGTGAGAGGGTCAGCTGGATGTCCCCGGTACCTGGCGGCATGTCGACAATCAGATAATCGAGATCGCGCCACACGGTCTGGTGTAGTAACTGGTTCAGGGCCGATGTAACCATCGGCCCGCGCCAGACCATCGGCTGGCTCC
>DDIS01000045.1:232-9206 GCA_002338615.1 Proteobacteria bacterium UBA1844 | reverse complement strand
GGTCGGGATCCACGAGGAAGCCGATGGACATGACCTGCAAGCCGAAGGCTGCCAGCGGTTGCATGTTTTTACCGTCATTGCTGACCGGCCGTTCGCCGACCAGCCCCAGCATGTGCGGCTGGCTCGGGCCATAAATATCGGCATCCAGGATACCCACCGCGGCGCCGTCGGCCGCCAGCGCGAGCGCCAGATTGACCGCTACCGTCGATTTTCCGACGCCGCCCTTGCCGGATGCAACCGCAATGACATTGCGAATATCTGGCAAGGGCTTCAGGCTGCGCTGCACGCCGTGCGCGACAATATTGGTAGACAACTCGAGAACGACGTCGTCGATACCGGTCGCATCGGCCAGTATTTTGACAAAGTTCGCACGCATTGCGTCGAATTCCCGCTCGATCGGAAACCCAAAGCAGATCGCGGCGCGGATTTTAGCGGGCCCTGCCGCCGTCACCGTTACCCGCGCCAGATCACCGACGCGCTTCGCCAAGCCCTCTAACTCTATGGATTTCAGGATATTAGTTACGTCAGATTCTGTTGACAGCGTCACAGTTCGTTGTCCCATATTAGGTAAAATTTACATTCGTTGCCGGCTACGGCGTGGCAACCGGGCGCACATTGTAACGAAGCGGGCGATAAACCCAAGACTGCATTGGAGACCGATAACAAGTCTTTGCAAGCCCCGAAATCAAAGGGCTGCACGCAGCTTGTGCGAAAGGCAATATGGCATAATGCCGCGACTGATTGGGGTATTGCCGCAATTCCCGCGACGCGCGTCATGCGCGCATAGCGGATTTTGCATTGAGGTTTGGGCTAAAGAGATTGATTACCATAGCAATAGCAGGGTCGAAACAGTTCAGTAAGCACCGAGGCAAGCCGCGCGCTGGCTCTATCCATGCCCCGTGGCGCGCTCGTGCCGGATCATGCCGGAACGCAGCATGAGCCTGCTCCGCGGTTTTCGCTCTGACCAGCAAATCTCGGCACTGATTGCGGAGGCCGACCCGACCTCGGCCAAGGCACTGAGCCTCGTGGAGCGCCTGAAACGCGCTGGCCCCAAAGTCATCCCGAAACTGATCGATGCGCTGGCGATGTCGGACAAGAGCCACACCATGATGTTCGTCGATATTCTGACCTCGCTGGTCAATGACAAATCGCTCGTCGAGTTCCGTGAAGGACTCGCTGATGGCAATGAGCGCGTGGTCAAGGGAACCGCCTGGGCGCTGTGCGGGTCGACTGACTATAACGCCAACGCCTTGTTGCAATTTTTTGCAGACCCCGAAGTATCCAAACCGGCCCTGATCGAGGTCTTGAGGGTGCACAAGCAGGACCTCAGTGTCCACGAATTGCTGCAATATGCGTACGACCTCGACACCAAAGAAAAGGCCGCGATTTTCAAGATTCTGGAAGACATTATCCGGCCCGAGATGGTGCCGGACCTCGTGGCCCGGATGGGTGGCAAGGACCCTATTATCAAGATTCACCTGATCCAGCTACTTGCCCGGTTCAAGGGTGAGAACATCGACCAGGCGCTCGAAATACAACTCCGCGACCCGAATAAAATGGTGCGCAGCGCGGCTCTCGGCGCACTGGCCGGACGGCCAGGCGATATCAATATCGCTGCGGTCGCGAAATTGCTGCAGGACCCAGACCTCGACGTGCAATCGAAAGCCGTGGACATGATGATTCAAATCAACCATCCCGAGACCGTCAAGTACCTGACTGACGCGATGAAAGATGAATCCGAATATGCGCGCCGGGCGGCGGTCGAGGTGCTGAACGAAATCGGCACGGTCGATTCGGTCAAAGACCTCTTGACGGTATTGAAAGACAACGACTGGTGGGTGCGCTCGCGTGCAGGCGATGCCCTGGCCGAGATCGGGGGCCCCAAAGTCGTGGATTCGGTCGTCGCTTTAATCAAAGACAAGGATGAGGAAATTCGCCGGACCGCCATCGAGATACTGAATGCTACCAAAGATGAACGGGCCGTCGGTCACCTCATCAAGGCAACGGACGATACAGACTGGTGGGTCCGCGAACGGGCAATCGACGCGCTGTCACAAATTGGCAGCCCGAAAGCGCTGCCGAAGCTCGAGGCCATGCTGGGCAAGGACCCGAAGACGGATGCGGTGATCATTCGTGCCTTGGCTAAACTTGGTGGCACACAACACATCCCGAAGATCGTGCCCTTGTTGAAACATTCGCAACGCGAGGTTCAGCTCGAGGCGATCAAGGCCCTGTCAAAACTTGCCGACGAATCCCAGGTCGAAACCATTCGCAGCGTGCTGAAGAAAATCAAACAGGCAGATGATGCAACCATTATCAATGTTGCGGACGGCGCTCTTAAGGACCTCGACGCCCGTTTTTCATCCACTGTGCTGGCAGAGAACGTGCGCGCGAAGAAAATTGCCGAGAACACAAAAACGATGCTGCTCGACAATGAGGACCTCGACAAGCTGCTCAAAGAGGCCAAGGAAGCGAGCCAGGTCGCCGGACTTGAGGATGAGGAAGCGGCCATCGAGGATGTGCCCGCACCGCACGTGCCTGCCGTACTGGATATCTCCAAACTGAACCCTGGCGATATCGTGGAAGGACGCTATCGCTATATCGAAAAAATTGGCAAAGGCGCGTTTGGCACCGTGTTGCTGATGGAAGACGCCGTGGTTGACGAGCGGCTGATACTGAAATTCCTGAATCCGAACGTGTCATCCGACGAAGAAATGATGAAGCGCTTCGTGCACGAACTCAGGTACTCGCGCAAGATTACGCATCGCAATGTCATTCGGATCTACGACTTCCTGCACCTGCAAGGCAGTTACGCAATTTCGATGGAATATTTTCCGTCCCATACCCTTTCCGGCGAGATCCCGGACAGCAAGCCGATGGCGCCCGAAAAGTACCTCAAGTATTCGCGCGACATTGCCACTGGCATGGCAGTCGCGCACCAGGCCGGTGTTATCCATCGTGACCTGAAGCCTGCCAATATCCTGGTCAACGAGGACGGCTTGCTGAAGATCGTTGATTTTGGTGTCGCCGCTGCCGCATCGAGCGGCGACACACAACTGACCAAGACCGGCTACGTTATTGGCTCGCCGAAATACATGGCGCCGGAGCAGATATTGGGCAAGAAGGTCGATGAAACGGCGGATGTCTACAGCATCGGTGTAATCATGTATGAAATGGCGACCGGCATTCCTCCATACAGCCGCGGCGATCACATGTCGGTGATGTACCAGCACGTGCAGGGTAAAGCGAAATCAGCACAAGAGATCAACCCGGATATTTCCGACGATTACGCCGCCATCATTGCGAAGGCGATGTCTGTCGACAAGTCGAAACGCTTCCAATCTATGGGTGACCTGACCGCCGCGCTGGACGCGGTCGTGCTGTAAACATGGCCCGCATTGACGCATTTTTGAAGCTCGGGCTGGCGCAAGGCTGCTCGGACGTACACCTGGCGGTTGGCGTACCGCCCATGCTGCGTATGAACGGTGATCTGCTGCCAATCAAGTTCCGCGCACTTTCAGACACGGAACTCGAAACCTATATCCACGAAATTCTCACCAAAGCGCAGCGCGAACGGCTTGCCGCCGGACACGACCTCGACTTTTCCTACGTGGCAGAAGCCGGCGGCCGCTTCCGCGTCAACGTGTTTCGCAAGATTTCCGGGGTAGGCGCCGTGCTGCGACACATTCCCGGTGATGTACCGTCGCTGGAAAAACTTGATGTGCCGCCCGTGCTCGCCAGTTTTTGCGACTACCATCAAGGCATGGTGCTCGTAACAGGTGCAACGGGTACCGGTAAATCAACTACGCTGGCGGCCATGATCAATCACCTCAACGAGCGCCGCAATCTCAATATTATCAGCCTCGAAGACCCGATCGAGTTTGTGCACCCTAGCAAGCGCTGCCAGGTGATCCAGCGCGAGGTCGGTACACACGTCAAAAGCTTCGCTGACGGCGTGCGCTCCGCAATGCGCGAAGATCCCGACGTCATCCTGGTTGGTGAGTTACGCGATGCAGATACCATCATGATGGCAATGACCGCGGCTGAAACCGGTCACCTTGTGCTCGGCACGCTGCATACCACAGGCGCCGTAAAGACCATAGATCGCATCATTGATGCGTTGCCCGGCGAGTTACGTGAACAAACCAAGGCGTTCCTGTCCGCGAGTTTGAAGGCGGTCGTTACACAGGTACTGGTGAAAACACCAGACGGCCGCGGCCGCCGCGCTATCCTCGAAATCCTGGTGAATAATCGCGCTATTGCGAAACTTATTTCAGCGGACCAGACGCACCAGATTCCGTCGCAATTGCAAACCGGCAAGGAACAGGGTATGCAATTGCTCGATCAGGCTTTGCTTGACTCTATTGCGGCGAAGCAGATTGACCCGAACGATGCGATTCGCTTCGCCAATGACAAGAAAAAATTCCAGCGCTACGTAACGGACACGGACCTGGTACCAACGCTCGCACTTGGCGGCGGAACAGAGACCTGAACGAATGGCGCAAATCGACAAATACCTCGAAGCCGCGTTGAAACAGAACGCATCCGACCTGCACTTCCTCTCGGGCGATCCGATCCGAGCCCGCATCCACGGTGAATTGCAAACACTGCTGGATGAGGTCGTGAGCGTCGACGCGGTAAAGGATTGCCTGCTCGAAATCATGGACGGCACGACACAACGCAAATTCGACAACGATGACGCCGCCGATTTTGCCTACGACATGCCTGGCGTGTCGCGCTTTCGTGTCAATGCATTTCGTCATCTGAACGGGCTTGGCGCCATATTTCGCGCTATCCCCTCGAAAGCTCTCTCGCTCGAAGAACTCGACATGCCGGACGTCATTCACCAGCTGTGCCGGCACACGCAAGGCATGATTCTCGTAACGGGCAAGACGGGTTCGGGTAAATCAACCACGCTGGCGGCCATGATCGACGAGATGAACCGGCGCCTGAAGGGTCACATCCTGACCATTGAAGACCCGGTCGAATTCGTTCACAAGGCAAAAGGCTGCCTCATCAGCCAGCGGGAAATCGGCGTGCACAGCAATAGCTTCGCGGATGCGCTGCACTCGGCCTTGCGGGAAGATCCCGATGTCATCCTGGTCGGCGAAATGCGCGACCTTGAAACCATCAGCATTGCGGTTACAGCCGCCGAAATGGGCATACTCGTCATGGGCACGCTGCACACGAACGGTGCGGGCCAGACTGTCGATCGAATCGTGAACTCGTTTCCTGCCGACAAGCAAAGCCATATCCGTACCATGATTTCCACCTCGCTGCGCGGTGTCATATCGCAACAGTTGCTACCCACCAAGCACAAGGCCGGTCGGGTCGCCGCACTCGAAATCCTGCTAAACACCACGGCTGTCAGTAACCTCATTCGTCAGGGCAAACTCGACCAGCTTGAAACCGCCATGCAGGCCGGTGGTGGACTTGGCATGCAATCCATGGATACCGCATTGATGGAGCTCGTCACCAAGGGCACCATCCGCGGCAAGGACGCATACCTGCAGGCCAACAACAAGTCCAAGTTCGAACGCATGAAAGACGAAGCCTGAGCAGCGAAGCGTGCAATCCGTGGCATAATGCCGCGCTCAACAAGCAGCATTAAGCCACGACTTCATGTCAGATCGACCCCGAAGAATCCTCGTTACGAGTGCCCTGCCGTACGCGAACGGCGCTATTCATATGGGGCACATGGTCGAGTACCTGCAAACTGATATCTGGGCACGCTTCCAGAAGCTTCGCGGCCATGACTGTATTTACGTCTGTGCAACCGACGCGCATGGCACGCCGATCATGCTCAAAGCGCGGGAACTCGGCGTCTCGCCGGAGGAGCTTACGACCCGGATCAGTGCCGAATTTATCAGGGATTTCGCGGACTTCGGTGTCGATTTCGACAATTTTTACACGACCCATTCACCGGAAAATGAAGCACTGACGGTGGAGATATATGAGGCGCTGCGCGCGTCCGATGACATCTATACGAAAACGATCGAGCAGGCTTATGACGAACAGGAAGGCATGTTCCTGCCGGACCGGTTCGTGCGCGGTACCTGTCCGCGCTGCAAAAGCGAAGACCAATATGGCGATGCCTGTGAAGTTTGCGGCGCCACCTACTCGCCTTCCGACCTGCTTGACCCGGTCTCCGTGCTGTCGGGCAAGACACCCGTGGTGCGTGAGTCCGAACACTATTTCTTCCGTCTTAGCGAGTATGAGGCACGGCTGCGCGACTGGATGAAATCGGCATCACTGGACAGGAATGTTCTGGCCAAGCTCGAAGAATGGTTCGCCGCTGGATTGCAGGACTGGGATATTTCCCGCGACGCACCCTACTTCGGTTTCAACATTCCAGGTACCGTCGATAAGTACTTCTATGTCTGGCTGGATGCACCGGTTGGATATCTTGCGAGTTTCCTGAACTATTGCAAACGAGAGGGTACACCGGACTTTGACGAGTACTGGCGCCCGGGCCATGACACCGAGGTGTATCATTTTATCGGCAAGGACATCATGTATTTCCACACGTTGTTCTGGCCTGCGGTCCTGCTTGGTGCCGGAATGCGTACACCGACCAGCGTGTTTGCGCACGGTTTCCTCACCGTCAACGGTCAAAAAATGTCGAAGTCGCGTGGCACCTTCATCACGGCACGCACCTATCTCGACCATCTCGACCCCGCATGGCTGCGCTACTACTATGCGGCCAAACTCGGCCCGACGATCGAGGACATCGACCTCAATCTCGATGATTTCATCGCCCGTGTGAATTCGGACCTGGTGGGTAAACTGGTCAATATTGCCAGTCGATGCGCGGGCTTCATCAACAAGAATTTCGACGGCATGCTGGCCGGCGCCCTGCCCGACCCCGAGCTGTTTGAAGAGTTCGCGGCCGCGTCCGGGCGGATCGCGGAGCACTATGAGAAACGCGAGTTCAGCAAGGCTATGCGCCTTGTCATGATGCTCGCGGACCGGGCGAATCGCTATATCGATCAACACAAGCCCTGGCTCATGGTCAAGGATCCGTCGCGCCTCGATGACGTACAAGGCGTCTGTACCCAGGGCATCAACCTGTTTCGCAGCCTGATGATCTATCTCACCCCGGTGGTGCCGACGATCGCTGCGAGTGCTCGGGAATTCCTGGGCGACAGTGACTGGCACTGGGCAGATGCGGCTTTTCCATTGCTTGGCAAACCGACCAGCAAATTTAAAGCGCTCACGACGCGGGTCGATGCGGACAAGGTTGAAAAAATGCTTGAGGACGCAAAAGAAACCAATCCCGGTGAAGTTTTTGCAGGTAAAGGCGACGACGAGGACTTCATCAGTATTGATGACTTCATGAAAGTCGACTTGCGGATCGCGCGCATAGTGAATGCCGAAGCCGTTGCCGGCGCCGATAAACTGCTCGCACTGACTCTGGACCTTGGTGACAGCACCCGCAGCGTCTTTGCCGGTATCAAGGCGGCCTATCCGCCGGAGAGCCTGATCGGTCGGCACGTGGTCGTTGTGGCTAACCTGGCACCGCGCAAGATGCGTTTCGGTGTTTCCGAAGGCATGGTTCTGGCCGCCGGACCCGGCGGCGCGGATATCTTTTTGCTCGGCCCCGACGAAGGCGCTGAAGCCGGGATGCGCGTCAAGTAGAATAGCTCGTAATGAGCGAGATTATTGTCATCCTGGTAGGCACCATACTGGTCAATAACTTTGTATTGACGCGGTTTCTTGGCCTGTGCCCGTTTATGGGCGTGTCGAAGAATATTGAGGCTGCGGCCGGCATGTCGCTCGCAACCGCGTTCGTCCTGACGCTGTCATCGGCAAGCGCCTACTTGTTACACGAATACGTACTGGTGCCTCTCGAACTCGAGTACCTGCAGACGATCAGCTTTATTCTCGTCATTGCGGCCAGCGTGCAATTCACCGAGATAATGGTGCGGCGCCTGAGTCCTTTACTCGACCAGCTGCTCGGCATTTTTATTCCACTCATTGCCACCAACTGCGCAGTCCTCGGTGTGGCGCTGCTGAACGTTCAACAATCCAGCAATTTTGTCGAATCCGTATTTTTTGGTCTCGGCGCAGCGGCGGGGTTTGCCCTCGTTCTCGTGATGTTTTCGGCCATTCGCGAACGCCTCAACGCTGCGGACGTGCCTTTGCCGTTTCGTGGCACGGCCATTGCGCTCATGACCGCAGGCATCATGTCACTCGCGTTCATGGGTTTCGTGGGCATGGCGAGGCCCTGACATGCTTAGCGGAGTCTGGATTGCGGTGCTCACACTTACGCTGATTGCATTGGCCGCGGGACTGCTGCTCAGTCTTGCAGCACGCCGCTTGCCGCCCGGTGCCGGTTCGCTTGCAGAAGAAGTCAACAAGTTGCTGCCCCAGACCCAGTGCGCACAATGCGGATATCCCGGTTGTCGGCCCTATGCGCAAGCCATTGCGGAAAACCAGGCGCCCATCAATCTTTGTCCGCCGGGCGGTGAGGAAACCGTTCGCCGGCTGGCCGACCTGCTCGGACGTGAGGCCGTCGCCCTTGCCGAACCCGCCGCTCCTGGTCGTCGCGTCGCGCTGATCGACGAATCGCTGTGCATCGGCTGTACGCATTGCCGCGCCGCTTGTCCGGTCGATGCAATCGTCGGCGCGCAGCACAAAATGCACACGGTTGTTTCGTCCGAATGCACCGGTTGCGAATTGTGTATAGCGCCGTGTCCGGTTGACTGCATCAGCCTGAGTCAAGTCGCATGAGCGCACCTACCTATGATCTTGGCAAGCTGCACGGTGGTCTGCGGCTGGATGCGCACAAGCGTGCTGCAACCCGAAAACCGATTCGTGACCTGCCGGTGCCGCCGCAACTGGTACTGCCGCTTGCGCAGCATGTCGGCGAACCGGCGCAACCCATCGTCACGGTTGGCGAGCACGTACTGAAGGGGCAACTCATTGCCAGGCACGAGGGTTCGCTCGGTGCGCCTGTGCACGCATCGTCGTC
>DDIS01000045.1:0-139 GCA_002338615.1 Proteobacteria bacterium UBA1844 | reverse complement strand
CGCCTGTGCACGCATCGTCGTCGGGCAAAGTCATTGCAATCGAGGCCTGGCCTATCGTGCGCCGCTACGGCGATACGGCACCCTGCATTGTGATTGAGACGGACGGCGCAGACCGCCCGGTCGAGCCGGCCGAGGTCGA
>DDIS01000068.1:17742-18105 GCA_002338615.1 Proteobacteria bacterium UBA1844 | reverse complement strand
GCGCATGCGAAAGCGCGCTTTGATGCCGGTGACATCGCGCTCACCGAGCTGCTGGCCGAAGAGCGTGTGCTGCGCGATGCCGAGGGTGCGTACGCGCGCACTCACAGCGCCACCGCTGTCGATCTGGTGGCCTTGTTCAAGGCGCTGGGTGGTGGCTGGGATGCGCGCGCATCCGGAGGTTCGCTGAGCGATGCGCGCGGACCGGCTACCGGCCTCTGGCAAATGACAGTAGAACACGGCGGACAGGCCGGTGCGTAATGGACCAGCAGGTTCGAACCCAGGGGAGAACGAACATGAAAGATTCTGACCAGCGCAATCGTTTGCGCGAGGCAATTCTGAACGGACCGGCCTATCGGCTGGCAC
>DDIS01000068.1:0-17644 GCA_002338615.1 Proteobacteria bacterium UBA1844 | reverse complement strand
GACCGGCCTATCGGCTGGCACATGAAGATGTTGAATTCCTGGCCCAGAACGACCTGCGCCCTTTGCGCATGCAACTGGAGCTGCTCAAGCCCGAACATGCCCTGCGCAAGGAGGGTATTCAATCAACGGTCGTCGTGTTCGGCAGTGCGCGCGTCATGCCCATGGACGAGGCAGAGGCGAAGCTGGCCGATGGTGATACGCAAAGCGCTGACACGCGTTCAGAACCCGGGCTGAAAGAGGAACGTGCTGCAGCCAGGCGGCAATTGACCCATGCGCGCTATTACGAGGAGGCACGACGTTTCGCGGCAATGATTTCGCGTCACTTTCAATGCGAGCAACGACGTGATTTCGTGGTCGTGACCGGTGGCGGGCCGGGCATCATGGAAGCTGCCAATCGAGGGGCATTCGACGCTGGCGCGCGTTCGATCGGATTGAATATCACCCTGCCGCAAGAGCAGGCCCCCAACCCCTTCATCACGCCGGAGCTCGCGTTTCAGTTTCATTACTTCGCCGTGCGCAAAATGCATTTTCTGCTGCGCGCCAAGGCACTGGTTGCATTCCCGGGTGGCTACGGGACCCTGGATGAACTGTTTGAGGTTCTTACGCTCGTACAGACCGGGAAGATGCCTCGATTGCCGATTGTACTGGTGGGTACGGAGTTCTGGAGTAGGCTGATTGACTTCGACTACCTGGTGGAAGAGCAGTTCATTGCCGCGCAGGATGCCAAGCTTTTTACGCGCGTGGACACGGCCGAGCAGATCATGGACGCCCTTCATGACTTTTATGGCGGGCGGCCTCCCGCTCATGATGGCGACCCATGACAATGCCGCACGCAGCAGCCGGCTTGCATGAGAAGTGGCTGAGCGGGTTCCTGAAGCACTGCATTCCGGTGTTACTCCTTACGGGCTTGTGCCTGATGCCGGCCCAGGTTCCGGCCGGCGATGATGATGCCGCTGGCTTCGTCAACCCGGGATTCTGGGCCGATGCGGACAATTCCGGAAACACGCAAAATGCGGTGGTCCGCTTCGGCCAGTCCATGTACACGCCGGAGGATTCCACCCGAACGGATCTGATCACCGATGATCGGCCTTACGCGGGTTTGCTGTACATGGGCCTGGCGTGGAATCGCCGTGTCCATCCGCAGGGCGCGGCATACGAGATGCTCGACACCCGCGAATTGACACTCGGCGTGATCGGCTCCTGGTCGCTGGCCGAGCAGTCACAGAACCTGGTGCACAGTTTACGTGGCATCGATCGCTTCAATGGGTGGGACCATCAGCTGCACAATGAGCCGGCGTTCCAGGGTGCTCTGGAACGCAAGTTCAAACCCTACGTCGGCACGGGTGCGGTATCGCGGGGTTGGGGCAGCGATATGATTGGCAGCAGCCACTCTGTTAACCGCAGCCCCTTTCTCGCACAGGCGGCCGTGGGCATCAGCGGCCAGTGGCTCGTGCGCAACCGCGGCTTCCGGCTGGCAGTGATGCGGGTATGGCGCACCAGCGAATTCGACAGTCAGCGCGGCGACCACGAATTTGGTTCGGTGGCGCTGAGTATCGAGTTCTGACTGCGGCGATGACGCTGTTCATTGCTGAGCCAGTATCTTTGCTGTGGCGCCGTCGTGTGTGCACCGCGTGCGCATATACTCTTGCAGACACGGACGGAATTGCTGAACAATGAATTGCAATTGCACTGTCGAGTGACAGTGCCCGAATCAAGTGAACAGCAAGCGACAATCGAAATCCCAGCGAGCCGCACAACATAAATGATCCTCATAATTGTCAATTATCGCCGCAATAGTCCGCATGTCTGGCGCCGGTAGGAACCCGCCCATGCCCGGTTTGCCCATCCGCTGCGACATGGTTTCGATCGTCGTGCTAAAAGGCGCGGGCGCGGCTACAGAAGTGTTGCTGGTGCGCCGGGCGGCCGCGTACCTGCGAGGCGTCTGGAGCTACATCGCCGGCCATGTCGAGCCGCACGAAAAAGGCTGGCAGACGGCACAGCGGGAACTCGCCGAGGAGACTGGACTGGTTCCGACGGCAATGTACGCCACGAGCTTCTGCGAGCAGTTCTATGCGGCTGCCGCTGATTGCATCATGGTGGTGCCCGCCTTTGTCGCGTACATGCACGATAGCTGCGAGGTGCGGCTCAATGAAGAAAACGACGCGTATCACTGGTTGTCGTTCGATGATGCCATGCAGGAGCTGCCCTTTGGCAGCCAGCGCGAGTTGCTTGCCTATGTACATCGCGAATTCATAGTTCGGCCGCCATCGCCGCACCTGCGCATTGACATCGGTTGAACCAAATGTGTTGTATCGATCGGTGCGATCAACGTCAAATCGCGCCGGGGACGACGCTCTTACGGCGCTGTTCTGAATGTGCGGGACCTTTTTTGACGACCCAAGACATCTGCGAACACAGAATCAGCGTTGCCAAGACCTCATTGCAACACGAATAATGCGTCCACGGCGATAGCGGAGTTTTCGGTCACGATAACAGGATTGACATCGACCTCTTTGAGCATGCCACCGAGTTCATGCACCATGACCGAAAAACGCGCGGCCATCCTGCAGAACGCATCGACGCATGCTGACGGCCTGCCGCGAACACCGTCCAGTACCGGGCGTAACTTCAGTCGGGCGAGGTAGCGGTGGGCATCGGATGCGTCAAACGGTGGCAGCGCGAACACGACATCGCCTATGGTCTCAGCCAATATGCCGCCGAAACCAAGTACAACGATCGGCCCGAATTGCGGGTCGGCTTTCGCACCGAGAAATAACTCCACGCCATCCGTAATCATCGGCGCGACGAGCACATCGGGCCCCAGTTTTTCGTCAAGTTGTGCATACGCCCGACGCAACTCCTGCTCGTCACGAATATTCAGTACGACCCCATTCTGCTCTGTTTTATGCAGCAGCCCGGGTTGCGCCGACTTCAGCACGACGGGAAAGTTGAGCAAAGTGGCGGCACTAACCGCCGCGTCGGCACTGGTTGCTGCGACCGGCCGCGCAGCAGCGATCTCGAAATCATCCAGCAGCGCGAGCGACTCCGCTTCGCCGAGTGTACCGCCCGCTGCAAGTCGCTTGCGCCACGCGGCGAGCGCCATCGAATTTGCCGGCACGATGTCGCGCAGCTCGCGCGACAGGTAATCGCGATAGTTAAAAAGTGCGTTCACGCCGGTCAAAAACGAGCGGACGCCATCCAGTACCGGAAAGCCGTTGTGAGTTGACGACACAACCTTCGCGTCGTGTCCCGTTCCCTGTCGTGCGGCGACGAGCGCGACGGGCTTCAGCGCTTTTTCGTACGCGATTTTCATGTAGTCGAGGTAGCTTGCATAAACCTTTCCGTACGGAGCGCGATCGTGTAATACGGCACCCAAGGCGGCACCCGGATCGCTGAGCAACAGGGCGAAGCACTCAGCCATGTAGTCGCCAGCTTTATCGCCGCCGCGGCTCCAGGCATCCAGCGGATTAACTGCCGGTAACTCGGGGGGCAGAATCTTCGACAAGGCTTCCAATGTTGCAGGTGCAAGTTCAGCCAGCTGCACACCAGCGGCATCAGCAAGATCGACCAGCAGTTGTCGCTCGCCGCCGGAATCATGCAGGGTGACGAGCCCGCCCGGGCCAACCGGGTGCAGCTCGGCAAACATGATCAGCGTTGTCGCCCACTCGTCCTGGTCGTATACGCGTTGTACGCCGTAACGCTCAAACAATGCATCGTAAGTTGCATCATCGCCGGCCATCGCTCCCGAGTGCGACAAGGTCAGCTGCGCCGCAGTTTCAGTACGGCCTGTCTTCAGTGCCACGATCGGAATTCTACGGTGCCGGGCCTTCTCGAGTGCCGCACGAAAGCCGGCGGGGTTGCGGGCGGTTTCCACGAACAGGCCAACGACCCGGGTCTCCGGCAGGTCGAGCACGAAATCGAGATACTCGTCCATGCAAACGCTGATCTCGTTACCGGTTGAAACCGCGAAATTGATCCGCAGGCGCGCCTCGCAATCAATGATGCCGGACATGCCGGAACCCGAATGGCTGATGATTGCAACATTGCCCGGCATCGTGTGCTCCGTGCTGTCGAAGCCACAGGCCCAGACCTTGTCGCGCACGTTGTAGTAGCCCATGCCGTTTGCGCCACACACGAGCATCCCGGCGTCAGCTGCTTTTTTCTGCACGCGTGCTTTTAGCGCCGGCACGGTATCCTCGTCCAGATTGAGCGACGACATCAGCACAGCAGCTGGCACGCCGAGGTTGATGGCTTCATCCAGAACGGCCTCGATACGATGGTCCGCCACGGCGAAAATCAGCAGGTCGGGTACCTCGGGCAGCTCCGACAAAGCCGCGTAGCAGCGACGTTCCTTCAATTCCGTGTAGGCTGGGTTGACGAGGTAAATGTCACCCGTGTAGCCACCGCGCTCGAGATTCGTAAGCGACCAGGCGCCCATCGAGTCGGGGCGTGTTGAGGCACCGATGATTGCAACGCTCTTTGGCCGCAATAGCGGATCAAGCCGGTGTTTCATGTCGTGCCCGTTGGCTGTCTAGTGTCCCGTGCGGTTAATTCGTTGAATGAAGTTCGAGTCCGCTTTTTTGGCCCGCAAGGCTTGCCAACGAGCCATAGCCGTAGCTATCGCGAGAAGGCAAAACGCCGCAGGACGGCAAAACGGGCCGAAATAGATCAACGAATTAGCAGCACGGGACACTAGAATGGGCCTGGGGGCGTCGCGCTGCGGCGTGGCGGAAACCAGAATGGCTTGTCGACCACGGTCGCATGGGCCATCTTGCGGTTCCAGTGCATCTCGCGCTGGTAGTAGATCTCGACCCACAACGAATCGCCGGGCTTACCATGGGGCGTGCGCACGGTACCGAGTGCAATGTTCTGTTTGCACACCGGCGACCAGCTTGCCGACGTGATGAAACCGATTTCCGACTTGTTGTTCTTTGACTTCGCAAAAATGTAAGAGTGGTTCGCGGGCTTGTTGCCGTCGATATCGAGCTTGACCAGGCGCCAGGTGGAACCACGACGCTGCTCTTCGGCCAGAGCGCGGCGACCATTGAAGTTGGGTTTCTTGAAATCCACCAGCCAGTCGAGCCCGAGTTCGAGCGGTGATCGCGAACGGCCACTCCTGATCGTTTCATCCGCTGGCAGAAATTCCATGTAGGCCGCGAGAAAGCCGGCTTCGATGCGTGATTGTTCCAGTGCATGCGTACCAATGGCTCGTATGCCGAACAGTTTGCCCGCATCGAACAGTGCGTCCCACAACGCGATAGCCTTGCCCGGTTCGATCCAGAGTTCGTAGCCGAGGTCGCCCGTAAAGCCGGTGCGCGACACCATCATTTCGCTGCCTTCGAAATCGACGTGCGTAAGGCCGAACGGTTTCAGTTCGGCAAGATCGAGGCCCATCGCCGAGAGGGTGCTGTAAGACGTCGGCCCTTGCACGGCGAGCGCGGCGACATTCTCGGTTTCATGCTCTACGGTGACATCGAAACCAATCGTCGCAGCCTGCAACCAGGCGAAATGCCGCTCCTGCGAGCACAGGCGGTACTCGCCTTCGCGCAGATGAAAAATAGTGCCGTCGTCGATGACCTGGCCCTGATCGTCGCACCATACCGCGTAGGCAACCCGTCCGGGCTTGATTTTCGCCATGTCGCGTGTCACCAGGCGATTGAGATAGTCGAGTGCGTCGGGCCCGCTGATACGGTACTTGGTCATCGGTGTCAGGTCGAACACGGCGGTGGCGTTGCGAATTGCAAAATACTCGAGGTCTTCGCAATACAGTGCGTCCGCGCTGGTATAGCCTTTCCACGTGTGCCAGGTATTCAAAGTGTCGAGTTCAGCCAGTCGCGGATGAAACGGAGACTGCAACCGACCCTGGTGCACTTCCTGGATCTCGAAGGGGCGGGTACTCATGCGGCTTTCTCCCGTTGCAAGATGGCCCGTGCGGCATTTCTGCCGGCGGCACCACTGATACCACCGCCCGGATGTGTACCCGCGCCGCACAAATACAGGCCATCGAGCGGCAGGCTGTACTGAGCCGCGCCGTTCACCGGACGGACAAACAGGAACTGATCAAGTGTCAGTTCCGCGTGATGCCAGTGGCCGCCGGACATATGAAATTCGCGTTCTATGTCGGCAGGCGTCAAGAGCTCGCTGGCCATGACTCGTGCTTCAATGCCGGGCGCGTAACGTGCAATCGTGCCGAGAACAGTCGCTTTGAAAGCCTCGCTCGCGGCATCACTCCAGCCTTCGCGCAAAGCATACGGTGCGTATTGCACGACAGCAGACATGACATGATGACCGGTCGGCGCAAGAGCCGGATCGCTTAAGGACGGGAATGTTATTTCTATTACCGGTTCCGGCGACGTCTTGCCGTACTTGGCGGGGTTGAATGCACGTTCGACGTAATTCTCGTCGGGTGCGATGACCAGCCGCTGGCCGAAATCCTTTTTCGAAAGGCCGGCAATTTCCGGCAATCCATCCAGTGCAAGATGCAGTTTTGCCGCATTGCCCCTGGCGCGCAGATGCGTAATGCGACGTGCGAAGCCGGTTTCGAAATGGCGTGCACCGACCAGCTCCATCACCGTCTGTTTCGGATCCGCATTTGAGATGACGGTCATGCAGCGAATGTTTTCGCCACCCGCGGTTTCAACGCCCGAGATGCGCCCGTTCTCCACGACGATGCGGCTGACCGGTACGCTGGTCCGTATGGTAGCGCCGGCGCTTCTCGCAACGTGTGCGAGCTCGTCGCTGACGGCACCCATGCCGCCGACTGGCTGCGCGCATTTGCCATGCCCGCCAGCCTGCCGATACAGGTACGTCATGATCGTATTCGGTGAGCGCGGTCCGAGATGCGTGCCGAGCACCGCGTCGAGGCAAATGGCGCCTTTCAGTAAGCCGCTATCGAAGCGTTCCGTGACTTCATCGTAAATATTCATACCGATCAGTCGCAGGAATTCGCGCATTTCGTCACGCCCGAGCCGGCGCAAGTCAAATCCGAGCTGCGCAAGTGTCATGATGTCGCGCGGGTTCTTCGTGCCGAGTCGCGGCGGCGGCTTGTTCAGATAGGTCGTCAGCAAGTCGGCGAAACGCGTCATGCGTTTGCGAAACTGACGGTATTCGACGGCATCTGTGCTGGAGACGCCTTTCACTGTTCGATTCGACAGGTGCAGGTGCTCGCCATCTTCTGCCAGTGCGATGGTTTTGAGGTCATCACTCGCAAGGCGTGGCTTGAGCCCCAGATCCTTGCGTACCGCCGGCTGCAGTTGATACAAAAGGTGTGCGCACGCGGACACGCTGAATCCGTCGGCAAAGTCCCGCGTGATGGCCGCGCCTCCCACCTGTTCGTTCGCTTCCAGTACCAGCACCTTGCGTCCCGCTTTGGCGAGCAGGGCCGCGCAGACCAGCCCGTTATGGCCGGCGCCAACAATTATTGCGTCCCAGGTATCAGTCATCGCCAAAGTTCTCCGGCACAGTGTTGCTGCGTTTCAGATCTTTTAGGATTTCGCGCGCGGCATTGGCACCCGGTGCCGCCATCACACCACCGCCCGGGTGCGTACTTGACCCGCACATGTAGAGCCCCTCGACCGGCGAGCGGTACTGCGCGTAGCCCGGCACCGGCCGGTTGAATAACAACTGGTCCATGGTCAGTTCGCCGTGGAAAATATTACCTTCCGTAATGCCAATCTCGTCCTCGATGTCCTGCGGCGTGCGTACTTCCGCGTGCAGGATCAGGTCTTTGAAGTCGGGGCTGTACTTTGCGATCTGGTCGATCACTGTTTTGCCAAATGCATCGCGCTCTTCGCTGGTCCAGCGGCGCCCTTCAATCTGGTGCGGGCAATACTGCACAAAGCAACTCATGAAATGCTTGCCAGGCGGTGCCATGGTGGGATCGTTCAGCGTCGGAATAAGCATGTCGACGTACGGGTCTTCGGACCAGTGACCGTCTTTCCAGTCGTCATAGGCAAGCTCCATGCGTTCCATCGAATCGATGAAGTGCATGTCGCTGTGCATCAGTGAACTGCCTTTCGGCAGTGCCGGGAACGTAGGCAAACCATCCAGCGCGATATTCAGCTTGCCGGAGGAACCCCGGATCTTGAAGTTCTTCACGCGACGGTGGAACGCTTCCGGCAGGTCTTTCTCATCCATGCAGTTCAGGAACGTACGTTTGACGTCCATGGCCGAGACAACGAGACGCCCCTCGATCTCGTCTCCATTTTCGAGCGCAACGCCAGTGGCTTTGCCGTTTCTGACAATGATCTTGTCGACACCGGCTTCGGTCCTGATCTCGCCGCCGGCTGCCTGGAAAGCGCTCGCGATCGATTTCGATACGGCTCCCATTCCGCCGCGTGCGAAGCCCCAGCTACCGACGTTGCCGTCGACTTCGCCCATGTAGTGATGCAACAGTACATAGGCCGTACCGGGCGAATGAATGCCGAGTGCCGTGCCGATAATGCCGCTGCCCGAAAACGAGGCCTTGATGACGTCGGTTTCGTAGTATTCGTCGAGGTACTCTGCAACGCTCATGGTCCAGAAGCGGATCGTCTCGTACATCCGGTCTTCGCCCATCTCCGTAAACTTTTTTCCAATCTTGACGAGTTCGCGAATGTCTCCTGGTTTGAATGAGGTCGGGTCCGGTGCCGTGCTCAAAAGAAACTCGCGGATAAAGCGGCACTGACGCATCGTGTCCGCCGAATAGCTCTTGTAGGCGTCGGCATCGTGGCGTGAAAAGCGCGCCATCTCCCGGTATGCCACTTCCTCGTCGTGATAAGAGCCGTAGTAGTCGCCGTTTTCCAGGAACGTGACCGAACCGCCGTAGGGCGTTATCTGCAGGCCGTGCTTGTGCAATTCGAGCGCGCGAAAAATTTCCGGCCGCAACAGGCTGCAGACGTAGGAGCAATTGGAGTAAGTCCAGTCCTTGTACAGATTGCGACTGACAGCGGCACCGCCGATGTAATCGTTCTTTTCCACGCACACGACATCGAGGCCGGCACGGGCGAGAAAGGCGGCCGTCGTCAGGCCATTGTGGCCCGCACCGACCACGATCGCGTCATAGGTCTTCATTGTTGGGTGTTTGCCTCGCTCATCAGTTCAGGCGCGCTTCGCCTCTGCCGTTACTTTTGCCGACGTAATGTCCACGGCACGCTCGAATTTGTCCAGCGTTTCTTCGAGGCAGCCACGATTATGTGCTTCGCACAGAAACCACGGTTCACGTGAATCGGGCTCCACAAGAATGCCCTGGTCGTGCAATTCAGGTGCCAGCGCATCGTAGAACTCGTAATCCGATGCGAGCCAGGCGCGATAGTTGTGCGGTGGCTTCTCCGCAAAAAACAGTCCCATCAATGCCGGGTGGCCGGTGAAGCTGTGCGCAATGCTGCGTGCGTCCAGGATTTTGCTGATGCCTGCTTGCAATCGCCGGCCATAGCTTTCGATGTCGGCCAGGGCCGTGGTTTCGTCCAGTATTTCGAGTGTCTTGTCGGCCGCGGCGAGCGAAACCGAGTGCCCCGTAAACGTCCCCCCGTGCACGACGCCGTCGCCAATATGACGCATGATATCTTCGCGGCCCGCGACAACGGCGATCGGATAACCGTTCGCCATGGATTTTGCGAAAGTGCAGACGTCGGCCTCGATGCCGGCCAATTCCTGTACACCGCCGCGTGCCACACGAAATCCTGTCTTCACCTCGTCAACGATGAGCACAACATTGTATCGGTCGCAGAGCTCCCGAATATTGGCGAGGTATTCCCGTTCGGCCGTGATGCCGCAACAATTTCCCATGATCGGTTCGATCAGGAACGCACCGATGTGCTGGTGGTTTTTTTTCAGCAGGTCTTCGGCCGCATTCGCATCGTTGAGTTGCGTTGTGAAGTAGAGGCGCTTGGTGATTGCCGGTACGCCGTCACCGTAAGGCATTATCGGCGGGTTGCCATCCGCCGGATCCCAGTCCTCGATTTCCGAGTACCACATGACCTCGCTGAACACGCCGTGGTAGCCGCCCTCGACAACAACATGTGCATCCTTGCCCGTGTAAGCACGCGCAACGCGCAATGCCGCCATCACGGCTTCGGTGCCGGAATTGGAAAAGCGCACGAGTTCGGCGGATGGCACCATCTTCGAAACCCGGCAGGCGACGTCGTATTCGAGTTCGGTCGACAGTGCGAACACGCCACCCACGTCCATGCCTTCGCGGGCGGCCGCATCGACGCGCTCGTCACCGTAGCCAAGGATAATAGGGCCATAGCCGAGCCGGTAGTCGATGTATTCGTTGTCGTCAATGTCCCAAACACGGCCACCTTTGCCGCGCTTGATGTAAATGGTTTTGTCATCGCCCCAGTAACGAAAATTGGACGAGACGCCAAGCGGCAGTTTAGTCGCGGCCTTCTTGAAATGAGCGTTGGAATTTGTCAGGCACCGCATAGATCCTCCTGGTAGCGGAAAAATGTCGCGCCGGTCAAAAAGGACACCCACAGAAACGAGGTCTAACAAGGGTGTCTAAAAGGACACCCACGGGCCAAAATGGACACCCACAGACCTGCGTCGAAAAAGGACACCCACGGGCTTGGGGCGGTCAAAAGGACACCCACATGCTGGCGGCGACCCGGCAAGGGTCTCATGCGGACGGCTTTTCGTCCAGAAAAATGAATGAGTATTCATTCATAGTGTGGCAATATTGGAGCTTGAAATCGACTGTTTTCAAGGTTTCCGTCGTCGAAACGGGGTAAACAGGGTGTATGGCCAGTACTGAGCAAACAACGCCGGGACGGACTGCCGCGCGCGCAAGGCGCCGCGAGCAATTGATCGAGGCGACGATGAAGTGCATCGGTCGCCGAGGCATTGGCGGTACCACGCTTGCCGACGTAGCTCGCGAGGCAGGGTTGTCGCAGGGCATTGTTAATCTGCATTTTCAGAGCAAGGAAAACCTGTTTATTGAGACCCTCAAGAGCCTTGCCGAAGACTATCGCGCACAGTTTGAGGGCGCGCTACAGCGTGGTGATGGCTCCCCGGCGGGACGTCTCATGTCGCTGATGGAACTCGACCTCAGTCACTCTGTCTGCCAGCCTGCCAAACTCGCCGTCTGGTTTGCGTTCTGGGGTGAGGTAAAGTCACGGCCGACGTACCGCAAGATATGCGATGAGGTGGATCGCTATTACGATGAGGTTATCCTGCAGCTCTGTGCCGAGATCATTGACAGCGGCTACTATCCGCAAATAACCGCAATGAATGTCGCCACGGTACTGGCCTCAATGACCAATGGTCTGTGGCTATCCTGCCTGATCAGTCCGCAGGAGTGGAGCCGGCATGCGGCACTCGATGCCGTGCATTGCTATTTGTCGACAGTATTTCCACAACATTTCCGGAGGTCGGGCGCAACGTGAACATACCCTTGAGTAAAACGGCACTACAGTGGCAGTCAATTGCACGCGAGTTCGCCGACGAATATCTGCAACCGCACGAAGTCGAGGCGGAACTGAACAATGGCGAATTACCAGCCGAGATTCAAAAGCGCAACAAGGCGCGTGCTATCGAACTCGGGTTTACGCTGGTCGATGTACCACGATCGCACGGCGGTCTCGAATTGCCGCTGGAAGATCAGGCCGCGCTTTGGGAGCAACTCGGGCGCGTGACAAACGCGTTATCGTGGTGCTTTTCGGAGGCGCAATCGTGGATGTTTGACGCATGTAGCAAGCAGCAGATCGCAGAATACATTCTGCCCATGACGCGCGGCGAACGAAAAGATTGCTACGCAATTACTGAGGCTGGCCCAGGGTCGGATATATCAGGACTGGTGGCCACAGCCGAGCGCGACGGCGACAACTATGTACTGAATGGCGAGAAATGGTATGTCACGAGCGGAAATCTGGCGGACTTCATGTTTTTTCAAGCGCGTATTCCAGAGGAAAATGACGAAGCACTTTTTTTTGTTGACCAGGGTACGGCCGGCATCACGGAAATCGCGAATCCTCCGTTCAGCCATACATATGCCGCGCATCACCCGACCTACCTGTTCAAGAATGTACGTATTCCGCTCGGCAACCGCATCGGCAAGCCCGGCGCTGGCATGGCATATACTCACAGCTGGTTTCGCCATGAACGGCTGATGATCGGCGCGCGCAGTTGCGGTGCGGCAGCCCGCCTGATCGAAGATGCGACCGAGTTTGCCAACAGCCGGATGGTCGATGGCGCACCGCTCAGCGAGAAGCAGTTGATCCAGGCGATGCTTGCGGACAGCGTTACAGAACTCTGGGCGGCCAGGCTCATGACCTATGAGGCGGCGCGCTCAAGTGACCGTGGTGACGATCTCAAGCAGCAACATGCTCGCTGTTCGATGGTTAAGCTGTATGTCTCGGAAATGGCGAATCGTGTAGCCGACCGGGCGTTGCAAATATTTGGAGGTCGCGGCTACATGCGCGAGAATGTCGCGGAACGATTTTTCAGAGAGCTCAGGGTTGATCGTATTTGGGAAGGTACCAGCGAGATACAGCGACTGATTATCGCTCGGGCCTTGCTCAAGCGCGGGCTCGAAGGTATGTAATAGCCTGTAGACTCGATCCTTCTCATTCGTTGGAGTCGCATGACAATAACAAGCCGCTTGCCTCAAAGCGCCCTGCGGGCAATGCTTCTGGCAACTGCGTGTGCTTTATTGCTGCCGGCATGCACCGGTGGCGACAGCGGCCAGAAAGGCGGACCCAATGTTGTCAATGTGTACAACTGGGCGGATTACCTCGCGCCCGACACCCTCGCGAAGTTCGAGGCAGAAACCGGGATCAGGGTGAACTACGATATCTACGACTCATCGGAAGTCGTGGATGTCAAGCTGCTCACCGGCAACAGTGGCTACGATGTCGTCGTGCACAGCTACCAGTTTTCTGCGCGGCTCGCGCCTATCGGAATTTACCTCCCAATCGACTACTCCCGGCTCACCAATATTGGCAATCTTGACCCGGAAGTGATGTCACAGATCGACGTCTACGCCAATGTGCGCGGCTACACGGTGCCCTATCACTGGGGCACGACCGGCTATGCTTACAACGAAAAGCTGGTGCGCGAGCGATTGCCCGATCATCCGATGGACAGCGCCGACGTGCTTTTTGATCCGAAAATTGTCAGCAAGCTTGCCGATTGCGGCGTCAGTCTACTCGACGGCCCGACCGATCTGTTCCCGATGGTTTTGACCTATCTTGGCCTGGATCCCAACTCGACCGACCCCGACGATCTTGCCATTGCCGAAGCGCAACTGAAAAGTGTGCGACCCTACATCCTCTATTTCAGCAACCAGAAAATGATTTCCGACCTGCCGAATCGCGAAGTATGTGTCGCGATGAGCTGGTCCGGCGATTACGCACAGGCGCAGGCGCGTGCTACGGCAGCAGGCATCGATATAGATCTCCGCTACACCGTGCCGAAGGAGGGCTCGCGCCTTTGGGTTGACGGCTTTTTTATTCCGGCGGACGCGCCGCATGTTGATAACGCCTACCGTTTCATCGACTTCATGACCCGGGCGGATATTGCCGCAGCGAATGCCAATGAGGTTTTCTATGCCAATGCCAATGCCGCATCCTGGCCGCTCATCAATCCGGAGATTCTAAACAATCCCGCGATTTTCCCTGATAAAGAGGTCTGGAAGCGACTGTTTCCGATGAACCCGGTTGACCCTAAAGAAGAGCGTCCGCGAACGCGCGCGTTCGCGCGCGTGAAGAGTGGTTTGTAGTTCATGGAATATAAACAGGAACAGTCAAAAGCGGCGCAGGAAGAAAACAGCAGCTTTATCCGAATCTCAAATGTCAGTAAACACTTCGGCGATTTTGTTGCAGTCGATGACGTTAGCCTCGACATCGGAAAAGGCGAGTTATTTTCGATACTTGGTGGCTCAGGTTGCGGCAAGACGACTCTGCTACGCATGCTCGCGGGCTTTGAGGTGCCGAGTGGCGGCAGTATCGAAATCGATGGTCTTGACGTAACCCGATTGCCCCCCTACGAACGGCCGGTCAACATGATGTTCCAGTCGTACGCCGTCTTTCCACACATGAATGTAGAGAAAAACATCGCGTACGGGCTCGTCAAGGACGGGCTGCCGAAAAATGAAATTAGAAAACACGTCGATGAGATGCTTGAACTTGTGCAACTCGGTGACTTTCGTCGTCGCAAGCCCGCGCAGTTGTCCGGAGGCCAGCGTCAGCGCGTGGCCCTCGCGCGAGCGTTGATCAAGAAGCCCAAAGTCCTGTTGCTTGATGAGCCTCTGGCGGCGCTCGATAAGAAGTTGCGTGAGCGCACACAGTTTGAGCTCATGAATATTCAATACGAGACGGGTATTACTTTCGTTGTTGTCACCCACGATCAGGAAGAGGCGATGACGCTGTCGTCGCGCATCGCGGTGATGGACAAAGGACAATTTCGCCAGGTAGGTACGCCGAAAGAGGTTTACGAGTTTCCGGACAATCGCTTTGTTGCCGGGTTCATTGGCACGATCAATACGTTTCATGGCAGCATAGCCTCGATCTCCGAGGAGACTCTCTCGGTCTATTCCGATGAGCTGCAGTTGACCTTGCCTGCATTGGGCACGCATCCGGTCGAGGTAGGGCAAGAGGTCGATATAGCCGTGCGGCCCGAGAAAATATTTCTGTCGCGGGACGAGCCCGACAACCCGGACGATGTTCGCATACAGGGTGTCGTCGATGATCTCGGCTATCTCGGCAACCGCTCGCTGTACCGGATTCGCCTGGCGAATGGAAAGATTGTCCAGGTTAGTTCGCAAAACCGGCGTCGCTCCGTCACGCGGTTTCTCGAGTGGGAGGATAAAGTCTGGATTTCATGGCGTCCGCGCAGCGCTGTTGTGTTGGTCGATTAGCATGGCCGGATCCGTCAACCGGGATAATTTGTGGCAGCGCGTCGCGATAGCGACTCCCTACCTGTGGCTACTGCTTTTCTTCCTTATCCCGTTCATCATTATTCTGAAGATAAGTCTGGCCGATCCGGTTATCGCACAGCCGCCATTTACGCCAACGTTCGATGAGCAGGGTGCGCTTTCGATAAGCCTCGATAATTTCCGCTTTCTGCTCACCGATGATCTGTATGCAATTACTTATCTGCGCTCGGTTGTTATCGCCGGCATCGCCACACTACTTTGCCTTGCTCTCGGCTTTCCGATGGCTTACGGCATCTCCCGCGCACGGGAACAAACACGCGGCCTGTTATTGCTGCTGATTGTGTTGCCGTTCTGGATTTCTTTCCTGCTCCGCGTGTATGCATGGATGGGGCTCATGAATAACCACGGCGTCATCAATAACACGCTGCTTTGGCTCGGTGTCATCGACGCACCGATTCAGATGATGTACACGGATATTGCCGTATTCGTGGGCCTTGTTTATTCCTACCTACCGTTCATGGTATTGCCTTTGTACGCGACGCTGGAACGAATGGATCTGGATCTCGTGGAAGCCGCGCAGGACCTGGGGGCGACGAGGACACGCGCGTTTTGGGACGTTACCTGGCCGCTGTCCCGGCCCGGTGTAGTCGCGGGTTGTATGCTGGTGTTCATCCCCGCGATGGGCGAATACGTGATTCCCTATCTGCTCGGAGGACCTGAATCGTTGTTGATTGGGCGCGTATTGTTCGATGAATTTTTTGTCAATCGTGACTGGCCGTTGGCGTCCGCAGTTGCGGTGGTCCTGCTGTTGTTGCTGGTCGTGCCGATCGTAATTCTGCAACGGAACCAGGCGCGCGATGCAGAGGCGGCGACGTGAGAAAAACGTCGCGTTTTACAACCTCCGTGCTCGCGTTTGGCTATGCATTTCTCTACATCCCGTTATTGCTGGTTGTCGTTTACTCGTTTAACGATTCACGTATCGCGACGGTCTGGGGCGGGTTTTCGACACGCTGGTACGGAGCGTTGTGGCAGAACGACCAGGTCCTCGACGCGGCGCTTCTCAGCTTTCGCGTGGCGTTTACAGCAGCAAGCATGGCCACGGTGCTGGGCACCATGGCGGGTCTTGCGCTGGCACGCTTTAGGCGCTTTCGTGGACGGACTCTGTTTTCCGGCATGATTACCTCCCCGTTAGTCATGCCGGAAGTAATTACTGGCCTGTCGTTGTTGCTGTTGTTCGTCAGCCTGCAGCAGCTCACCGGCTGGCCAGGTCAGCGCGGGTTTTCGACGATTACGATCGCGCACACAACTTTCGCGATGGCCTACGTCGCCATTATTGTGCAGTCGCGGCTCGCTGCCATGGATGAGTCGCTCGAAGAAGCTGCAATGGATCTCGGTGGACGTCCGCTGCGCGTGGTATTCGACATTACCCTGCCGTTGATTGCGCCGGCGATGATCGCGGGTTGGCTACTGGCCTTCACGCTATCGCTGGATGATCTTGTTATTGCGAGCTTTGTATCGGGCCCGGGCAGTAGCACCTTGCCTATGTATATCTTCTCCAAAGTAAAACTGGGGGTGTCGCCGGACATTAACGCCCTCGCAACGCTGATCATCGCAATAGTGACCATCGGTGTACTGATCGCCTGGCTGGCAACCCGCCGCACGCGCAGCGCATAGCACGAATAGGACATCCACGCCTTTCTGGAGAAAAAAGGACACCCACGAACTGCGTCAGAAGCAAGATTGTGTATCGAATGCGCGATACGTCGACCGGCAATACGTTCAATTGGATATGGCAGAGATTGCTCCGGGGAGAATGCAGTGACTCAAGTGCTCACTTTGGCTGTCGAAAGCAAGCCGATTTCTCCGAAGCGCGGAATAATCGGCTCTTAAGCGGCCGCCACGATCCAGGCCTGGCCGAGGTGACGGCGATAGCGGGCCAGCTGCGCCAGCGAGCCCATCGCCATGCTGCGGAAGGGCTTTGGTTGTCGGAGGTCCTTGATCCACCGCGCCGGAGCAAGCTGCAGGCGCTCAAGAATGGGCGGGGCATGGGGGCCGATTGCGCCTTGCCTGGCGCCTCGCAGCACGCGTCCGCTCCAGTCAATGAGCTGCAGGTAGCTGCCAAAGTCGATGGGAATGGAACCGGGAACCTGGCGATCGGCAAAGCCGGCAAGGTGGTGGCCCCGGCCCTGCAGTCGGGCCCGGATCGAGGTATAGGCCGAGTCCTCCGGTGTACGTGCCGTGCCGGCCCGGACCGGGTTCAGGTCGACATAGGCCATGCACTTGAGCACCGCAGCCTCATCGAGCAGCGCCTGCGAGCGAAAGCGCCCCTCCCAGAAGCGGCCTTTGCAGTCATCCTCCTGGTTGGCAAAGCGGGCCAGCGGTTCGTTGATGCAGCGCATGAACCAGCCAAGCTCCAACAGGCGGGACCGCCACAGGTGGCGATACCGATCCAGTACCGCCCGGCAGGCCGGCTCCTGTGCCTGCTCCGCGGCCAGGCAGTACGCGGCCGGCGGCCGGAACAGCGTTGACCAGCGCCGTTCGACCTCGTCATCGGACCAGCCCATCGCTTGCTGCGCATCGATCCTGAGCACCAGGTGGTAGTGATTGCTCATGATCGCGTAGGCGAGCACCTCGATGGCAAACACCGCCGAGAGCCGCTCAAGGCGCTGTTCGATCCAGCGTCGACGGTGCGAAAAGTCCTTGCCCGAGAACCGGTCCTTGCCGCACAGGTAGGAGCGTCTTACACAGCGACTGATGCAGTGATAAAACGGCGTCTGCTCAACACAGACCAGT
>DDIS01000082.1:51949-53083 GCA_002338615.1 Proteobacteria bacterium UBA1844 | reverse complement strand
CTGCGGATGCCGACACAGCATCCAGCGCGCGCACGTCGGCCATCTCCAGCCGGGCTTCGTCGCGCCGAACATCGACATCGGCGACGAACCGAAATCCCTGGCCATGCACGGTTTTGATGTAGCGCTGGGTCTTGCCGTCATCGCCGAGCGCCTGCCGTGCCGTCTTGATTCGGCTGGCTAGTGCCGAGTCGCTGACGACCCGGCCATCCCAAACCTTTTCAAAGATCTCATGCCGGGAAACGAGCCGCTCGCGATGCTCAATGAGAAACGCGAGCAGCGCAAAAACCTGCGGTTCGAGCGGTCGCGGCTGGCCGTCAGCCGAAAACTCGGCCTTGTTCAAATCGAGTTTGAAAGGTCCGAAACGATAGATCATGGCGGCGAGGATAGATCAGGCCTGCGTGGTCGCCCAGAGATTTTTCCGCACGCCATGCGAAAACCTGTGTGAAACCTCCACAAAACCTCCACAAAACATTCAGGCTTTCTGCAAGCATTGTGTTGGTCTTCTGGCAAGAATAGCACCTGGTGCAAGCCACAACTCAGCAACCCCAAGGAGAACAACATGCCACTCGTAACTATTGACGTCATCAAGAATGTATTCACCCCGCAACAGAAACAGGAACTGATCAGCAAAGTCACGGCAGCGATGATCGAGGTCGAAGGCGAGAATCTGCGCCCCGTCACCTGGGTTCGTATCAACGAATTTGAAAGCGGTGACTGGGCCATTGGTGGTCAAAGCCTCGGCGCATCAGACGTGCACGCGATGGCCAAAGGAAAGGCCGCCTGAAGAACAGGAGTAACAGGCCAGGGAACCTGTCAGGACCGGATCGCGATTAATCATCGCGACCCGTTCCTGACAGGTTCCCTGGCCTCGTGCCGTGACAATCTGGTGTATCGCCCCAGTTTCCCGCTGCGATACCGGACCTCACGATTCGCTATCATGGCCGGCGTGGCTACGCACCCGACCGACCCCCGTGCAGATGCCTGGCTGGAGCAGCCGGGCCATGCCTTGATTCGCCTGGGCGACGACAACTATCCAGAACTGTTGTCCCGCATCAGCAATCCGCCGGAGTCACTCTATATAAAGGGCGACCCCGAGGCGCTGCAACTGCCCGCGCTGGCCATCGTCGGCAGCCT
>DDIS01000082.1:24413-51836 GCA_002338615.1 Proteobacteria bacterium UBA1844 | reverse complement strand
CAGCCGCAATCCGACGAGTGGCGGCGCACGCAACGCCTTTGAGTTCGCGCGCTATCTTGCGAACAACGGCTTTTGTATCGTCAGCGGCCTGGCCCAGGGTATTGATTCGGCCGCGCACAAGGGCGCCATCGCCGCCAGCAAGCCAACCGTGGCCTTTCTCGGGCACGGAATCGACACCGTCTACCCGGCGCAAAACCGCGAACTTGCCGAGGCGATCAGCCGGAATGGCGCGCTTGTCAGCGAATTCCCGCTTGGTACACCGCCGATGAAGGAGTTGTTCCCGCAACGCAATCGGCTCATCAGCGGGGCGTCGCTGGGAACGCTGGTCGTGGAAGCTGCGCGCCGATCGGGGTCGCTGATTACGGCCCGGCTGGCCGGCGAGCAGGGCCGCGAATCGTTCGCGATCCCTGGCTCTATTCACAACGCGATGGCGCGCGGCTGCCACCGCCTGATACGCGACGGCGCGAAACTCGTTGAGTCCGCCGACGACATCCTCGGTGAACTCGGCCCACTGGTCGGCCATGTGTTGCAGAACGCAATAGCGACGGACAACCTGCCGATCCAGCAAAAACCCCGCGACGCGGAGTATGTAAAACTGCTTGAAAACCTCGGGCATGACCCCATCAGTGTTGATCAGCTCGTGGAGCGATCCGGATTGACGATCGGGCAGGTTTCATCCATGCTTCTGATCCTGGAGCTGGACGGAACGGTCGAAAAGTTATCCGGCGGACGTTACATATTGATGTCCTGATTCAAAGTATTCTTAAGGAAGGGGAGCCGCTCCGGGCATGAAAGAAAACGTACTCGACGTCCTCATGTACCTGTTCGAGACCTACGTCGACACGGAGGAAGAGCCGGAGTCGGATCAACACGAACTTCGTCTTGAGCTTGCGAGAGCCGGATTCGCGGACTCAGAAATCGACCGTGCACTCGAGTGGCTCGACGGTCTGACCGAGCACCAGGACAACCTCACTCTCATTGCGCAAACCGCGCACGGCACCCGCATTTACAATGCGTTTGAATTTGAGCGCCTTGATGTCTCCTGCCGGGGCTACATCAGCTACCTCGAACAAATCGGTATTCTCTCGCCGCTGCAGCGCGAAATCCTTATAGACCGCTTGCTGGCGCTCGAAACCCACGACGTCGATGTGGAACAAATCAAGTGGGTGGTGCTCATGGTCCTGTTTAGCCAGCCTGGCCAGGAACAGGCCTATGCCCGCATGGAAGACCTTGTTTTTGAAGAGAATACCGGGCTGGTCCACTAAGCCGGGCTGAACTTGCAGCAGGCGGGGCAATCGCCGCGGTTTCTTGACACACCGTCGCCAAGCACGTATTTAAGCCGCATATTGCGCCAGTGCGACGCGTTCTCGCCAAGTCTTTGCCTGGCTGACGAATTTTCCTCGCCCGGAAATAATCACCGTATATTCCGCTCGTTCGGAATATCCGTCAGCCAGGCAAGTACCCGGGCGATGCTACGCGCCCACTGGCGCAATATGCGGCTTAACCACGGCACCGTCCGTGGTTTTTTCGCCTCAAGCCCACTACAAGGACCGCCAAGCGCAGCCAATGTCACAGAATCTCGTCATCGTTGAATCGCCTGCCAAGGCGAAGACCATCAGCAAATACCTCGGCAAGGACTTCGACGTCCTTGCATCCTACGGCCATGTTCGTGACCTGGTGCCGAAGGAAGGCGCGGTCGATCCAGCCAACAATTTTGCGATGAAGTACCGCATCATCGAGCGCAACGAGAAACACGTCAATGCGATCATCCGCGCCTTGAAGAAAGCCGACGCCCTGTATCTCGCGACTGACCCGGATCGTGAAGGTGAGGCCATTTCCTGGCACCTGGTCGAGTTGCTGCGGGAAAAGGGTGCGCTCGATGGCAAGGCCGTTCACCGTGTGATTTTCCATGAGATCACCAGGAATGCCGTGCGCGAGGCGGTCGAGAATCCGCGTGAAATATCGGGCGATCTCGTCGGCGCGCAGCAGGCGCGGCGCGCACTGGATTACCTCGTCGGCTTCAACCTTTCGCCACTGCTCTGGAAAAAAGTGCAACCGGGGCTTTCCGCCGGCCGCGTGCAAAGTCCGGCGCTGCGCATGATCGTGGAGCGAGAACTCGAGATCGAGGCTTTCACTGCACGCGAATACTGGTCCATCGAAGCAGACGTCAGCAAGCTGGAGCAGCCATTCCTGTCGCGGCTGGTTTCCTACCGGGGTGACAAGGTCGAGCAGTTTTCGTTTGAGAACGAGGCGGCCGCACGCGAAGTCGAAAGCACCATCCTCGCCGCCGCCAACGGTGAATTGAAAACGCTCAGCGTGACCAAGAAGCAGCGTCGGCGCAATCCGACCGCACCGTTCACAACATCCACCCTGCAGCAGGAAGCGTCGCGCAAACTCGGATTCAACACGCAGCGCACGATGCGTGTGGCACAAAAGCTTTACGAAGGCATTGAGCTCGGGGGCGAAGGAAACACCGGGCTGATTACCTACATGCGTACTGACTCCGTTACCCTCGCGACGGTCGCCGTGGAGGAAATACGCAAGGTCATTGCCGAGCGCTATGGCAAGCACAACGTGCCGGAGGAACCGCGCACCTTCAAGAACAAGTCGAAGAATGCACAGGAAGCGCACGAGGCAATACGTCCGACCTCGGTTGCCTATGCGCCCGATACGCTGAAAGGTTCGCTCGACGAAGACCAGATGAAGCTGTACACACTGATCTGGCAGCGCACGATGGCCTGCCAGATGGTGCCCGCTGTATTCGATACCGTCGCCGTGGAAATGGCGGCTGGCGAGGAAAGCGCAGGCCACCGGTTCCGTGCCAATGGTTCCGTACTGGTCGAACCCGGCTTCATCGCCGTGTACCAGGAAGGCAAGGATGATATTGCGGATGATGACGGTGACCGGCTGCTGCCTGAAATCGCCGAAGGCGACCTCATCAAGATGGACGCCTTGCGCACCGAGCAACACTTCACGGACCCGCCGCCCCGCTTTACCGAAGCCAGCCTTGTCAAGACCCTGGAAGAGTACGGCATAGGCCGGCCTTCTACCTATGCCAATATCATTGCCACATTGAAGAATCGTGAATACGTGGAGATGGATGCGAAGCGCTTCTTCCCGACCGACATCGGGCGCATCGTGAACGGCTTCCTGACCGACCACTTCACTCAATACGTTGACTACGATTTCACCGCCCGCCTGGAAGACGATCTCGACCTCGTTTCCCTGGGTGAAAAAGACTGGGTGCCAGTGCTGGAAGATTTCTGGAAGCCATTTCACGAACTCTGCGTAGAAAAAGAAGGCTCGGTCACCCGCGAACAGGTCGCCATGGCTCGTGAACTAGGCACCGACCCGAAAAGCGGCAAGCCGGTCACCGTACGCATGGGTCGCTACGGCCCTTTTGTGCAGATAGGCACGAAGGACGACGAAGACAAGCCCAAATTTGCCGGGTTGCGCCCCGGGCAGAAGATGAACGAAATCACGCTCGAAGAAGCGTTCGAACTCTTCAAGTTGCCGCGCAAGCTCGGGGCGACAGCGGACGGGCAGCCGGTAACTGCGAGCGTTGGACGATTTGGGCCTTATGTGCGCTACGGCGACAAATACGTATCCATCCGCGAGGACGATCCGTACACCATCGAGCTATCGCGCGCGCTCGAACTCATCGAAGAAAAGAAAATTGCGGATGCAAACCGCATCATCCAGGACTTCGAGGTTGAGGGCATACAAGTGCTGAACGGGCGCTACGGTCCCTACATTACTGACAAGACCAAGAACGCGCGGGTACCGAAAGACCGGGACCCCAAGTCGCTGTCACTGGAAGAATGCAAGGAACTACTGGCTGCGGCCCCGGTACGTGCGCGGCGCGGTGGCAAGAAAAAGACATCGAAGAAAAAAGCAGCAGGCGCCGGCGAGAAGAAGGTAGCCAGAAAGAAAGCCAGGAAAAAGGCGAGGAAAAAAGCGAAAAAGAAGACCAAGAAGAAAGTTGCAAAGAAAGCTGACAAGAAATCGGGCGACTGATAGAAGGCATTCACATTGAGACCGTGGATCAAGCGTGCCGTGGACACCCTGCTGAACGACGGCGTGATAGCATATCCGACCGAGGGCGTGTTCGGCCTCGGGTGCCTGCCTGACAACGAGCACGCAATCCGGCGTTTGCTCGATATCAAGCAACGCGATGCGAAACTCGGCCTGATCCTGATCGCCGCGAATACGAGGCATCTGCAAGGATGGGTCGCCGACGACGATCTTGCGCGGCTGCCGCCGCCGGATGTGTCTCTCCCGATCAGCTGGGTCGTAAGCGCGGGTGACCGCGTTACGCCGCTGATTTCGGGAAAACACCGCGGTGTCGCTGTGCGCATTACCAGCAATCCGGTCGCCAGGGAAATCTGTACCGCGCTGCAGTCACCGCTGACATCCACGAGCGCGAACCTGTCCGGTAAGGCGGTGGTGCGTAACAAGTGGATGCTACATCGTACTTTCGGCACGCTGGTGGACTATATTGTGCCGGGTGACTGCGGACCGGCATCGGGCCCGTCGGAAATTCGCGATCTCGGCAGCGGCCGCGTAATACGGCCCAGAATTGCAGGACAAGATGAGTAACTTCAACGCTGTTAAAGACTATCTCAGGTCATTGCAACAACGAATAGTTGCTGATCTGGAGTTGCTGGATGGCCGCAAAACCTTTGCCGATGACGTCTGGAAGCGGGAAGGCGGTGGGGGTGGCCGCAGCAGGGTACTGAAAGACGGCGGCGTGTTCGAGGCAGCCGGCGTCAATTTCTCGCACGTATTCGGCGATCAGCTGCCACCGTCGGCCAGCAAGACCCGGCCCGAGCTTGCCGGCAAGTCTTTTCAGGTTGCCGGCGTGTCGCTGGTGCTGCACCCGCACAATCCGTACGTACCCACCACACACGCCAATTTCCGGTTTTTCAGCGCAGGCGATGATGGCGACAAACCGTTCTGGTGGTTCGGTGGCGGTTACGACCTGACACCTTACTATCCGTTCATGGAGGATGTTGTGCACTGGCACGAGGTCGCCCAAGGCGCGTGCAATGTGCTGGATGCGGACGCTTATGCGCGCTACAAGGCCTGGTGCGACGAATACTTTTTCCTGCCCCACCGCAACGAAACACGCGGTGTGGGTGGCCTGTTTTTTGATGACTTGAACGAACCCGGCTTTGATCGTTGCTTCAAATTTGTCAAAGCGGCCGGTGACAGTTTCATCAACGCCTATGCCCCCATCGTGAGGCGCCGTCACAAGCATCGCTTTGGAGCACGGCAACGTAATTTCCAGCTGTATCGTCGCGGGCGGTACGTCGAGTTCAACCTGATCTATGATCGAGGCACCCTGTTCGGCCTGCAATCCGGCGGCCGCGCGGAGTCGATACTCATGTCACTGCCGCCACAGGCGCGCTGGGAATACGCCTGGGTGCCGGAGCCTGGTTCCGATGAAGCCAAGCTCTATGAAAAGTACCTCCAGCCGCGTGACTGGCTGGCAGGGCGCTGAACCGGGTCCAGGTAATGGTCGCACCCGCCCACGAGGTATTAACAGCCGCGGATCTCAAATTCGAGCCGCCGCACTTTCCCCTTGCCGAACTGGCCGCCGCGGCGCGCGACCTATACGATCTTGATGGCGAGCTGCGGCCACTCAATGGCGAGCGTGACCAGAACCATTGTCTTGAGTCCGAAAGCGGCGAGCGTTTTGTGCTCAAGGTTTCAGGTGCGGCGGAAGATCCCGCGGTCGTGGATTTCCAGGTGCAGGCTTTGCGCCACCTCGAGCAACAGGTACCGGACATGCCACTGCCGCGCGTCATACGAACGCAGGAGGGTGCCGACCTCGGACACATTGTTGCGCGCGATGGCACCCGGCACATCGTACGGCTGTTGAGTTGGCTGGACGGTGTGCTGCTTGATGAAGGTACGCCTCCGCGCACGGGGGCCTTGCAAAATATAGCGGCGTTCCAGGCACGCCTGTGCCTTGGCCTGCGCGGCTTTTTCCACCCGGCGGCGAACCACTGGTTACCTTGGGATATCTCCAAAGCCTTGCTGTTGAATCCCGGCCTGCACGCGCATGCCGGCGACGATGCACTGGCGTTAACTGATGGTTTCCGGGAACGCGCAGGTACGAAAGTATTACCGCAACTTAAAGCGCTTCGGCACCAGGTCATTCACGGCGACGCCCACAACGATAACGTGTTGTATGCCCATCCCGGTTCCGATGAGGTTTCCGGCCTGATCGACTTTGGTGATATGTGCTTTGCGCCACTGGTCCAGGATCTTGCGGTTGTTGCCGCGAGCTTTGCACGCGTCAGTGCCGATCCGGTCGGTGGCGCCGTCGCCCAGGTTGCCGCATTTCATGCCCTGCTACCGCTTGAGGACAGGGAGTTCGAACTGCTGCATGACCTCATGTGCATGCGCCTTGTGACGGCATTGCTGTTGTATGACTTTCGGATTCACGCAACCGAACAGCCGGCTGCGTTTCTTGCAGAGGAGCGACCGAAGCTGCTGCAGGTTACGCAACAATTCCTGGCGCTGGATGCCGCTGAAATGGCTGAGCAATACAGGAATGCCTCCGGCATTGCGACGACAAAAAGCTCTGCGGGCGAAGTTGCCGATGCCGCGCTCATCGCGCGCCGCAACCGCTTCATGGGACCATCGTATCAACTGTTCTACGAGCAACCGGTGCAACTTGTACGCGGCCAGGGAACCTGGATGTTTGCTGCCGACGGTCGCCGGCTACTGGACTGTTACAACAATGTTGCCTCGGTCGGGCACGCACACCCGCATGTCGTGGCGGCGATCACGCGCCAGGTCGCGACACTCAATACACATACGCGCTACCTGCAACGAAAGGTAATTGACTACGCCGAACGCCTGGCCGGGACCATGCCCGGCGAGCTTTCGGTCTGCCTGTTCGTGTGCAGCGGCACAGAGGCGAACGATCTTGCGCTGCGTATTGCGCGTACGGTAACGGGTAAAAATGGCGCAATCGTCATGGAGAGTGCATACCACGGGAATTCGAACGCGGTAATGGCGTTGACCACGGCCGACTATCCGGCCGACGAACGCCCTGACTGGCTACTCGCCGTAGAACCGCCGAACCTGTACCGGGGTCCGTACCGAGCCGGTGACGAGGATGCCGGTGACAAGTACGCCGCGCTATTGGACCCTGCCATCGATGAACTGGGGCGGCGCAAGGAAGGTCTCGCCGCGCTTTTTATTGATACTATTTTCGACTCCAACGGTACGCTGCTCGCGCCACAGAACTACTTCGAGAAATGTTACGCGCGCGTGCGGGCAGCGGGTGGCTTGTGCGTTGCTGATGAAGTGCAGGCCGGTTTCGGCCGCCTGGGCGATCATCTCTGGGGCTTTGCGGATTACGGCGTTACACCGGACATAGTCACGCTCGGCAAGCCCATGGGTGCGGGACACCCCGTGGCTGCTGTCGTCACGACGCCCGCGATCGCGCGCGCTTTCGCGGCCAGGTTTTCCTACTTTAATACCTTCGGCGGTAACCCGGTCTCGGCGGCCGCGGCATCGGCGGTACTCGACGTCATCGAGAATGAAAATATCCTGCAGAACGTGCGCGAGGTTGGCGCCTATCTCCGCGCTGGCCTCGCGAGGCTCAAGACCCGGTACCCCGTTATTGGTGATGTTCGTGGCAAGGGACTGATCTACGGCCTGGAACTCGTCGCCGATGCCGAAACGCAAAGGCCGCTCGAAGCCGAAGCTCGTCGCATGCGTGACTTGATGCTCGGTGAAGGCGTTCTGATTGGCTCAACCGGACGCTTTGAAAACGTCGTCAAGATCCGGCCGCCAATGGTGTTCTCGAAAGAAAATGCAGATACTCTGCTGCACGCGCTTGAGCGCTCATTTGCAAAGCTGCGATAACTCCGCCGTCCAAGGATCTGCCCGTGCCCGATCTCACCAGCCTGCCACCCTTTCATCTTGCCATCCCGGTTGACGACCTTCCCAAGGCACGGCACTTCTATTGCGACCTGCTGGGCTGCACGACCGGACGAGAAGCAGCGCGCTGGATCGACCTGAACTTTTTTGGCCACCAGCTTACCTTGCACCTGGTTGACGATTACGACAGCCACGCGACCACCAATCCGGTCGATGGTGACAACGTGCCTGCGCGCCATTTCGGTGCCATCCTGCCGCGCGATGCCTGGCAGGATGTGGCGGATCGATTGCAGGATGCAGGCTGCAAATTCCTGATATCTCCCCGGGTCCGGTTCAAGGGCGAGGTCGGTGAGCAAGCCACCCTGTTCCTGTACGACCCGGCCGGGAATGCACTGGAATTCAAGAGTTTTGCGGACCCCGCACAGATTTTTGCCACCTAGGGACCAGGTGCCGGTGGTTCCACTATGACGACGGGCACCAATAGGTTGACGATGTGCTAAATTAACGCAAAAACCACGAACTGCGACCAACTCTTGAGACACTGCGTCAAACCTCTTCTGCTCGGCCTGCTGCTGCCGCTCGTTGCCGTCGCGGGCGTTGACTCGTCGCTGCGTGATGCGGGTAATGCGTTGAACCTGCAGCTCGCCGGCGGCGACCAGGCGGCAGAAAAGGTTTATATCGTGCAGCTCAAGGCACCGGCCGCCACCGGGCAACTGGCGCAAGTTGCTCGCACCGGGGTCAGCGGCAAGCCTTTAGCGCCTGACAGGCAACGTTTCGATAAGAACAATGCCGCGGTAGAGGCCTATACCGCAAAGCTCGTTGCCGCCCAGGACGCCGTGCTGGCACGAGCCGGCGCGGGCACGGAAAAAATCTACAGTTATGTGTATGCCATGAACGGCTTCGCGGCGCGCATGAACCCCGCAACCGCCAACAAGCTGCAGAATCTTCCGGAAGTGCTGGCCGTGTGGGAGGACGAAGTGCGGCCGCTGGCCACGAATTACAGCCCCGAATTTCTCGGCCTGTTCGATGCCGAGGCGGGCCTGCGCGGCCCCGAGGGCCTCAGCGGCGAGAATATTGTCATCGGCTTCATCGACAGTGGTATCTACCCCGAACACCCGGCCCTCGCGGACAGGCAGGAAGCCGATCGCCCGAGAGCCTGCCGCGGCAGCTGGGCTGAAAACTCCCTGCTTGGTCGCTGGCTGTGCCGCAGCTACCGGCATGCGGAGGACAAGATCGTATTTGCAGCGCCCGAGGACTGGAACGGTACCTGCCAGGGCGGCGAGCAATTTGAGGAGTCGGCCTGCAACAACAAGCTGATCGGCGCGCGCTGGTTTGCGGACGGTGCCCGGGCCAGCGGCCCCATCGACCCGGGCGAGATTTTTTCCGCGCGCGACGTGGACGGCCATGGCACACACACGGCGACGACGGCGGCAGGCAACCAGGTGACCGCTTCAATTTATGGCACGCAAATCGGTCGCGTCCAGGGCATGGCGCCACGCGCACGAGTGGCGGTGTACAAAGCTTGCTGGCTGCGTCCCGGCGACCAACGCGCAAGCTGCAATACCTCGGACCTCGCGCAAGCCATCGATGCAGCGGTTGCAGATGGCGTGGACATCATTAACTACTCGGTTGGCAGCAGCCTTCTCAAGGTATCGGCGCCGGACGATGTCGCCCTCATGGCGGCGGCAAAGGCCGGCGTGCTGGCGGTTGTTGCTGCCGGGAACGACGGTCCAAACCTTGGTACGGTCGGCTCGCCCGCGGGTGGGCCCTGGGTGATTACGGCCGCGGCGTCGACCCGCGACGGCGAGACTTCGCTGGAAGCCATGCAGGTCAACACGCCAGGCAATATCGCGGGCAAATACAAGGTGCGGGAAGCGAGCTTCACGCCACCGCTCGCGGATATTGACCCGCTCGAAGGCAAGCTGATTTTGGTCGACGACGATGACGACCAACTCGAGAACGGCGGCGACGGCACCAGCAGCGACGGTTGCGAGCCACTCATCAATGACGATGAACTGGATGGTAATATTGCACTGATACAACGTGGTGGTTGCGACTTCGACGTCAAGGTCCTGAATGCGGCCAATGCGGGTGCCGTCGCAGCACTGGTCTACAGCATCGCGGGCGACGCGATTGTCATGAGCGGCTCAACCGGGCTGTCCGACATTCCCGCACTGATGGTCGGGCAGGCGGACGGCAACCTGTTTATCGAACAATTCGATGCCGGCCGGGAAATAACGGTGGTGCTGGACAAAGGGCTGCTGCTTACTGAAACAGAGACGGGCAACACGATGGGCAGCTTCTCATCGCGCGGCCCGGGCCCCGTTCGCGATATCCTGAAGCCTGACGTGACGGCACCCGGTGTCAATATTCTTGCTGGCGCCTCGCCCGATGCCGTGAACGCAAATCCCAACGAGCGCTTTGCTTACTTGAGCGGTACATCCATGGCGACGCCGCATGTCTCCGGTGTCGCCGCGCTGCTCCTGGAAAAACATCCGGACTGGTCTCCCGCAGCCATCAAGTCAGCCCTGATGACCAGCGCGCACCAGGCAATTACCACCTCCGGCACGGATACTCCGGCGAATCCATTTGATTTTGGGGCCGGCCATATCGTGCCCAATAACGCTGCGCAACCGGGCCTGGTATATGACCTGGACGCCAGGGACTACGATGCGGTTGCCTGCGGTTTCAAATTCGACTCCATTGCCGAGGAACGTTGTAACGAACTGGCGGCTTCCGGTGTTTCGTTTCTTGCACAAGACATGAACCAGCCGGCCATATCAATATCACGCCTGATGAACGAGGCGACCGTCACTCGCCGCGTAAGCAATGTCAGCGACGAGTCAGCCACCTACACGGCCACCATAGAGCCGATTCCCGGCATGCAGGTGGCCGTAGATCCACCCGGCCTCTCACTGGCGCCCGGCCAAAGCGCCAGCTTTGATGTGACAATTCGTTATGAATCCGGGCCGCTCGACCTGTGGCGCTTCGGTGCGTTGACCTGGACCAGCGACGAACATTCAGTTCGTAGCCCGATTGCGGTGCAGCCCACGACACTTACGGCACCGCAGGAAATTACCTCGGTTGGCGGCACCGGTTCAGTCCGGTTCAATGTCGGCTTTGGCTACACGGGCGCCTACCAGCCGCGCGTGCATGGCCTGCGGCTGCCACTCGTCCTCGACGGCTTCGTCGACAACGACCCCACCAAAACTTTCACCTTCCGTACGGTCGACGGCGTGGCCTCGCACCTGATCGACGTGCCGCCGGACCAGCTCTACATGCGCTTCGCGATGTTTGATGCCCTTACCGATGGCGACGACGATCTCGACATGTACATTTACTACTGCGCCGACAATGTTAACTGCGTGCAGATAGGTGAAAGTGGCGAACCGACATCGCAGGAGCGTTTCGACTACTTCCGCCCACCGGCCGGGCGCTACGCGGTACTCGTGCACGGTTTCGAGACCGACCAGGTCGCAGGCGGACCCGGTGCAAATTACAAATTGCTCGCCTGGTCGTTTGGTGAACTGGATGACCAGAACAACATGACCGTCAGCGGTCCGTCGTTCGTCAACACCGGCAGCAGCGAAGAACTGACGGTGAACTGGTTCAACCTGATCTCGAACACGATCTATCTCGGCGGCATTTCACACAACACGCCGTTCGGCCTGTCAGGTCTGACTCTGATTACGATCGGTAATTAGTCGGCCGAAATTAACCGGGCGATACACTCGTTATTCCCTGAGCGGCTTCCCGGCTTCATCGACGTACACCAGCGGCGCTGGCGCGATGCCGTGTATCTCGACGATTACTTCCTCGTCCCTGGCGCCATCATAGTGTGCGGCGCCTGCCGGGTGTTTCATATAACTGCCCGGCGTGAGCGGAACGGCATTTTCCTTGTCCCAGACGGTGCCCGTACCGGTCCACCAGGTTCCTTTGATGACCGTGACGTAGCGCGTATTCGGATGGTAATGCGGGGCGCTGAAGATGCCCGGCTGAAATCGCGCGCGCAGAATATAGTAGCCCTCACCACGCGGATCACCTTCGAGCACCGCCATGTCAAGACCGGGCTCAAGTTGCTCCCATTGCAAATCCTCGCTGGTCAGCCTGACGAAGTCGGATTCTGATCCTGCCAACGCCACCGTAGCCAAAAGAACCGCAAACAGAATTCCTGTTCTCACCATGTTAATAAACTCCTGGTCGCGACGGGTCAGAATCGGGCGTTGACACCGAAGGTGAAATTGCGTCCGTTGTAATTCGAGTTGTCCAGGTATGCCGTACTGCTGCCAAACGTTCGCCTGACAACGGGCTTTGTTCCATCGTCGGTTATGTCAGCAGCGCGGAATGTCAGCCGAAATCTATCTGTAAGGTCATAGCTGAAGGTTAGATCGAGAGAATCGAAATCCTGCTCGTAGATACTTTCCTGGAACTGGGAGAAGCCGAACAGAAATTTGTCCCGGAAGGAATAAGCTATGTTCGCCTCCAGGCGATCACCCTGGTACGTGAGCGCCGCCGTACCCACGTAGGGCGGTGCGTTGAAGAACTCCACATCGTCGCGCCCATCCAGACCGGAGTCGGCGCTGCTGTCCTGCAACGTGAGATTAAAGTAGACACCGAAATTGCTTAATATTCCATCGAGGTTGCTGAACTGCTGCATGTAGTTCAGCTCCAGGCCATACACTTCCGCGCTGTTGCCGTTGATGTAGGTTTCCACGTCACCGATTTGCAGTCCCGCGAACCGTGGATCGTTGGCAAAATCGGATGGATCAAAGTCTCCCTCGGGCGCGTCGTCATTGAAGATGAAGTCGTCGATAGTCTTGTAGAAAACGTTCGCGGACAAGAGGCCGATACCACCGATGTAATACTCGACACCAAAATCGAAGTTCCAGGCAAATGCCGGTTTCAGGTTGGGGTTGCCTATAAAGATATCGACAGTCCCGCCTTCGATCTCGATTTCGGTCGTCCCCGATATGTACTGGAATTCGGGACGTGCCAGCGATGCGAATATGGCGCCCCGATAGATCAGGTCATCAGTGGCACGAAAATTTACCTGCAATCGTGGCAAGACGTCCGTGTAGTCCGAATCCGTGGTGATAGGCGTTAACGTTTCCGTGCCCGCGTCTTCGTCTTCAATCAGCTCGAGGTTGTTGACCGAGACACGGGTATGCTCGACCCTGACGCCCCCGATAAGCTCGAGCCTTCCGAAATTGGCCTGGGCCATGGCATAGCCGGCGTATACATCTTCGGTGGCATCATAGGTGTCCTCGTCGAGCGGTATCGATCCGTCATCGACGTAGTCATTTTCCAGCACGCCGGAATCGACCAGCGCGAAGCCAATGTCTCGCCAGTCAGACAACATGCCTTCATCGATTGCGAAAATTGGAGCGTAGGGCGTACCGACATCGTTGAAGTTGACATCTTCACCGCGAAATCCGTCTTCCTCGAACAGCAGATCGCCATCGGCATCCAGTACATTAGCTTCGAACAGCGACCGGTCCGAGCGCTGGGCCTTGGCGCCGGTCATGAAGTACTGGAACGCGCCGTTACCCGAGAGATCGAGTTTCGCGTCGAAGGTCACAGCGAATTTTTTGTCTTCTGCGCGATCCTGGTCTATGTCATTGGAACTCAGGGACCAGCCGGTGGGATCCATGATGGCCGCCTGGTCAGCGGCACTCAGCTCCGGCGTAGGAAACTCGCTGTCCGATCGGTTCCACAGTATCGGGCTGGTCTGCATGTCCTTTGCAAACGAGAGCTCGTAGTCGTTGGGTTCATCGCGAATACCCTCTGAATAGCCGGCCGAGTAGTCGAAGTTCCAGCGGTCCGCCTGGGTTTCACCGATAAAATTGTAGGACTGTGAGCGAAACACAGATTCTTCGTATTCCCCGGTGATTCGCGCTGTATAGCCACCTTCCGGATTCAGCATCCCGCCCTGGTACAGCTCGTCGTCGTCTCCAACAAAAAACATGCCGCGATCGAGTTCGGTATCGTTAAGCTTGTTGTAGCTCCCTTTGAATGTAAGCAGGGTATTCTCGGTCGCACGGAAATTTATGGCCGTATTGATCCCGATATTCTCCCGGTCGTTGTCAAAACGCGAGGCGCCGAAATCATAGACTTCCGGCGCATTACCGGCCTCGAGCGGATCATCGTCATCCTGCTCGACAACCGATACCCAGTCTTCATCATTCAGCAAGCCGTAGCCCGCCGTGCTGCGATCACTGTAGGTTCCAGAGACCAGGAAGCCCCAGCGTTCGTCCGGCCCGAAGACATTGGAAAAGGTGCCTGCAATTTTACCGCCCAGGTCTTCCTTGAAATCGTTGTAAAAGCCCTCGGCTACAAGGTCGATATACCGGTCGTTGTAGTCAAATGCGGTGGCGCTGACAAGTTCCACAGCACCGCCAATACCGTCTCCGTCGTGATTGGGCAGCAGCGTCTTGTTAACCACGATTTTGGAAACCGCTTCGACCTGGATGACGTCGAGGGCCACACGGCGGTTGTCTTCTTCCTGTTGAGCAACGTTCATGCCGTTGAGCTTGAAATTGTTCAGGCCTGAATCCAGCCCGCGAATTGACACGTAACGCCCGTCGCCAGCCTTCTCTTCCCGCTCAACAGCAACACCCGGAATGCGTCGCATGGCTTCCGCGATGTTGCGGTCGGGAAAGCGGCCCAACTGGTCTGATGAAATTACGTTGGAAATATTGTCGTTGGTGCGCTGCTCGTTCAGAGCCGCAGCCTGGGCACCCCGGATACCGGTCACGACGACTTCGTCCAGCGCCGCGGGCCCCAGTTGAAGTGTGACAACTTTTGCCTCGCCACTGGCTATCGATACTGTGCTGGTCTCGGTTTGCATTCCGAGGTAAGACATTTCGATGGTGTACTCGCCGGCCGGCAGATTGCCGAAGCGAAAGCTCCCGTCATCGACGGTCGAGGTGGTTGCTCCGGTTTCCGGAATACGCAACAACACGCCGGAAAATGCATTTTGAGTTGCCGGGCTGATGACTTTTCCGCTGATAGATGCCGTGCCCCGATCCTGGGCATAAACGGGACCCGCGGTGGCAAGCATGCTCACCGATGCCAGCAGCAACAGCAGCCGACCAGCTTGGTGTCCTGTAAGAAAAGATTTAGACAGTTTGAACGCGAAATTCATGGCGGCCCCCCGGCTCTAGGCTTTCGGAAATTGATACGGCGACCTGCCGATACTATACCGGGCGAGTTTGTTTTCCAAGTAAAAACTGAGTGAATGTTCAGCGAAAAAAGCGAGCCAAAGGCGGTCTATAGTTAAATCAGATTATTGTAACTTATTGTTTTATATGTCTTTACTGCCGGAACCACCGCAGAGGGAAGGAACATCTCACGTATGACTTACATTTTTTTTCGCATAAATCAGCCGGCATCGGACAGCTCCATCAGCCGGGCACGCGTGCTCATGCGTCCGGTCGCAAGTACCAGCTGTACTCCCTTGTCGATATGTCATCCAGAAACGCGTCCAATTCAAGTTGCTTGCAGTTGGCATAGACGACGCAATATTCCGCGCCAATATAATCGGGCAGAATCTTCGCATTGCGAAGACAGCGGAGTGCGTCGTGCAAGCGCAATGGGAGACCGCGGTCGCGTTTGATGCAGGCGTTGCCGTTGCTTGCTGCGGGCGCATCGAGCTGTTGTTGAATGCCATGATGCATACCCGCCAGTAAAGCCGCCAACGCCAGGTAAGGATTCGCATCGGCGCCCGGTACGCGGTACTCGAGCCGCCGGTCTCTTGCATGCCCGGCTGGCACTCGCACCGCTACCGAGCGATTGTTGTACCCCCATGAACGTGTCATCGGCACGAACAAACCTGGTTTGAACCTGCGATAGGAGTTTATGTTCGGCGCGTAGAACGCCATTGCTTCGGGCATTGTCTTTAGCACACCAGCGGCAGCGTGTTGCAGGGCGCCGGTGCCGGCTTCGGTGCCATCGTCGAAAACATTATTGCCACCTTCGTCCAGAAGACTGACGTGCCAGTGCATACCGCTGCCTGCTGTTGCGGCGTACGGTTTGGCCATGAAGCTTGCCCTGATGTTGTGGCGAGTGGCGACGCCCTGTACGACCTGCATCAACTGCACGGCGTGATCCGCGGATAACACGGCATCCGGAACGTGTCGCAAATTGATTTCAAACTGGTCGCCACCGTACTCAGCGTTGAGCGCAGTTACGGGGATTTGCAGCTTTTGGCAAGTGCGCGTCACGTCGTTGACGTAATCGCCAAAGTCATCTACGTAAGCAAGGCTCATGAGCTGAGTGCTCGCATGCCGGCGACCCGCGACCGGGGACTGCGGACGAACGGGTGCACCTTGTTCGTTGCGTTCGCGGTCGATCAGGCTGAACTCCAGCTCGCAGGCCACGACCGGGTGCAGCCCGAGATCGGCGAATCGTTCCACGACCTGACGTAAAATTTGCCGCGGCTCGAATCTGTTCGGTTGCTCCGCAGCATCGAGAAACTGAATCATTACCTGGCCGCGCAGGGTGGGAGACCAGGGCGTGGTTTTCAAGGATCCGGCAACGGGCCGCACGGGCACATCCGGATCACCGTCGCTGACCCCTTTCCCGCCCGGATCCAGGCAGCTGCCGGTGACCGACAGGAGAAGCATGGAACCGGGTAGCTGGAAACCGCCGCCAAACAGGGTCCGGGCATGATCCAGCGTCAGGCGCTTGCCGCGCAGGACACCACTCTGGTCCGGAAACACGGCGTCGATCGACTCAATGGCCGGATACGCCTTTAGAAATGATTCCAGTTCATCAATATTTGCATACTTCTGACTTGTCATTAAGCCAACTCCGTATTTTTCTAGTTTTCAAAGCGAAGAAATGCGCCGGGTCTCGCGGAAAGCCACACGCGCTCGCCCCTCGCGGGCGGCGTCTCGCCTGATTGGCCGACATTGTGAGCCGCAACCGTGACCGGGGTATCACAGCCATCAACTGTAATCTGAAACTGACTTTGATCACCCCAGTACGACGAGGTCACCACGAGCCCGGAAACACAAAGCTCGGCTTCGGTTTGTTGCCGGGAGATACGTAGTTTTTCAGGCCGAATAGCGACCCGGTGAGCCAGGCCGCGGCGCTCTGACGGCAATCTTTGGTTAAAGCGCAAGCGGCCGAATCCAGGCACGATTACTTCGACCGAGCCATCGTCCTGCACATCGTCAGTGGTTGCATCGATAAAGTTCATATCGCCGATAAACGTTGCAACATGACTGCAATTGGGCTGCTCGTAGATGTCCAGCGGCGTCGCAATTTGCAGTATTCTTCCCTCGGACATCACCGCGATCCGGTCCGACATCGAAAGTGCTTCTTCCTGATCGTGTGTTACCAGGATGAAAGTGATGCCGACGGATTGTTGCAACTCTCGCAGCTCATGCTGCATCTGCTCGCGCAAGGACTTGTCGAGCGCCCCGAGGGGTTCATCGAGTAACAACACCTTCGGCTCCCTGACGAGCGCGCGAGCAAGCGCGACCCGCTGACGCTGCCCGCCGGATAACTGGTCCGGCTTGCGCTTTTCCAGGCCGGCCAGTTGAACAGCGTTTAGCATGTTCTCTATTTTTTCTTCAAGCGCGCGTTTTTTCAGCCCTGCATTGCGCAGTCCGTAGGCAACATTGTCGCCGACCGACAGGTGCGGAAATATCGCATAATTCTGAAAGACCATATTGCAGGGCCGCCCGTAAGCGGGAACTTCGGCCATATCCCGGTCGCCAATCATTAATTTGCCGCTGTCTGCATGCTCGAGGCCGGCAATAAGCCGCAGCATTGTTGACTTGCCGCATCCGGATGGACCGAGAATGGAAAAGAACTCAGCCTCGTGTATGGCTAGTGAAATATTATCCAGTGCCCTGAAGTCGCCAAAACACTTGCTTACCTGCTGCAGTTCAACTGCCGGTCTTTTGTCTGTAGTCACTGGCTGGCCTCTTTTTTTGGCGCGTCACGACGTCGTAGCCATTCAGCGAACGCGACGACTGCAAACGATACGAAGATGATGGCCGTACCCAACGCGAGGGTGCTGGGAAGCTTCTTTGGAAAACGCAATTGCCCCCAGATGTAAACGGGCAGTGTCGGTTCATTCGATGATAGAAAGAATGCGATCAGAAACTCATCAAATGAAATCGTAAAAGTAAGCAGGACACTCGCGATGACGCCGGGGAGCGCGAGTGGCAGCACGACCCAGCGAAAGGTCTGCCAGTGGGTGGATCCGAGATCCAGCGAAGCCTCCTCCAGGGATTTGTCGAAGCCTTCCATGCGTGACATCAGAATTGCCACCGAGAACGGATAGCAGATCAGGACATGGCCAAGCACCACGGCCCATTTGCCGAGGCCGGCGGAAGCGTGGTTCAGCATCGTCAACAGGGACACGCCGATAATCAGTTCGGGCACAACCAGGGGCAACATGATCACGCCCAGCAGAGATTTCTCGCCACGCACCCGATGCCTTGTCAACGCGCGTGCGCTCATGAGGCCAAGCAAGGTACTGAGCACGGCGGCAGCACACGCAATCTGCAAGCTGGTTAACAGTGCGCCCAGAATTGACGGATCGGCAGACAGCTCCTGATACCAGCGCGTGGTGAAGCCTTTTAAGGGAAAGCTGATGTAGTACGAGTCGTTGAAAGAGAACAGCGGCAATATGAGAATTGGCAGGTACAGAAAAAACAGATAGCCCCACGAGAACGTTCCTCGCAATCGCTGCCCGATGCGTCGCATACCAGCCATCAGTGGATCCTGGCCGTCAGCTTCCGCGCGAACGCCGTAAACATGAGCGCAAGCAGCGTTACGCAGGCGATCGATACGACCGACAACGCGGCGCCAAACGGCCAGTTATTCGCCCTGCCAAATTGCGCCTGGATCAGGTTCGACACCATTAGCCCGTCGGGGCCGCCCACCAGCGCCGGGGTGATGTAGTCGCCGACCGTGGGAATAAAGATTATGAGCGCCGCGGCGATAACACCTGGCATCGAAAGTGGCAGGGTAATTCGCAAGAAACTTCGCCATGGACTGTCACCCAGGTCGGATGCGGCATCGAGCAGGTTGCGGTCGATCTTTTCCAGCGACAGGTAAATCGGCAAAATCGCGAACGTTGCCCATGCATGCGACAACGTGATGATCACCGACAACGGGTTGTACAACAGTATTCCGATTGGTTGATCGATGATACCAAGCGAGACCAGCCCGGAATTCAGGATTCCGTTCCAGCCGAGTATCACCTTCCACGCGAACACGCGCAGCAGGTAACTGGTCCAGAATGGCAAGGTGATAAGAACCAGCCACAGAATCTTCCGGTGGCGAACATCGAACGCAACGTAATAGGCGATCGGGTAGGCAAGTGCAATGGTCAGCAAAGTAACCGCTGAGGAGATGCCAATAGACCGTAAAAAAATAGTTGCGTAACCCGGTCGTTCCAGCATTTTCTGATAGTTCGCGAAGGTCAGCGAGGTATCGAACTCTCCGCCCTGCGCCATGCCCCAGAAACTTGCGACAAACAGAATTGCCAGTGGCAATAACAATACGACGGATACGAGCAGGATCCCTGGCGATAGCAACCAGTACGGGACGCTATTCTTTCGCATTCTGGGGAATCGGCCCGGCGGCATTAAAGTGCTGTGGAAATACGTTCGCCAGGTGCCGAAAGCACACGATTTTGCTTTTTTCCCGATCGAAGGTCTTGGGGCTCAACATAAGCTCGCGCCACAGTGAGTCTATGAGCGCACCAAGCGCACGCGCGGCAACGACGTGATCCACGTGATCGTAGTCCCCAAGTGCAGCAACGTTCTTGCAGGTGCTTTCCATGACCGTTGAAAAGCGTTTGTCCCACGACTGACATACCTTGGTATAGGTAGGTCGCGACCGGGCCTCACCCAGAAACGCGTACCAGACGGCTATTTTCTTGCGGCTGCATACGCGCGGATGAAAATCGGATTCGATAAGGGCGACGAGCTGGGAGACCGGGTCATCGTCGGCGTCATCCAGCGCTTTGCGCCATGACGCGGCATATTCCTCGGACAACTGCTCAAGCGTTTCTATCAGCAATTTTTCCTTGCTGATAAAATGGAAATTGACGAGTCCTCGCGACACCCCTGCCCGTTTCGAGACCTTCTCAAGCGTCGTCTCTGCAAAGCCGTCCTTTGCTATCGAGTCGATGGTTGCCGTTATGAGGTCCCGTCGAGTCTGGTCGCGCCTCTTAAGGCGGCTTGTCGCTTGTTTGGCGGCCATGCTACAGCTCTCCCTTCCCACGGAAAAAAGCTTAGTGTGTACAAGTTTTGCTGGCTGTGCATCCATTTGCGTTGCCCTCACTGCCCGGGGTGACGCACAAGAACGCGCTTCGTTGCGGCTCTTGACTAAACAATTGTTCAGTAGATTGTGGACAACACGCGTGTAAACTGCAATCATTCCGTGACATTTCATTGAACGGATGATCAGCGAAGTAAAGCAGTATTAATTGCCTTAAACCGTTGAAATTGTGAATTTTTTTGGACTTATGACAATGCGCAGCACGGCTAAACAGATAGAGTTTGAGGCGATCAACCGGCGCGCATTCCTGTCCGTCCTGGCGCAGCTCGGTATCTATTCTGCCTGTTTTCCGGTCCTGGCTCGAGGTGGCGTCGCGGCAGCCGCGGACGCCGTCGAGCACCCCGTCGCATTTGTCTGGGCGGGCTACGACAACCCCGGCTTTTATCCATCCTACGTGGAAAAATACGGCCGTCCGCCTGATTTCAGTTTGTACGGTGACGAGGAAGAGGCGCTGCAGAAGATGCGCGCCGGTTACCGGCCGGACGTCGTGTTGCCATGCGCGTACGTGGTCGATCGCTGGAACAAGGCTGGTGTGCTCGGCACCATCGATACCAACCTGCTTTCAAACTGGCCGGACGTATTTCCCGCGCTAAAGAGCGCCGAGGGAGGCCTGATAGACGGACAGCGGGTAATGGTTCCCACGGACTGGGGTATGACCTCCGTTATCTATCGCACGGACATTGCGCCGGAATACGAGGACAAGGAAAGTTACTCGATTCTCTGGGACCCGAAATACAAGGGGCGGCTGTCGACCATTGACAGTCAGATAGACGGAGTCTCGGTCGCTGCTCTGTATGCGGGTCTCGATCCTTTCAATCTTTCTCTCGACGATATCGAACAGGTACGGGCACTGTTGCAGAAGCAGCGTGCCCTGCTACGTGTATATACCAGCGACAACACGTCGATTACCCAGTCGCTGGCCAGTGGGGAGGTCGTTGCGGCGCTCGGCTGGAGCACCGACTATGCGAATCTGAAGGCCGATGGTATTCCCGTCAAATTCATGAACCCGGCCGAAGGTCGAATGACCTGGATATGCGGTGCCGGAATTCACCGCGAGTCCCGGCATCGCCAGATGGCTCACGAAATTATCGATGCAATGATCAGTCCCGCCGGTGGCGCGTTCACAATTCGCGAGAACAGCACCGGCGTAGCAAATCGCAAGGCCTACGACCTGGTCGAACCTGCTCTGCTGGCTCAACTCGGACTCGACGGCAACCCCGAGGACGTATTCGAACAAGGCGTTATGCAGCGGCCGCAGCGGAATGCCGACGCTATCGCAGTCATGTTCGAAGAAGTGAAACTCGGCCTTTGAATACCCACGACAGCTCAGTTACAGGACATTTCTATGCAAACCATCAGCAGGCAACGAATTCACGATCTCCTCGCGCGTGAGAAGAGTGATTTCGGACAGTCGCACCCGCGCTCCAGGCAGCTGGCCCGGGAATCGACGCCACATTTTATCGCCGGCGTCCAGATGCCGTGGCTCGTCGAGTGGGAGAGCCCTTTCACCATTTTCGTAGAGCATGCCAAGGGAGCGCAGATAACCGACGTTGACGGTAACGAATACATCGACCTCTGTCTTGGCGACACAGGCGCGATGTTCGGCCATTCCCCCGACGTGCTGGTTGCGGCCATTCGCGACGCCGTTGACAAAGGCCTCACCTACATGTTGCCAACAGAGGATGGCATTGCTATCGCTCGCGAATTCAAGCGGCGCACCGGATTGCCCCGTTGGTCGTTCGCATTAACGGCCACCGATGCAAATCGCTTCGCAGCGCGGATCGCACGCGCGATCACCGGGCGTGCAAAGATCCTGGTCTTCGACGGCTGCTATCACGGTACACACGATGAGACTCTCGCCCGCCTGGATGACGGTGTCGTGAACCCGCGCCAGGGAAGCGTGGGACCGCCGGTCGACCTCGATGTTACGACCCGGGTGGTCGAGTTCAACGATATCGAAGCGCTGAAAGTCGAACTCGCCAAAGGTGACGTCGCATGCGTATTGACGGAACCCGCACTCACCAATGCGGGAATGGTCCTGCCGGATGAAGGTTTTCATGAGCAGTTACGGGCGGTCACGCGCGAGCACGGTGTGTTGCTTATCATCGACGAGACACACACGATTTCCTCCGGCCCCGGCGGCTATACACAGGCTTACAAGCTGGAGCCGGACATGTTCGTGCTGGGCAAACCGATCGGCGGCGGTATTCCGGCGGCGGTATACGGTTGCAGCGAAGACATTGCCAGGCGTTTTGATGACTTGCTCGACCCGGAGCATCCGGTTGTCGTCGGCATCGGCGGCACTTTGTCCGGCAACGCGCTGTCGCTGCGCGCGGTACGTACGATGCTCGAAAATGTCATCACGGAAAAGAATTTCGTGCATATGTTCGCCGTCGCCGAACGACTGGAGATCGGCATACGAAAGATTATCGAAGATCACGATCTGCCCTGGCATGTCAGTCGAATGGGCGCGCGGGTTGAATACGGGCACACCGTCAAGCCGCGCCGTACCGCACGGGAAGTCGAAGCCACCACCGACAGCGAACTCGAACAGCTGCTGCATCTTTACTGCGTCAACCGCGGCGTCATGATCACACCTTTCCACAACATGATGTTGACATCGCCGGCAACGACGATGGCCGATGTCGATCGCCACAACCAGATTTTTGCCGAGTGCATCGCAGAACTTACAAGTCCGGCCGGGGCCTCCGCCTGATGAACTCGTCAACCGCTACCAATAATCAGGTCGTGGCACCATGAGTTCGGTCTACGACGCCGTTATTATCGGTGGTGGTCATAACGGACTTACATCCGCCGCCTACCTGGCGCGTGGCGGTAAACGCGTACTCGTACTTGAAAAGCGTCCGATTGTCGGTGGCGCATCAGCAACCGAGGAATTTGCACCTGGCTATCGAAATTCCAGTTGCTCGTTCGTGGTCGGCTATTTGCGGCCGCATATCATCGCGGACCTGGAACTCGCGAAGCACGGCCTGAAGATCAAACAGGTGAAGCACGAGTTTTTTGCCCTCGACCAGGAACGGTCGATGCTGCTAACGGACGATGCCAGTCACAATGCCGAAGAAATTGCGCGGTTTTCAAGTCGTGACAACGAAGGCCTGGCGCAAATGCGTGCCATGCTCGACCCACTGAACGATTTTTTTGGGCGCCGCATGCTGCGACCACCGCCGACCTCGAAAGGCGGCTGGCGCGATGCTCTTGAGTGGCTACGTATCGGGCTGGACCTGATGCGCTTGAGTCGCGCCGAGCGATATCGCCTGGCACAGGTGATGACGCAAAGCGCCGGCAGTCTGCTCAATCGTTATCTTGAGAGCGACGAGGCGAAGCTGCCGTATGCGTTCGGCGCCATTTCGGGAAACATGAACGACCTGGATACGCCCACGACGGCCTATCGTCTGTTGCACGGCCAGATGTGTGAGGTCAACGGCGTTCAGGGCGCCTGGGGTTTGCCGATGGGCGGCATGGGCGCAATTTCCGATGCGATTTGCAGTTCGGCAGTGGGCCACGGTGCCGAAGTGCGCACCAGTGCCGCGGTCAAGAGAATTCTCATCGAGAACGGCCGCGCTGTCGGCGTGGAGCTTGATAACGGGGAGAAGGTCAGAGCCAAAGCGGTGCTTTCAAACGCGGACCCGAAGCGGACGTTTCTTGATCTCATCGACGCCGAACACCTGAAACCTGAGTTCCGCGACGATATCTGTGCGTATCGAATGGAGTCGGGCACCTTCCGCATGAATTTCGCGCTCGATGAACTGCCCGATTTTACCTGCAGGCCCGGCACAGCGGCCGGCCCGCAGCATGAGGGCATGATCTATGTTCTGCCATCGATCGACTACATTCGCGAGGCCTTCAATGACACGCGTGCCGGTAACTGGTCGCAGTCACCCATCATAGAGGCTGTCATCCCCAGTATTCACGATGACTCACTGGCCCCGGCGGGCAAGCACGTAATGAGCATCAGCGCGCGCTATTTTCCGCGGCATTTGTCGAACGGCCGAAACTGGGATGACTGCCGGCCCGAAGCGGAAGACTGCATCATCGATACTTTTAGCAAGTACGCACCAAACTTTCGCTCCTCGATTATTGCGCAGCAGGCCTTGTCACCGCTCGACCTGGAGCGAGAGTACGGCATGACAGGTGGCGACATTGCGCATGGCCAGTATGAGCTCAATCAATTGTTCACGATGCGACCTCATCCTGATGCTGCGGGCTGCACCACGCCGGTGGATGGACTCTATATATGTGGGGCAGGTACGCACCCGGGCGGCGGCGTGTCGGGGATCCCCGGTTACCACGCAGCCCGGCTGGCGCTTCGAAACCTGTAAGACCAGTTGCGTTCGAGCGGGTGCGTCGTTAGCTGATTCGCGCCCACACGCTCTTGGTCTGCAGGTAGGAGTACACCGTATCGAGGCAGTTGTCCCGGCCCGTGCCTGATTGCTTGACACCACCCCAGGGCATGGTCATGTCGGACTCATTCATGGTGTTGAGCCAGACCACGCCTGCCTGCACATCACGAGCCAGTCGGTGCGCGGTGGCGAGGTCACGCGTAAAGATACTGGCGGTCAGCCCGTAGATCGTGTCATTGGCAATACTGACGGCTTCTTCCAGTGAGCTGAATCGAATTATCGATGCGACCGGTCCAAAGATTTCGTCCTGCGCGATACGCATCCGGTTGCCGACATTCCTGAACACGCTCGGCTCGATGAAAAATCCGTTCTTCGCGGTCGCCGGTATACGACCGCCCAGCAATAACTCGGCACCTTCCTGTTGCCCCGACTCGAGGTAGGCAAGCACGGTCTGTTGCTGCTTCTGGCTGACTAGCGGTCCCATACTCGTCAGAGGATCGAGCGGGTCGCCCGGCACGTAATTCTCGCGTGTGACGTTGATAAGCCGCTCTATAAATTCATCGTGCACACTTTCATGAACGAGCATCCTGGATGCCGCGTTGCAAACCTGCCCGCTGTTGCCAAAAATTCCGTGCATCGCGCACTCCACCGCATAGTCGAGGTCATCGACATCACCGAGTATGATCTGCGGTGATTTTCCTCCGAGTTCGGTGGCAACGTGTTTCAGGTTGCTCTTGCCCGCATAGATCATCATCTTGCGACCTACGGCGACAGATCCTGTAAAGGCGATCTTCGCAACCTGCATATGTTTCGCGAGTGCCTTGCCCGCTTCGTGACCGTAGCCATTGACAACATTGAAGACGCCCGGCGGACCCCCCGCATCGATAAACAGACGCGCAAGGCGCGTTGCGCTCTGCGGCGACTCTTCGGAAGGCTTGAGTACCACGCAATTGCCAGCGGCAAGCGCTGGTGCAATCTTGCCCGCGGCCTGGGTGAGCGGGAAATTCCAGGGCGTGATCGCGCCCACGACACCCATCGGTTCGCGCAGAATGTAGTTGAATGCCGATGCATCAGTCGGCGTAACGGCGCCGCTGATCTTGTCGCAGGTCTCCGCAAAAAATCGAAATATATCGGCGGCTTCAGCAACTTCGCCATCAATCATGTTGCTGATAGGCATGCCCATATCGAGCGTATCCATCAACGCCAGGTCCTGACCGTCCGATTCTATGCGGTCCGCGAAGTCCATGAGAATCTTCATTCGCTGTCGCGGCGCCATGCGCGACCAGGCCGGAAAAGCACGCTGTGCCGCGACCACTGCCCGGTCGACGTCGTCGACCGAACCACGTGCGACCTTTACATGCACTTCGGCATTCGCGGGATTCACAACGGCAAACTCACGACGGTCGATGGAAGGCACTCCAGCACCGTCGATGAAATGATGTTGCTCGACGCGCAGTTCGCGTGCGAGCTTGTGCCAGTCAATTGCTGCTTTGGTCGTCATGGGTTCCTACCACTCAAATATCGATGCCGACGGGGCCTTCGTCGTCACGCGTAATGGCAATCAATGATGGCCGCGGTGGTTCGCCAGGCTTCCGATTCGGCCACGTGGTCACCACATTGGCGAGCGAGGTGGATTCCTCACTCGGGTGTTGTACCGACACGAACAAGGTTCGCCCGTCCGGTGTGAAGGCCGGACTGCAACACTCGGTCTCGAGCGGCGGCATATAGAAACGTCTGCTCAGGTTCCTGTTCGGTCCTTCTGTCTCCATCACATAGAGCGCATCACGAGTGCCGTTGCCGTCATCGGTGCACACCCAGAGTCGCCCGCGTGCATCCACCGCGAGATTGTCGGGGTCGGTAAACCGGCTGTGCGCCGTCGTATCCTTGTGAAACGGGGCAGCATCGTTGCGGTTCCCACACAACAGCATGAGTGACCAGGTGTACTGATCCGCCGCGTAATCTGGCTGGTCACTGTCGTCCCTCGGTACAAACAACTCGATCAAATGGCCGTACTCATTATTGGCACGCGGGTTCGGGCCGTTCAGTTGGTCGGACTTGCGTTCCCTGTTTTGTGTGAGCGCCACGTACAGCACACCCGTCAGCGGATTGCTCACAAAGCCTTCCGGTGCATCCATCGGCGTCGCGCCCAGCAGGTCTGCCGCCCGGCGCGTTTGAATCATGACATCACCCTGGTCAGTGAAACCGTTGGCTTCAGTGAGCGGGCCCTCGCCGAAACGAACGGGCACCCACTCGAGCGAGCCCGCGTCGGAAAAACGTGCCACTGACAAGGTACCTTCATCAAGCAGGTGTTTATTGGCGGAACGATTGACCGGGTCATAAACACCGTCGGTGACAAAGCGGTAGAGGTATTCAAACTCCCAGTCGTCCGCCATGAACACCACCACGTGCCCGTCGGAATTCAGCACGGTATGCGCGCCCTCATGCGCGAAGCGTCCGAGGGCCGTGCGCTTGACGGGCGGGCTGTCCGGATCAAACGGATCGACTTCGACGATCCACTCGAAGCGATTGGGCTCGTTCATTTCGACGTTGAAATCGAGTCGTGGATGGAATCTCGGCCAACCGTAGTCGCCGGTCAGGCTTTGTGCGTCGTAGTAGTAACGTTCGAGATGATCGCGATCCGGCGACATCCGGAAATCGCCCTTGAAGAAATCGCCGGAACCCTCTTCACCGCTCAGCACGGTGCCCCATGGCGTAGTACCGCCGTTGCAGTTATCGTGAGTACCCAGCACGGTTTTGCCGTCCGGATCGTCTTTCGTCTGCATGCGCTTGTGACCGCGCGCCGGTCCACGTATGTCGATGGGCGTGAACATGGAAATGCGGCGGTTGTAGTGAC
>DDIS01000082.1:0-24314 GCA_002338615.1 Proteobacteria bacterium UBA1844 | reverse complement strand
GGCGGTTGTAGTGACTGTCTTTGACAAGCCGCCATTGTCCATCGCTACGCTTCACCTCGAGCACTGACAGACCAACGGCGGTCATCGAAACATCGACCTGCTCTTTGCTCATATTCGCTGCGGCGGTTTCTTTTTCCAGGTCTTGCCACATCAACCAGGGCAACGGGTATTCGTGGTTGGCGACGAGCAAGCCGTGCTCGGATGCCTGTTGCGACGGATTAAGTGGCAGATAGGCAAGATAGTCGTTGTTGTAACCAAACTGCTGGGCGGCGGCGGCAACACTCAGGTTCCTTGCATCAAAAGCTGCTGCTTCGCTGTGCAATGGATCTCCCCAGCTGATCAGCACCTGCCGCGAATACCCGGCCGGCAACACATCTTCAGCCATCTCATCGAAAGGCACTTCGATGAAGGCCGCACGCGTTGGCTCGGAGGCCGTATCGGACTTTTCGCAACCTGCAGTGACGAGCGCCGTCGGCAGGATCGTTGCCGCAAGCCCGGCCAGCGTAAAATCACGACGACTGAGCCTCGCTTCGAGAATGCTCCTGAAGCTGGGCTCACCGGAGCGCAATTTGCACGGCCGCCGGCTGCCTTTGTCATTTGCAACCGTTTCCCTTTGATCCGGCTTCATCCTTGCATCGGTTTTAGTCGATTTACTCATGTTTGGCTCCCGGCCACGCGTCGGCTGATCAGGTTGACGGCCGTGTGTGCGGCCGCAAAAGCGCCTTCCATCCAGCCGGCCCACAAGCTGGCGATATCGCCCGCGAAGTACACACGGCCTTCAGGGCGAATGATGTCGCTGAACATCCGGGTCACTTCGGCACTGTCGTCCGGCTCCCAGGCCGGCCAGGCGCCCCAGATAAACGGTATGGTGCGCCAGGCAACTGAAACAGGATCCGTCAAGTCCTTGCCATAACCAGGATGCACATGATCGGTACTGGTTCGTGCGAGCGCCGCTCGTTCTTCGGGAGCAAGCATATGCCACTGGTGACCCACGTCGCCATCGTTGTAGCTGGTCACAAGCGTGCCGTATTTATTGAAGAAGCCTTCGCTTGGATACCAGATTTGCTCTATGTCGCGGGTTGTATAGGTCACGCCACCGTATATGCCAAGGTCTTCTTCCCACCAGCGGCGCGACTTCCACGCGGTCTTTACCGAATTCTCATAGTGCTGGCCTTTCTCTATCGCGCGCTTCTTGGTCGCCGAAAAATTATTCTCGATATATTTGTAGCCGGCATAGGGAATGGTGGTAACGCAAAAATCGGCTTTGATGGTCCGGAGCTCACCGAGGTGATTGAAGTCGAACTGATGCGGAATATTCTGTTGCGGATTTTCGAATACGGGGAGGCTGCCAGGCTCTGTCTGCCGGTACCTGATCTCGACAGCATCGTCGCTGTTGCGAACATCGACGACCGTGCAGTTGGTCCTGATCAGTCCATCCGGCAATTGCCGGGTGAAGCCGACGACTATTTTGTCGATCCCGCCAACCGGCTGGAACATGGTTGCCTGGTGACCGAAGATTTCGTCCTCGTTAAACATCCAGCCCCAGAATTTCACGTTCAACAGGTCCTTGAACGCGAGTGGCTGCCGTTTCTTGCCGAAGTTCATACCGCCGCCCGGGAAACGCGCGTAGCCCGCTCGGGGAGAGCCGTCATAGCTACCGTCCGAGCCAAGATCACCGAAGCCCTGCAGAAATTCGACCAGGGCTCTTTTATCATCGGCCGTCAGCTCTTCATCCAGAGCCCCCTGGTGTACGCATTTGCTCAATAATTCGGAAACATAGCCGCGCGTGTCGTAGTGCAGTTGCCTGTTTTCGATTGCGCGGCCTCCGAACGCACCATCGTCGTGGTACAGCGCGGCGCGGTTCGTTGTTATCTGGACTTCCAGTGGAATCGAAAATTCCCGGCAATAGTGCAGTACGCGTTTGTGCTGGGACGAAATACGCGACGGGCCTGCGTTGAAATACAAACCTTCGTCCCAGTTACACTCCTGCCTGACGCCGTTCAGTTGCTGTACGACATCCCCACCGCGCACGGTCAGATTCCTGCCGCCGCAACGATTCGAAGCTTCAAGAATAGTCACTTCGTAGCCGGCACGACGCAGCTCGAAAGCCGTTGCCAGCCCCGAAACACCCGCGCCCAGGATGACGACCGATTTGCCTTTGCCCGACCCGGCCGCTAGCGACGGTGCAACGGCACCGGCTGCATCGTCGGGCAACATGCCAAGTGCCTGCATGGAGACGAATGCGGCGCCGAAGCCCATTGCGCCGATACGATGCACGAATTGTCTGCGCGTAATAGTCATCTGTTCGTCACCGATTCCTGTCTCGTCCGTGGATACTGTATTTCCGCAAGGCTTCCGTCAGCCAGCCGCTTGCGTTTAGCTGCTGAATGGCGGCGTCAAGTCTGAGCACCGTTTTTTCCGACACGCTTGCCTTGCTCATCTGCAGGCGGTACTCGCCCGCGTCAAACGCCAGTGGATGAAACTCGAGCTCCTCTGCCACGCCGAGCCTCGTCGCCAGCGCAGAGCCAACATTGACTTCGATCAGGACACCGTCGATAGAACCTTCCAGCAACCTGCGCAGGTTTTCCTCTTCACTGACACGTGGCCGCACGAGGTCGGGGAATTCAGCGAAGGTGGTTTCCATCGTTGCGCTGTAGGTGTCATCGATCGTCTTGCCGAAGATGAAGCCCTGCCGAAAGAGTTCCTCGAGACTCGCTGCCGGGAGCGTTTCCGACGCGCCCTTTCGTACCATGAGTCCCAATACTTCCTTGCGATAGGACTCTGAGTACCAGGACCATTCTGCTCGCTCCTTCTTGTAGCCGGTTCCTACGGCCACATCGACATTACCTGCCTCAAGCGCCTGCAGCACCTCGCTCCACGACATCTCTGTAAAACTCAGCTGGCAGCCAAGCAGCCCAGCGAGCCTGGTGACGACATCAATATCGTAGCCGACCGGGTCGGCATCGCCGATGGCATAGGAATAAGGTTCATAAGGGTCCCACGCGACACGGAGGTCGCAGGTGCCTGCGCTTTGCTGATCGGGACCGCGCGTGCAGGAAGCCAGTATCAGAGCCACGCCTACAGACAGCAGGGCGGCAGCAGGGCGACGACGTAAGCGTATCGCCGGCAGAGGCAGGCCGCTCACGCGGACACTCGTTTGTTATAGCCGACGCGCATTGTCGAAAGCCTCCTCACCAACCTGCCCCCAGTACATCGCCCGCTCCCGCGCCGTCCGGAAGCTCGTGTATATTTTCGTTGTTATGGCATCACTCGCGCCGACTTCGGCGACCACAGCGGCGGATATTTTTTTGATTTCGGCAAGTATGTCGTTACTGAAAGGCTCCGGGACGACGCCGTGCTCATCGCGCAGAATCTTCAGGGACAGCGCATTCCGCACATTGAATTCTGCGAGCGAACGAGTGTACTCCGCGGTTGCGACTTCGGTGATGATCGTACGCTGCAATTCGGTGAAGCTGTTCCAGACATCCAGATTGAATCCCAGCGACAGGTTGCCGCCGGGTTCATGAAACGCCGGGTAGTAGTAGTGCTTGGCGACCTCCTGCATACCGGCGGCAAGATCATTCCAGGGTCCGACCCATTCAGCGGCATCCAGGGAACCATCTTGCAGTGCATCGTAGATTTCGCCGCCCGGCAGGTTCCTGAGTACCGCACCGAGTTTTCCGAGCGCTTCCCCGCCTAGCCCGGGCATGCGAATCTTCAAGCCCGAAAAATCGTCGAGGTTGCGGATTTCCCGGTTATACCAGCCACCCATTTGCGCGCCGGTATTCGTACACATCAAGGGCTTGATGTTGCGACTGGCCGCAAGCTCATCCCACAGCGCCTGTCCACCCCCTTGCAGCAACCAGCCCGCCATTTCATCAGCGGTCAGGCCAAACGGTATGGCGGTGAAAAAGTTGTAGGCGGGCGAGTGGGACTGCTGGTAGTACTCGGCGGAGTGATAAAGGTCGGCTTTGCCCGCGCTGACCGCCGCAAATACTTCGAACGGCCCGGCAACTTCGCCCGCGGAATGAACCTGGATCCGGATTTCGCCGCCTGTGGCGGCCTCAATCCTGCTCGCAACGCGACTGGCACTGGTGCCCAGGCCGGGGAAGCCGGCTGGCCAGGACGTCACCATGCTCAGCTTGCGAGCCCCTGCACGCGCCGGCGTTGCCGCCGTCAACACACCAGCACCGAGCACGCCAATGCCGGTCGTCTGCATAAACCTGCGTCTGTCCATGTTGTTCCACCTAGCCTTCATCACGCATGAGGAATTGGGGCATTATTGCAATTCGAATAGTAGCAGTCCATAGTTTACTGAACAAACATTCAGCCAATTAACAGGCACGGCAAGGTGTTCATCGCGCCTTCGCCATGGGCGAAGGTGGGCGAGCCCGGCAGGAGCGCCTGGTTTCGGGGGAGATGGATTTGGATTCTGCATTGTTGGTATTTTTCGGTTTGGCCGCCGGTGCGTTCGGATGGTTTGTTTACTCGCGCTTTATCGCTGCCAGAGTATTTCAGCTGGACCCCCGGTTCATCACGCCTGCGCACCAGAAGGATGATGGCGTTGATTTCGTTCCGACCAACAAGTACATCTTGTGGGGCCACCATTTCACATCGGTTGCCGGCGCTGCGCCCATAGTCGGGCCCGCGATCGCGGTTTACTGGGGCTGGGTGCCTGCGGTCTTGTGGGTTTGCTTCGGTACCATATTTTTTGCCGGTGTCCACGACATGGGCGCAATCTGGGCCAGCAACAGGCATTCCGGGCGATCGATCGGGTCACTATCGCAAGACGTCGTCGGCAAGCGCACCCGATCATTGTTCATGATCGTAATATTTTTGTTGTTGTTAATGGTCAATGCCGTTTTCGGCGTCGTCATAGCACAGGCTTTCGTTAACACTCCCAGCGCTGTCTTTCCGGCCTGGGCCGCAATCGCTGTCGCCCTCGTTATCGGACAGCTGGTACACCGTAAATTTTCCTTAACGATACTTTCCATTGTCGGCGTTGCAGCACTGTATTTTTCCATTTTCGTCGGCAGCCAGCTGCCACTCGAATTGCCGGAAACCCTCGGGCTCCCCCCCCAGGCAAGCTGGATACTCATCTTGTTCGCTTATGCGGCAGTGGCATCCATGTTACCTATCTGGGTTCTGCTGCAGCCGCGCGACTATATTAACGGGCTGCAACTGTTCGTCGGTTTGGCCCTCCTGTACGGCGCTGTGTTGTTGACTCTGCCCGAAATCACCGCACCGCCGATCAACTTCGATACGAGCAGCGACGGGCCGTCTATGCTGCCGCTCCTGTTCGTTACCATCGCCTGTGGCGCCGTCTCCGGTTTCCACGGCATCGTGGCCTCGGGAACCACATCCAAGCAACTGGACAAGGAGACTGATGCTCGTTTCGTCGGCTACTTTGGCGCACTTGGCGAGGGAGCACTCGCTCTAATTACGATCGTTGCCGTGAGCAGCGCCTCATTCGCTGCAACCCCGGAACTCTGGCACCAGGCGTACGAGAAGTTTGGCTCGGCCGGCGCAAACGCTTTCATCGAAGGGGGCGCGGCCTTGATCAGCGGCGGCTGGAATCTGCCATTCAGCCTCGCCCAGTCGATACTCGCAACGATGGTCGTGCTCTTCGCGGGCACCACGATGGACACGGGCGTCCGCTTGCAGCGTTATATCATCGAGGAATGGGGCGTCATCTACCAGATTCCCTGGCTCACGAGACCTGTTGTGGCAACCGCAATCGCAGTGGGCAGTTGCCTGCTGCTGGCTTTCGGGGCGGGCGGTTCGTCGGGAAGTGGGGGGCTGGTCATCTGGCCGCTTTTCGGTTCCGCAAACCAGATCCTCGCGGGTCTCACTTTGATGGTGATCTCTTTGATGTTACTGCGCCTCGGGCGCCCCATACGATATACCTTTGTGCCGATGATCCTGGTTCTCGCGCTGTCATTCTGGGCGGCAACCCTGAAGCTTGTGGATTTTTACCGTGAAGGTAACGTCTTGTTGGTGTGCATCGACCTGGCGGTCCTGGTGACAAGCGTACTCGTGATGCTGGAAGCTGCGTCTGGATTTATGACCGAGCGACGAAAACTGCAAGAAAAATCCGTGTGAACGCAGGTCACAGGTGACTGCCGCATCTGAAGCGGCAACAAGCAAACGGGGCCAAGCACCCCGAGCACGATGTCAACGCAGCACGCCGAGCGCTTTTTGCCTTTGCGAGTACCACAGCAGATAGACGGATATTGCCAGCACCACGGCCTGCAGATACAGCGCCTGCTTGCCAAACACGTCGATCGAATCCGTCATGCCGAACACGTGGACATCCTGCACGACAATGGCGACCAGTGAGACGAGAAAGAACAGCACGCTCAACCTGTTCTGCATGAGCAGCAGGATACTGCCTATCACCCCCGCTGTTACCGCGATCGCCGTGGCCGAGGTTACCCACGCCGGGGTGGCCAGGATCATCTCCACCTGTGCATCACTGTACAGCTCGGACAGAGTCTCGGGCGTCGCTGTGACGTTCGTGTAGTACACCCACAGGCCGATCAGGTTCCACAGCAGCGCAACAACGCCGACGGCCCAGAACATTGTGGTTGGCTTGTTGATATCCGGCTCGGACATTTCGATACCCCCTTGTCTCTTGCTTTTATAATGCGTTGGCCCGGACTACTCATAATCCGGCCTCGATGCGCCGAATGCAAGCCGCACGAGTTGTGCAAGAGGTGCTAGCAGGACGGGATTTTACGGCCCAGCGCAGCGCAGGGTTTGTAACGAAAACAAGACGTTATGTGATCATTTACCATGCCGGTAGCCTGCATATGCGCATACACGATCGTGCTGCCGACGAAGCGGAAGCCGCGCTTTTTGAGGTCCTTGCTGAGGGCATCTGACTCATCGGAGGTCGCCGGAACATCGCCATCTTCCTGCCGCTGGTTCTGGATCGGCTTGCCACCGACAAAGCCCCAGATGTAATCACTGAAGCTGCCGAACTCCTTTTGCACGGCGAGGAAGGCCCGCGCGTTGCTGACCGTGGATTCGACCTTCAGGCGATTGCGAACGATCGCGGGATTCGTCAGGAGCTTGTCGATTTTCTTCGTGCCAAAGCGCGCGACTTTGAGCGCATCGAAATCCGCGAATGCCTCCCGGTAGCCCTCGCGCTTGTTCAAGATCGTTGACCAGCTGAGTCCCGCCTGCGCACCTTCGAGAATCAGGAATTCAAATTGCACCCGGTCATCAAAGACCGGTACGCCCCATTCGCGATCGTGATACGCAATATAGTCCAGGCTGGTGCCTTCAGCCCAGGCGCAACGCACAACAGCTTTTGACATCACAAACTCTCCAGTCGTGTTCCGGCGCAGCGTAGCAATTCCGGCCGGGCCGTGGCAGGTCCAAAATACCGCTGAAAGGCAATAAATCGCATCATCGAATTTCTGCTTCTATAATCTCAACGCCAACGACTCACAACGATCGCGGGCCGGGGGTGTTGGCGGCCACGGCAATATCGCATACTTGCGAGCCAACTGTCCGCAACGACTTACAGGCTGTTTACCCGCAATGACATTGCCCGAAACCGCGCGCTCCCGAAACCGGTTTACCGAAGTGATCACCCTGATCGCTCGTGCCGAGTACGGCAAGGCTCTGCAAGTCTGTGAGGAACACCTTCGGGCACTCCCCGACGACGTGAATATCCTCGGCCTTGCAGGTGCGGTGTTGATCAAGCTCAATCGGCTGGATGAGGCCATCCAGGTCTTGCAGCAGGTTATCCAGCTTGCCCCGACTTTTGCGAAACCGCATGAAGATCTTGGCCTTGCCCTCTTTGAGTCAGCCCGCTACGCGGAGGCGCGGCCGGTACTCGATAACGCCGTAAGACTCGATCCCTCCCTTGAGCTGGCCTGGCTAAACCTTGGCAAGACGATCGCCGCACTTGGCGATGGCCGGAGTGCGGACGCGGCGTTCGAACGCGCATTCGAACTGAACCCGGAACGGCGGCTGCTTGCGCTTGCGGCTGAGCATCACAAGGAAGGCCGGCTGGAGCAGGCAGAACGCATGTACCGGCAAATCGTGCAGTCGAACCCGAAGAACGTCGATGCAATCCGCCTGCTCGGGCGTGTAGCGCTGAGTGCGAAGAAAAATTCAGAAGCAGAGCAACTGTTCCGGCGCGCCGTGAACATTGCGCCTGACTTTGTCGGCGCAATCAACGACCTCGGCCGGGTGCTCAAGGAACAGGACCTGCTCGAAGAAGCTATCGAGTGTTTCGAGCGCGTTACGGAACTGCAGCCGCGCAATGCGCATGCCTATTTCATGCTTGCCGGTGCGCTGGCGCCCGCTGCACGCACCTACGATGCTATTAAAATTTACGAGAAGGCTTTGCAGTTTAATCCGGGCCACGCGGGCGCGCGCCTCGGCCTCGGACATGTCCTCAAGACGGTGGGCCGGCAGGATGAGGCGGTCGTCGAATACCGCGAATCGATTCGCATCAAGCCCGACAGTGGCGAAAGCTACTGGAGCCTCGCAAACCTGAAGACCTACCGCTTGAGCGATACGGACATCGAGGCCATCGGCCTGCAAATGGAGAACGATGAGCTTGCCGAACAGGCGCGCGTCAATTTCCTGTTTGCGCTGGCCAAAGCCGCGGAAGACCGCGGCGACTACGACACGGCGTGGACGAATTATGTGCGTGGCAACGAGCTACAACGCGGGCAGGTGAGCTACGATCCGGTGCAAACGGAGGTGCTCACCAACAGTTTGCAGCGGGTGTTCGACAAAGAGCTGTTCGCCGACAAGAAAGGCGCGGGAAACCCGGATGATTCTCCGATATTTATCGTTGGCCTGCCGCGTTCCGGCTCTACCCTTATCGAGCAGATCCTGGCCAGCCACAGCGACGTCGAAGGAACCTCGGAGCTACCCTATCTTGGTCGTGTTGCGACGTCGCTGAATCGGAATCGCGCCGACGGCATTAACTACCCCGAAGCCGCTCGTGAGCTCAACACCGACAACTTTGCCGCGCTCGGTCGCGATTACCTGGACCATGCGCGGCGGCACCGTACGGAGGGCAAGCCGCATTTCATTGACAAGATGCCGAACAATTTTCCCTCCATCGGCTTTTTGCACCTGATTTTGCCAAACGCGATCATTATCGACGCGCGCCGACACCCGCTCGATGCCTGCCTCGGCGGCTATCGCCAGCTGTTCGCCAAAGGACAGACCTTTACCTACGACCTCACGGACATCGGTGAATATTTCCTGCAGTACGAACACATCATGGACCACTGGCACGAAGTATTGCCGGGCAGAGTACTCACCATGCAATACGAAGAGCTCGTAACTGACTTTGAAAACCAGGTGGAGCGACTGCTGGCGCATTGTGGTTTGCCATTCGATGCCAATTGCCTGCGCTTTCACGAAACCGATCGCCCGGTGCGCACAGCGAGTTCCGAACAGGTACGCCAGCCCATTTACAAGAGTGCAATTGGTTTCTGGCGCAACTACGAGGCGCAACTCACGGAACTCATCCAGGTACTCGAGCCTTCGCTGCCGCGCTACGCGAAATACCTGTAAGACAACTGGAAATATCAACCGTAGGAGCGCCGTCCTGGCGCGATCCGATCTTTGAATTGCGCCGGGACGGCGCTCCAAATTTTCGAGCGCTACTGATACGGCCAGATTTCCAGGCCGTGAATCGCGTTGCGAATATCCCGGGTGATTGTATGTGTCGCCGTTGTTGTGCCGAGTTCGAGATCGTGAACGGCAATCGTCGAGGGTGACGATCCTGCTGCAATTTGCTTTGGGCCAAGCACACACAGCCCCCGTCCGAATCCCTGTCGTGCGAGTCGCTTGTCCGCAAAATCCGTATGCGTCAGTGCATCGATGTCATAGCGCGGTACGGCAAATCGTACCTGTCGCTCGGGAGTTACGAAGCGCACTGCATCTGCTTCGCTGTCGTTGAATAAAACGCCACCGTCGAAGGGCCGCGCATTGTGCACACCGCGCGGCAAAATGACAGTTTTACGTACCCTGCGGCCGTCGAATTTCAACAGGCCTCGCGTCCGCAAGCCACTGAAATACAAACCACTTTCCTGCGCGAAAACATTGTTGATGTGGAAGTTGTTTACGGCCTCCGGGCCATGGGTGCCGGAAGGATCGAAGGCCGCAGCCGTATAGCCGTCGTTGCCCGCAGCTATATGCAGGCCCCAGCTGAAATGATGCCGGTCGAGATCGAAACCCAGCAGGCTGTCAAAGCCGGTGGAACTCAGATACAGGCGCCGCTTGAAGCAACTTATTTCATGACAGTGTGCAAGGTAGGGTGAACGGTAGGACGCAAGCACCTGGAACTCACGGTCGAACACAAACAATTCATCGCTCGCAGCAACGTAGACCCGTTCGCCGTCAAATGCGATACCGCGCAATCCACGATCCCAGCCGCGCCCCTGCCAGTCGATATCCATCGTATTCCAGTCAACGACCTGCTTTATTTCGCCATCGTCGAGATTCACGAGATAGATGCCGCCATGGCTTTCACCTTGCTGGCTGCCGCGCACCACCGACGTCGCAACGAGCGTTGTCATGAGGGGGACAAAATATGGGTGTTCCGGACCAACACGCAGAAAACCTCTGGCAAAATGCTTGAGCCGGAGGATAGAATCAGATCACAGGGCGAATCGCAACGACTTCGGGTCACGGATATCAATGCCGCCGCTTGCTGCGCCCACCAACAGAATAGTGGGGAGCTATATGTCAGGCACATCTGTCGCAGCAAAAGAATCGAAGCAGACATTTCAGCGCAGCGTGATAGCTGCAGCAGTCACCTCCGCCTGCGTTGGCGCCCCGGTTGCATACGCGCAGGACGGATTTGAAGAAATCATTGTCACAGCCACCAAGCGCTCTGTCTCTTTGCAGGATGTGCCGCTGGCAGTCACCGCGTTCACCGATCAGGACATTGTCCGGCAGGGTTTCAAACAACTGGATGATTATGTGGGCCAGGTTCCAGGGCTCGCATTCGCCCGTCGTGAACCGGGCGGTACCACGGTACTGATGCGCGGTTGCACGATTTCGGGGCTCTCCTTCGGTGGCAGTTCGACCACGTCGATTTATCTCGACGAGCAACCTATTACGGCGGCAGGCCGCAATCCTGACGCTCGGCTCATTGATATCGAACGAGTGGAAGCTCTAAGCGGACCGCAGGGAACCCTGTACGGCGATGCGTCGCAATGCGGCTCGCTGCGCATTATCACCAACAAACCGGATACTACGGCAGCGAAAGGCTGGCTAGACGCCGGCGTCAACTCGGTCAGCAATGGCGGCGTGGGCTACGACATCAGTGGCATGGCAAACATACCGCTGGTTGACGGCAAGATGGCTCTGCGCCTCGTCGGCTTTCTCGAAGAAGAAGCGGGTTACGTTGACAACGTGCTGTCGCAAAGCCCCGGCGGCACCTTCGACAACGCCGCCTTTGTCGATTCCGATGTAAATTCGTCCACCAATACCGGCGCACGCGCGATGTTGCGCACCCACATCAATGACAACTGGACGGTGGACCTCGCCGGCATTTACCAGCAAAAGAAACTCGACGGCTTTGGTGACACGGACACGAACGACCAGTTTTACGCAGGTAAGAATCTTGGCGACCTCGACCAGATCCGTTTCAACGACGACAGCTGGGATGACGAATGGTACCAGTTGTCCGTGACCGCCGAGGGCAGTCTCGGCTTCGCTGACCTGATGATGACCGGCTCATTTTTCAGCCGTGAAACTGTCTATGAGGCTGACGCGACGTCCTACCATTTCGCGTTCAACCAGCTATCCGACTACATGGGCCCGTATTACACGATTTATGATTTTGGAGGTGACCCGCAGGGATTTGCGTACAATGCCGAAAAAACAGACCTTTTCACGGCCGAAATTCGGCTCAGCACGCCGGCCGATTCGACCAGCCGCTGGAGTGGCATCGTCGGCTTTTTCTACAACCGTGATGAAGGCCACACGCTGTTCTATGCCGGCAACACCGCGTTCGACACTTCGCCCGCGTTCGCTTATCTGAACTATCTCGCCGTTTACTACGACCCGGCGTTCCCGTTGCCGGCGCCTCCATCAGGCGGCAACTGGTTCACGGGTGTTTACGACTCCACGCTCGAACAATACGCGCTGTTTGGCGAAGTCGGTTTCGAGGTGACCGATAATTTCAACATTACCGTCGGCGGCCGCTTTTTCGATATCGATCTCGAGAGAACCCTGAAGCAGGGTGCGCTATTCCCGATCGGTACGGAGCCCGACTGCAGTGTTGATTTCTGCTTCGCAGATGCGCCGGGCACCTCGGATGAATCGGATTTCGTCCCCAAGGTAACACTCGACTACCACTTTAGTGACGATACGATGATTTACGGCACCTACTCTGAAGGCTTCCGTCGCGGCGGCGCAAACGCGGCCCGTTCAAGCTCCGTGTTCGGTCCCGGCAATCCGTATCACGCATACACTTCGGATAAATTGCTGAACTACGAAGCCGGCATCAAGACGACCTTTTCCGGTGGTCGCGTGCGGCTCAATGTGACCGCCTATCACATGATCTGGCAAGACATACAATTGCAAGCCAACGATCCGAATATCTTTACCCTCGGCATCGTCAACTTCCCGGAAGCCAATCTCGACGGTGTCGAGGCACAGATGAGTTGGCTGCCCGCACACGGCTGGGATATTTCCGGCACGCTGGGATGGAACGAGGCTGAAATTTCGAAGACCCTGACGCTGTTTCCCACCGACCCGAACCCGACGACCGTCATCAAGGGCACACAATTGCCGATCATGCCGGACTGGAAGGGCAGCCTGACCATTAACAAATCCTTTGAGAAGGAAATGCTGGGCGGCACTCCTTATATCAACTTCAACTACACCTACAACGGTGAGGCCACGAGTTCGCTCGAGGGTATCCAGTCCATTATTTTCGTAAACCCGGTACGCACACTGGACAGCTACAGCATTGCGGACATCCGCTTTGGTATCGACTCAGCGAAGTGGAGCGCGGCAATTTTTGTGAATAATATTTTCGACGAGAGAGCGGATCAGTTCTTCAACGATCGCTGGGCGCAAACACGCCTGTCCATCAATCGTCCCTTGTCTTACGGTGTGACCTACCGCCGCTACTTCGAGTAGCAGCACCCCGGATTCTGCAATGGATATCGAAGTACCGCTGCGCGAGCTTGGCGAGTTCGACGTCAGCGCGCTCGCGGCTGCCGTCCTCGCACAGGACGAGCAGGCCTGGCTCGAAACCCCGACCCGCGAGCGCAGCTACGAGGTTCACGAGCAGACACGCTCGATCGTCCTCATATTTACGGATGGCAGCGGCTGGCCGAATATCGAGGTGACGAAGGAAGCTGGCTGGGATCGACTCGCGGACGTTGCGCTGCCTGTCATGCACCAGGTCATCGAGCGTTGCTATCCACCCGGTGGCGCGATCGTAAGAGCCATGGCGGCGAAGCTACTGGCCGGCGGCATCATCCGGCCACATCGCGATACCCATCCGTCGTTTCATCACGGTCACCGCATTCACCTGCCGATTGCGACCAATCCCCGCGTGCGCTTCATGATCGACGGCCGTCCCTATCGATTCGAAGTCGGCCGGGCCTACGAGATCAACAACCAGAAAACACACAGCGTGATGAACAAGGGTACGGAAGATCGCATCAACTTCATCTTCGACTACGTGCCGGCGGAGGTGATCGACGGCCGCGTAGCCTGATGCCGCAACTGCTTGTCATCACTGCCCTCGCATTGCTCGCCTGTTCTAACGCGGCACAGGCCGAGGAAGCGGCGCTCGATCTTCGCGTGATGACCTTCAATATCGAGTGGGGTGGCACGCATGTCAGTTTCGACAATGTGGTGGCAGCCATTCGCCGATCCGGAGCCGATATCGTCGGCATCCAGGAGGCGGAGGGAAACCTTGCAAGACTCGCGGAGGAGCTGGGCTGGTACTTCGATCTGCAGAATTACGCCATCTCTCGTTACCCGCTAATTAATCCAGCGGCCGCGAACGGGCAATACGTCTTTGCAGAAATCCGCCCCGGCGAAGTCATCGCGCTATTGAATGTGCACCTGCCTTCGGACCCGTACGGGCCGGATCTTGTGCGCGACGGTGCGGCACCCGATGAGGTGCTGGCTACGGAACGCCGGGTACGGCTGCCGAAGATGCTCCCCTACCTCGACACCGCACGTCAGCTGATTGCTGATGGCATGCCGATCTTCTTGACCGGTGATTTCAATTCGCCCGCACACACCGACTGGACGGCGACCATGGTCGATGCCAGGCCCTTCCTGCGCTACCCCGTGCAATGGCCGCTTACAAAGGCTTTACAGGATGCAGGCTTGCGTGATTCCTGGCGAAGCGCATACCCGAGTGTCGCCGATCATCCGGGTCTCACCTGGTGGGCCGGACGACCTCCGCTGGAGTCATATGCGCCCGGCGCAAATGATCCGGAGGATCGAATCGATTTCATCTGGTTCGCCGGGCCCGCTGAAATTCTTGGCAGCGAACTGATTGGCGAGCCGGGCACGCCGAATGCCCGCGTCACAGTAACGCCCTGGCCCAGTGACCACCGCGCCGTCGTATCAGACTTCAAGGTAGTACCAGCCAGGATGCCACCGTTGCTGGCAACGGTGCAGCGCGTCTACACCCAGGGTGACACGATCGAGATTATCTACCGTAACGTCGACAGTTCAGAACTGCAGATCGAGCGCGAGGATGATAATGCTCCGGCGCATGCAGCCGGCCGCCTCAGCGTTGCAGGCGACGGCCACGCGAACATCGACGGTAGCAAGCTGCAGGCGGGTCAGTACATCGTAAGCCTGCCGCAAGCTGGCGATACTGTGCTCGAGGCCAGGTTCTGGATACTCGAAAAAAATGCCCGGCCCTTTGTGCGTATTGCCGGTACGTCGCTCAAGGTCGGCGAGAGAATTTCGATTGCCTGGGGCAACGCGCCGGGGAATCGCAATGACTATCTCGGTATTGTTGCGCAAGAGATCGAATCAGGCTACGACGCGGCCGCCACCTGGGCTTACGTCAATGCGAAGCCGAGCGGCAATATCTCGATCGAGGCAAGGACTGCGGAAGGCCGGTGGCCCGTGCCACCCGGCCGCTACGTCGTGCGCCTCTGCAAAGACGATGGCTACGAAGTGCTGGCCGAGTCCGAAGCCTTTGTCATTCAATAGTCGGGAGGCTACCTCGACAGGATCGCGTGGGCGGCGTTGTACCCGGGCGCACCGGTGACGCCACCGCCCGGATGCGTACCCGCACCACAAAGGTACAAGCCTTTAATGGGCGTCTGATAGCGTGACCAGCGCGGCAACGGGCGCATAAAAAACATCTGCTCGAGAGAAATATCGCCATGAAAAATATTGCCTTCGGTGATGCCGAACGTTGCTTCGAGGTCGGGCGGCGCGAACACGCGTCGCGCAATGACGGCGGCAGGCACATTGGGTGCGTACGCGGCGATTAGCTCGCTTACGCGATCACCCAGTGTGCTCCGCTCCGCATCCCAGTTTGAATCTTTAAGTTCGTAAGGCAGGTACTGGACGAAACAGGTCAACATGTGCCGGCCTTCGGGTGCGAGCGTATCGTCAACGTTGGATGCGAGCACGCAATCAACCCACAGACGCTCGGGCAATTCGCCGCGACGCGCAGCATTGTAATTCGCCTCGGCTTCCTCGAGTGTCGGAACCAGTGTGAACAGCGATCGTTCGGACTTCGATCTCGCAAGCGGCATGCCCATCACCTGCGGCTCTTGTGACAGCACGAAATTCACTTTACCCGCCGGACCGTTCATCCTGATGTTACTGATATCGCGACGGAAGTTATCGTCCAGTTCGGCGGCATCCACCAGTTTCAGAAAGGTGTGTTTCGGGTCCGCATTGGAAACCACCAGCCGCGCGTCGATCGACTCACCGGAATCGAGCGTGACACCCGATGCCACTCCGTTGGCAATGTTGACTTTACGCACCGGAGCTTCGGTTCGAATCGCGACGCCAAGATCTTCGCAGGCAGCACGCATCGCCTGCGTGATTGCGCCCATTCCTCCAATTACGTGGCCTTGCCAGGCCTGCTGGTCGGAGTCGCCGCCGCTCAACAAGTGAAACAGCAGGCCCATTGCAGTACCAGGCTGGTACGGCCCGCCGTGTTTGCCGTACAGACTGTTAGACAGAATCAGGCGCTTGAGTTTATCGGACCTGAATCGCTGGTCGAGAAACTCACCCAGCGAACCGGTGAGAAAGCGGGTCAGGCCTGCAAGCTCGTCACCTGAGAGCCCGCGGAAACGGCGCATCAGGCGCAGACCTTCGCGCCATTTTGCAAATCCGCGTGCATGCAGGTCGGGAGGCGATTCGAGAAAAAATGGCTGCAGGTACGAGGCCAGCTTTTTCAACTCCTCCTCGGTGGCAAAGAAGGTCGCCACATCCTGCGGTGCGATTCGCTCAAGTTCTGCGCGCATTTTGCCGGTATCCGACCACCATGCAACGACGTCACCACCGCCCTCCAGAAAAGCGGCCTGCACACCGGGGTTGCAGGCAAGCATCTGCAAACCATAGTCGGCAAGCTTCAGGTCCCGAATGATCGTTGGCCGCAACATGCTTGCAATGTAAGAGGCAGTGGACACGCGACAACCGGGTGCCTTCTCCGCGTCCACCTCTTCGGTAACAGCGCAGCCACCGACAATCGAGCGACGCTCAAGCATCAGTACCCGCCGGCCCGCCCGCGCGAGATATGCGGCGGTCGTGAGCCCGTTGTGCCCGGCACCAATAATGATCACGTCGTATTGCATAGTGGCGTCTGACAGGGTTGAATATCAGAGCATACATGAACTCCACACAGCACAAACTCGAAGAAACCCTGCCGGGCAGTTACTACCTGGACGCGCCTCATTTGCAGCTCGAACGTGAGCGGATTTTTCATCGCGAATGGTTTTGTGCCGGTCGTATTGAAGGCCTTGAGAAGAAGGGCGATTACCGGCTCGTCAATATCCTTGGCGAGAGCATCTTGCTGGTGCGGGAGACACAACTGCATGCGTTTCACAATGTTTGCCGCCATCGTGGCGCCGAACTCGTGCCGAGCCCGGGCACCGATGAACAACAGGGACACTTCGCGGCAGGTATTCGCTGCCCTTACCACTCGTGGAATTACAATCTCAATGGCAAGCTGCACAGCACTCCGCACCTGCTGGTTGATAAGGAGCGTTTTGGCTTGCACAGGGCCGAACTTGACACCTGGGGCGGGTTTATTTTTGTTCGTCTTGTCAGCGGCGATTTGAACCTGCAGGACTCGCTCGGCGCTGCGGTAAATAATTTGCGGCGCTACCCGTTGCACGACTTGCGCACGGCCCGGCGTATCGAGTATGTGGTCCACGCCAACTGGAAAGTAATTCTCGAGAACTACAACGAGTGCTATCACTGCGCCGGCGTGCATCCCGAGCTGTGCCGTATTGTGCCAGCGTTTCGCAAGAACGGCGGCGCGGACCTGGACTGGGAAGGTGGTGTACAACAAAAGGAAGGTACGAATACATTTACGATGTCAGGTACGACCAATCGCGCGCCATTTCCGGGCCTCGACGACAATGAAAAAGTCCGCCACAAAGGTGAACTCATTTACCCCAACATGATGCTGAGCCTGTCGATGGATCACGTTGCGGCATTCACGCTCTGGCCACGCTCACCAGGCCGGACGGACATCATCTGCGAATTCCTGTTCCATCCCGACGAGATGACACGACCGGATTTCGATCCCGCCGATGCGGTTGACTTCTGGGATCTCGTCAACAAGCAGGACTGGCATATTTGTGAGAGCGTGCAGCGCGGCATGCGATCGCAGAAGTTCAGATCGGGTTTTTACGGGCCAATGGAAGACTGGAGCCTGGATATCCGCAACTACGTGCGCGACCGAATTGGCGATGAATCCTCCCGGTAGCGCGGCCGTAATACGGGCCCGATCGTAGGAGCGGCGTCTCGCCGCGATGGCATCCTGCCGCGATACGATGTCGGGCGATCGCGCCGGGGACGGCGCTCCTACGGGCGGCACGGTGCAGCATCTCGTAGGAGCGGCGTCTCGCCGCGATGCGATATTGGCAACCATAGCGCGCCGTTGCACGCTCAAAAAAAGCCCGCACTGACGTCAGTGCGGGCTTTGCTTTTCACTTCAGCGTTTCTACGCTGGCATGATCAGCCTTGCTTGTCGCTGCCGCAAGAGCCTTCGCCGCAGGAACCTTCAGCCTTGTCTTTGGCTTCGCCTTTCTTGTCGCCGCCACAGGAGGCTTCTGCATCCTTGTCATGGTCCATGCCATCTTTCTTGTCACCACCGCAGGAAGCCTCAGCATCCTTGTCGTGGTCCATCCCGTCTTTCTTGTCGCCGCCACAGGAAGCTTCTGCATCCTTGTCGTCCTGCATGCCACCTTCCTTGTCGCCACCGCAGGACCCTTCGCCGACAGTCAGCATGTAGCCGGAGCTCAGGCTGGTCATTGCGAATGGACTGGCACCGGGATCCGCGTTGGCGGCGCTGCCAATTGCGAACGAACCGGCGAGCGCTGCACCAATGGCCAGTGCTACGGGTTTCAGTACTTTTTTCTCTGTCATTCTGTCTCTCCTAGGTTGGAATAAGCCCTGGCGAGGGCGGTTAATACACCATTCCCTGGACTCAGGTTCGCCAATGCACTGAGCTTGTTACTTGTTGTTCTACTCTCTCCAAATCTTCGACATCGGTGCCTACGATTGCGACGCTGCCATCACCAAGCGGGAATATCGCGCCACTAAAGGCACCACTTTGTAATTCCTGTGGGGCGTCGATGTGCTCGTTCGCCAGCAGCAGGATCGTCACCGGCCCATGATCGCCCTGCACAACCAGGTGTGGAACCTGCTTGCCATTGATCACACAACTTTGCGCGTAAGTAATCAGCCCGACGGGTTGGTCCATGGTGACAATATTCGCCGGCACGATACGCGCGAGACGATCATCACTAACTGCCTGGTCCGACACCTGCATCGAAAATTTTTCATGCTCGAAGTGATCGATGATCTGCTCTGCAAGCGTCGGGGGTGGAGGGTTGTTTGCCGTGAGAAGAAAGCCGACTGTCACTGCAACCGTGATGCTCGCCGCAATTGCAAGCCAGGCAGGCGCGGTGAGACGTCGTCGCGGCAATTGGACCACATCGGCCGTAGCAATCTCGGGTAAATCCGGTACGGCAAGTTTTGGTACCGGAACCGACAAGGCCCGCAAGATTTCTCCGTCCAGCGCTTGCATCGCCGCGCGATAATCCTGGCAGGTTGCGCACCCCGCCAGGTGCGCTCCGTCACCTTCGTAGTGAGGGTCGCCACCGATCTTTTCCCGGTATTGCTCGCAATTTGTCATGTCGTCAGTCTTTTTCATCGCCGTGCCTCGCGGCGCTCGACACAGTCCTTCAGTTTCAGTCTTGCCCGGTGCAGACGCGTCAGCACCGCTCCTTGTTTTAGCTCCATGAGCGCCGCTATTTCATTCGTGCTGTAGCCCATCAGCACCTGCAGTACAAGCGGCTCACGGTAGTCATCCTCGAGCTCGGATATTGCCTCGCGCAAATCCTCCAGCTGCTCGTCCGGCACCTCGGCCAGCATCGCTTCCTGTGACGGCGCCAGGTTGTCTATATCGACCGTTTCCAGGCGGCGGCGCTCAAAAAACCGGGCATTTTCCCGCCTGACGATTGTCAGCAGCCAGGGCTTGGCGGCGGCGGTGTCGCGGAGCGCGTCCAGGGACTTCCATGCTCTCAGCAGTGCTTCCTGCACTACGTCTTCCGCTATGGCCTTGTTGCGACTAAGCCAGAGAGCATAGCGATACATATCCTGATGAAAGACACCCACGATCTCGTCGAATTTCCTGCGCCGACCCCGCCCGGTACTACTGCGTTTCATTCGAGATGACCTGCCCTCACCAATAATTATTACCCATGCCGCAAAAAACGGGACATTAGGCATGGAAACACTACCTAAATACAGGGAAAATAAACAACTAATTCACTTATTCCTGTTTCTTATAATGACCCGATATTCCGGACAGTTTCCAACGACCCGGCTCCGGCGCGTCCGGCGCACGGCCAACCTGCGTCGTCTCGTGTCAGAAACTGCGCTTGGCAGCGCAGACCTGATTTACCCGGTGTTCGTTCTCGATGGCGAAGGCCGTAAGGAGCCGGTCGCGTCGATGCCTGGCGTATTTCGCCTGAGTATTGATCTGCTGCTCCACGAGCTTGGCCGCGCGGTCGATCTTGGCATCCCGGCGGTCGCCGTGTTCCCGGTTATCGACCAGCCGCTGAAATCGCTCGACGGCAGCGAGTGTTGCAACCCGGACGGACTCGCGCAGCGAGCTGTGCGAGCAATCAAGGAGACCTGTCCGGGGCTCTCGGTTATTACAGATGTGGCCCTTGACCCTTACACGACCCATGGACAGGACGGCATTATCGATGAAGCCGGCTATGTACTGAACGATGTAACGGTCGACATGCTGGTCAAACAGGCATTGTCGCACGCGGCCGCCGGGGTCGATATCGTCGCTCCTTCGGACATGATGGATGGCCGCATCGGCGCGATACGCATGGCCCTCGAAGCAGCGGGCCACAGCAATACCGTGATCCTCGCCTATGCCGCGAAATTCGCATCCGCCTTTTATGGTCCGTTTCGCGACGCGGTCGGCTCGGCCGCCAACCTCGGCGCCGCCGACAAGTTTACTTTCCAGGTCGATCCCGGCGTGAGCGATGCCGCTTTGCGTGAGGTCAGCCTCGATATCAACGAAGGTGCCGACATCGTCATGGTAAAACCTGCCCTGCCGTACCTCGACATCGTTCGTCGTGTGCGGGACAGCTTCGCGGTGCCCGTATTCGCCTATCAGGTCAGTGGTGAGTACTCGATGATCAAGGCCGCCGTCGGGCAAGGCTGGCTCGATGAGCGCAAAGTCGTGCTCGAATCCCTGCTGTGCATAAAGCGCGCCGGCGCCAACGCCATATTGACCTACTACGCACTCGACGCCGCCGAGTGGCTGGCGGAATAGCGATGCAAACCCTCTCGATCGGGCAGCGCTGACCGTGCACGATGAGACTGTCAGTGTCGACCGTTACGGGGTCATGGGCTACCCGATTTCACACAGTCGTTCACCGGTTATTCATCGCTTGTTTGCCCTGCAAACCGCGCAAAACATGCAATACGAACTGCTGCAGGTGCCGCCCGAAAAACTGGATCAGGCCGTACGACAGTTTCAGAACACCGGCGGTAAAGGGCTCAACATCACCGTGCCGCACAAACGTGCCGTTGCACGTTTGTGCGATCAGCTGAGCGAACGCGCGAACCTGGCAGGTGCCGTAAACACGCTGGTATTCGGGGACGGCGATGTATTCGGGGACAACACGGACGGCATCGGCTTGCTGCGTGACCTGACCGTGAATCTCCGCGTACCCCTTGCAGGTACGCGGATACTGATCCTCGGTGCCGGCGGCGCCACGCGTGGCATCGTAGGGCCATTGCTGTCCGCCGCGCCTGACACTTTGCTGATTGCGAACCGCTCCTTGCACAAGGCCGAGGTCATCGCAGAATTATTCAGCGGCGCAGGTCGCATCAGCGCCTGCGGCTTTGACGACGTACCTGCCAGCGAAACTTTCGATCTCATCATCAATGCCACCTCGGCGGGGCTGACCGGCGACGCACCGCCCTATCCTGCATCAGCCATTGCTGCTACGACAGTTTGTTACGATCTTTCCTACGGCATAAAGCCCACGCCATTCAGTGCCTGGGCGCGCGAACACCGTGCGGCCAGGTCCGTCATGGGCTGGGGCATGCTGGTCGAACAGGCGGCGGAATCCTTTCATATCTGGCGCGGCGTACGACCCGCGACCGCGCCCGTGTTAAAGCAGATTTCGGTCGCCGCCTGATGTCTGGCCCGGCTACCCAGCCGTACGATCCCGCGATGCACCTTCGCAGGCAGTTCGATACGGCCTGGAAACTTGCCGGCCTGCACCTCAGCGGACTGACTACCGACGAATGCCTGTGGCGACCGGCCAACAAGGGTCTGCATGTGCAACAGGACGCCGACGGCCACTGGCGCGCCGACTGGCCGGAGCACGAAGGCTATGATCTCGGCCCACCCAGCATTGCCTGGCTTAGCTGGCATATCATCTTCTGGTGGTCCACTGTGCTCGACCAGTCCTTTGCCGCCGCGCAGCTGACTCGTGACGAAGTGCTCTGGCCAGGCACCGCAGAAAGCGTTCGCGCACGGTTGAACGATTTGCACGATCAATGGTGTGGACAACTGGCACATATGACAGCCGGGGCTCTCGCGTCCAGCGAACTGACACGATGGCCTTTCAAAGACCGGCCTTTTGGCGATGTCGTTGCGTGGGTCAACCTGGAGTTGACCAAGAACGCCGCCGAGATCGGCTATGCGCGGTTTCTGTATGCGGTGCGGGGGACCGGGCACGCTTGCTGAGCGCATGCCTCGCACGACGATGATGACACGGACCGTGCTTGTTTATGGAGGAGCACTGGCCTGCGGTGCTTTCCTGCTGCAGTGGCTGGAGCACCAGTTTGTCGTGCAGCTCTATGCGACGGAGATTTACATCGTCTTGCTGGCGATCCTGTTCACGGGCCTCGGCGTCTGGTTCGGCACGCGCCTGGGTCGCGGCAAGCCTGACGCCTCCTTCAGTCGCAACGACAAGATCATTGATACCCTGGGGCTCACGCCACGTGAACTCGAGGTCCTGGAACTGCTGGCCGAAGGCGCCAGCAACCGCGGCATTGCAAAGCGCCTGTACGTTGCGCCGAGCACGGTCAAAACCCATCTCGTCCACCTGTATCAGAAGCTTGCGGTGTCGCGGCGCACAGAGGCCGTGCAAAAGGCCAGGACGCTGCGCATCATTCCATAGCCCGGATTCTGCATGGATTTGCCGAAATCAACCCTTTGGTGGATGACTTTTGCCGCGTGCAGGCTATTGTTTGAGACATCTTTTCAGCGGACACAAATGCATGCAAAGAATAATTTTGATCTACGGCGTACTCGCGGGCCTCGTCGTCATCAGCTGCATGACACTCGGTATCGAGCTTGGTCGTAGCCAGGCGTGGCTCGGCTTTCTCGTCATGTTTATTGCATTCGGTAGCATCTACATAGCGATCAAGCACCACCGTGATGATGAGCTCGGCGGACTCATCAGCTTCTCCCGTGCGCTGCTTATCGGTCTCGGCATTTCCGCCATAGCGGGGCTGGTGTATGTCGTCGTGTGGGAGGTTTACCTTGCGGCGACGGATTTCGGCTTCGTAGACGACTATGTCGATGCAATGGTGGCCGGGAAAGAAGCTGCCGGTGCGAGTGACAGCGAACTTGCGCAGATTGCGCGTGATGGCGATCGGTTTCGCGCACAGTACGCCAACCCCTTTTTCCGGCTACCCATGACTTTCGTCGAAATATTTCCGGTCGGCCTGCTTGTCTCCATCGTCAGTGCGGCTTTACTCGGCAATCGCAAATCCAAACCTCAATCAGAATAAAGGACAACACTATGGAACTGGGTGCATTTTCCATTAGCCTGAATGTCGCAGACCTCACGAAATCACAGGACTTCTATGGCGCTCTGGGTTTTGTCGCGGTTGGCGGCGACGCCTCGCAAGGCTGGGTGATTCTCCGCAACGGTACGACGACGATTGGCCTCTTCAAGGGTATGTTCGAAAAGAATATCCTCACCTTTAACCCGGGGTGGAACGCGGCAGGTGAAACGCTGGGGTCCTTTGAAGATGTCCGCGCGATCCAGCGCAAGCTGCTTGGGCAGAGCATCGAGCTGACCACCACGGTTGATGAATCCAGCAGCGGCCCGGGCAGCATTGCCATGCTTGACCCGGACGGAAACCCGGTTCTTATCGATCAACATGTGTGAGCAGGTGGCGCATCGATAGTGCCCGCAGCCCGGGGCGCTAGCGCATGGTCACCAGTTCTTCCGCACTGGTCGGATGAGTCGCAACGGTGTCGTCAAAGTCTTGCTTCGTCGCGCCCATTTTGATTGCAACAGCAAAGCCCTGCAGCATTTCGTCGGCGCCCTCACCAATTATGTGGCAACCGACAATTTTTTCTGCTTTGCCTGCCGTTATCAACTTCATTGCGGTACGTTGTTTGACGTCGCCCAGCGCGTAATACATGGCCGTGAATCGTGACTCGTAAATTCTTACGTCGTCACCATAGGCCGCGCGCGCTTGCACTTCGGTCATGCCAACCGTGCCAATCGTCGGATGGCTGAAGATAACGGTTGGAATCAGATCGTAGTCGAGATGACGGCCCTCCTGGCCGCCGTAGAGCCGGTCCG